>NZ_JBITPU010000018.1:0-64047 GCF_044684115.1 Acinetobacter sp. ABJ_C1_1 | reverse complement strand
TAATTATAATTTCAGCTCCAAGTTTTTTGATCATTATATAAATTAAAATAAAAGGCTTTAATTAATAAAAATAATATTGAATACATTTTAAACAATAACAAAAGCTATTTAGCATTATTAAATAAATTTTCATCGTATTTGATCTACGCAATAATAATTTTTGAGACATACTGTAGCAGTTGCTTTTGTTACTTATATCTAGAAGATAGAGCTCTGGTCTCCTGAAAAATTGTTGAATTAAAAAATTAGCTATAACAAATATATTGAAAGTTATATTTGTCTAAAATAATTGTTGATAAAACAACACTAGCCTTGAAAAATGATGAAATATAAACATATCTAATTCTGCTGTTTTTACATAAATAATTGAAAATAAAAAATAAATTAAATTGGCATAAAAGCTGCTCAATGTGACTGATGAAAGTGGAATTATCCTAAGGAATCCGTATGTCACTTGTAGTAGATAAAAAAGAAAATTCTAAAGAATTTGTAAAAAACATCCTGTCTGAAATTTGGGTCACTCGATGTCCAGTACCCACAGCAACAGGTATTTCATTAAAACGCGGTACTTTAGTTAAAAAGTTTGAAAAACACGGCATTGATGTTGCCGTCTTGCAAGATGCGCGTAAAGGTTTATCGGTTCATCATTTTGATCATCAATTGCCAGCTCTGTTCCGAGAAGGTGGAAATGTACCTGCATTAGCTGCACGCTCTGAAGGCGCGCCGAGCCGACTCATTGGATTGACTTGGATTGATGAGTGGCAAGTCATTATTGTGCGACCTGATTCAGATATTAGCCAGCCAGAGCATTTAAAAAATGCGAAAGTTGCTTTACCAGAATACGCTGACAAACGTGCTGGCAGTATTTTTAGAGCCATGTCATTGCAAGGTATTCGTGGTGCGTTACAACTTGCCAATCTCACTTTCAGAGATGTGAATTTTATTGAAGTACCTGAGCGTGCTGGATCTAAAGAAAATCGTGATGCGAGTACGTATTGGTCAGGTTTAGACGCATTAATTACAGGTGAAGTTGATGCTGTGTATGTAAAAGGAGCATCTGCTGTTGAAGCTGCAACTAAACGCGGTCTTAAAGTTGGAATTGATTTAGATAAATTTGAAGATGTGACTTCTCGTGTTAATAACGGCACACCTCGTCCCATTACAGTCCATGAAGACCTATTAGAAGATCATTTTGATGTGGTCGTCGATTTTCTTGAAGAATTGTTTGATACAGCCGATTGGGCACAAGATCATTTAGATGAGGTCTTGGTCATTTTAGAAGATGAAACGATTGCAGGGGCAGAGAGTGTTGCAACAGCCTATCGAAATAATTTTCATAAGTCTTTACATCCGTCATTAAGTGAAGACCGTTTAGAACTATTAAAACAACAAAAAGATTTTCTTTGGTTGCATGGCTTCTTAGAGCGCGATGTCGATATTGAAACATGGGTTGATCATCGCCCTTTACTCGAAGTTTTAAAACGCCGTCAAAATAAAAAATTTTAAAGAGGATTTGATTATGACAACACTTATTCAAACGCCATTGTCTCGTGAACTCAATGACTTTATCGAATTGTACCGTGAAAAAGCTGAATTTGCTTTTGAAGTATTCCGTGAAACAAGAACAATTACTGCAAATGGAACCGTTAATTTTGTTGAACGTGGACCTGAAAATACCTTAGTCACTTTTAACTATGCAGGGCCGTGGTCTAAAGATAAAAAAAGCAAAGTATTGGTGGAGACAATTGATGGTGAAGTTTTATTGGGAAGAAAAAGTGCAGGTGGCCGCTATAACAAGCTTTTTAAAGAGCATGCAGATGTCACCACAATATCTCATGTACACGCGCCGAATTTAGGCGCTTGGGCTCAAACCCATCGCACTTTACCGATTCGTTATGTGCCTGTTCAACGCTTTCATTTGTTTAAAGAGTTGCCGATTTACATTGATCGCCGTCAAGCTGAAGTGGATTTTATTTTAGATCAACTCAAAGTTGATATTGAACATCGGGCCATCTTGGAAGCCAATGGCGGAGCAACTGTATGGGGACGCCAAGGACTACAGGAAACTGCTGAATTTATTTTATTGCTTGAAGAAGGTGCTCAAATTCAGCTGCTCGCTGAATTAGTCGGTGGCAGCAGAGAATACGGGCAAGGGGTTTTACATCAGCAATGGAAAATGAGTGGATTGACTGAAAAAGCAAAATCTCTGGGCTTACTTCCCCTGAATTAGATAAAGATTTAAAAAATAAAGATCGAGAATACTATGGCTGTAAAACTTTTATGGTATCTCACTTCTCCAGATGGACCATATCCTTGGTTGGAATCTGGGCGGTGGGATACCGATTATGAACACTTGCAACAGATTGCAATTACCGCAGATCGACTTGGTTTTTACGGTTCACTCATGGGTACAAGTGAGTATGAAACACTTGCTGTTGCTGCAAGTTTAATTCCATTTACTGAACGTTTAAAGTTTCTGGTTGCCCAACATCCTGGAGAAGTCCAACCAGCAGTTTTGGCAAAATATGCGCAAACTTTTGATGCATTTTCTAAAGGGCGTTTGTTATTTAATGTCGTTAATGGAAATGATAAGGGTTTGGCAGCTTTAGGCATTCACTATACTCATGATGAGCGTTATGACTTTAGTAAAGAATACTGGAATGCATTTCAGCAAAATTACTTAGGTGATACCTCTGGATTTGAGGGCGAGTTTATTCAAATTGCTCCACGCTTAGAGGGTGGATCTCCAATGTCCAAATGGCGTGGTCCGACTCAAAAACAAGGTGTTCCGTTGTGGGGAGCTGGAACTTCTGCCAAAGGCGTTCAGCACTCTGTTGAATTGTTAGATGTATATTTAAGTTTTGCGAATACACCGCCGTTACTTGGAGAAAAGTTTAGCAAAGTTGCGGCTGAGGCAGCCAAAATTGGCCGAACTTTAGAATTTGGGACTCGATTACAAATTATTGTTCGGGAAACAGAAG
Organism: Acinetobacter sp. ABJ_C1_1; assembly: GCF_044684115.1. Classification (NCBI taxonomy): domain Bacteria; kingdom Pseudomonadati; phylum Pseudomonadota; class Gammaproteobacteria; order Moraxellales; family Moraxellaceae; genus Acinetobacter; species Acinetobacter sp. ABJ_C1_1. The sequence goes on along the minus strand of NZ_JBITPU010000018.1, from coordinate 61,066 downwards.
AAGAGGCTTGGCAATATGCTCAGTCGTTACTTGACAAGATTGATGTAAATTATGCAATCGAAGCTGCTAAACGACAGCTTCCCCCAAATGAAAGTTTTGAGAGTTATCAAAGTAACAATCCATCTATTCAAAAGAACTTAGAACAATTACGTCAAGGGGTTTTGCCTCAAGCTAAAGATTTTGAAATTTATCCTAATGTTTGGACTGGCCCATCTTTATTTGGTTTCGATATTTTAAACCCAGCCGCAGGAACTGCCTTAGTGGGTAGTGCTGAAAATATTGCCAAACGGATTAAAGAATACGAAAGCTATGGTGTATCAGCCTTTATCTTGTCTGGTTTCCCTTTGATTGGAGAAGCCTATCGGGTAGCAGATTTATTGTTCCCATTATTAGAGCTAGATCATGGTTTTGAGTTACCTAAGCTAAATAAAAATTCATCCATTGATTCCCTCTTGAATCAAGAAGTCGTGGTTTAAGGGAGAAGGCATGAATAAAATTACACGTAGAGAACTCATCAAACAGACTGGATTAGGTGTTGGTGCTTTTGCTGCAATAAGCCTTATAGGATGTTCTAAGCCCGATTCTTCATCTTCTCAAAGCGCCACTGCCGCTTCACCCCAAAATGATACGCCGAAAAAAGGTGGTGTTATCAAAATTGGAGTGATTAATGGTAACCAAGCAGGCAACTTAGATGCACATAAACCTATTGGTATGTCCAGTGCGTTTAGAGGCTGGCCTTTATATGCAAAGTTATGGGAATGGGGCCGAGATATTCAGCCAAAACTTGCCCTTGCTGAATTTGCTGAACCCAATAATGACGGAACCAAATGGACTATTCGCCTAAAAAAAGGACTCGAATTTCACCACGGTAAAACCATTACAGCCGATGATGTCATTTTCTCTTTACGGCGATTAACCGACCCCAAACTTGCCTCACCATTTGCAGCTTATCTTTATTCTTTGCAAAGAGATGCAATTAAAAAGCGCGATGAATACACCGTTGAAATTCCTTTTTCTCAAGGAAAAGGATTGGTTGCTTTACCAGAAGCATGGATGAGCTGGGGTGGTATTGTTCCTACAGATTACGACCCAGTTAAAAATGTAGTCGGGGCTGGCCCCTTTAAGCTTGAAAGTTTTACACCCGGCCAGCGTTCACGTTTTGTACGTTTTGAAAATTATTGGAAAGAAAATCAACCTTATGCTGATGCAATAGAAATTATTGATTTTAAGGATCAGACAGGGCGTCTTGCTGCTTTGCAATCTGGCCAAATTGATATTGCATCTGGAGTAAGTGCTGAGCATATTGCTTTAATTCAATCTAATAAACGACTAAATCTAGTTTCATCGGAAACCGATGCTTGGCAATCATTTGATATGAATACGTCTAAAGCACCGTTCAATGATCCTCGGGTACGACAAGCTTTTAGATTGATTGCCAATAGAGACGATTTGGTCAAACGTGCTTTAGCTGGGCAAGGACGAGTTGCAAATGACCTTTATTCGTTTAGCGATCCTGTATATGACCACAGTATTGCTCAGCGCAAGCAAGATTTGAATAAAGCAAAAGCGTTACTCAAAGAAGCTGGTTTTAATAATAGTTTAACGGTCGATTTATATACAGGCCCGGATAGCAATGCCGCATTAGTTTTTGCTCAACATGCTGCTCAGGCTGGTGTCATTGTTAATGTAAAACAGGTTGAGGCTGCTACCTTTGCGGATGCAGTAAAACAAGATTGGGCATTTAGTACAGGCTCGAACGTTTCACGTCCTTTCTTATTAACAGTTTTGCAAATTGATGGACCAGGTGCGGCAAATAATAAAACTCGTTTTAAGAATGAGCGTTTTACGGAACTAGTGCATGCAGCATTGCAACAACCCGATTTGGAAAAACGAAAAGTTCTTGTTCATGAAGCACAGCATATTCAACATGAGCAAGGTGGTTTACTCATTTGGGGCTTTAATAATGTCCTTGATGCACATTCGAACCAAATTGGTGGTGTAACCCCTGATCGCACTGGTTTTGCTGCGTGGCGTACAGATGAATTCTGGCGTAGAGGGTAACCAATATGACAATTCAATCCAGCAAAATAGAAGCATCTATTCAACAACCAACAATTGCCAAGTCATTTGAATTTCCTGCATGGTTACCTTGGTTTTTGACACGTTTGGTGTCAGGGGTATTGGTTGTATTTGTTATTAGCCTCATTGTTTTTATTGCAACACAAGCACTTCCATCTGACCCGGCTCGCGTCATTTTAGGACCAGAAGCACCTGAAGCGACGGTACAAATACTTCGTGAACAATTGGGATTAAATGATCCGATATTGCTTCAATACTGGCATTGGTTGAGTCAATTGTTACAAGGTAATTTTGGACGCTCGATTGATTCCAATGTGCCTGTTTTAGAAATTATTCAGAATTATTTTGGTAATACAGTTGCACTCACGAGCCTCGTGATTGTCGTTACTGTACCGATTTCAGTCGTGTTAGGTGTGTGGCTCTCGCTTCATCGCGATAGCAAACTCGATCGTATTATTGTCTCTAGCTCTATTGTGTTTAAAGCGGTGCCGGGGTTTGTTATTGCGATTTGGTTAATGATGTTTTTTTCAACATCGGTTTTACATATATTACCAGCGGCCTCGTTACTGATTCCTAATGAGTCTCCTTATAGCCAACTAGAGTTTTTAATTTTACCAATTTTAACTTTAGCTTTATCACTCATTCCATATCTGATGCGTTTAGTACGTGGTTCAATGATTGATGCGCTAGAGTCGGAATATGTGACCTCTGCACGACTGCGTGGTATTCCTGAGCGCCGGATTATTTGGAAACATGTTTTACCAAATGCATTGATTCCTGTGGTGCAGGGTACAGCATTGACCATACGAGTTTTGCTGAGTGGTGCTCTCATTATTGAGGTGGTTTTCAGTTACCCCGGTATTGGTAATGCACTTAATGCAGCAATCGAAATGAGGGATATCCCGACCATTCAAGCAATCGTTTTATTGCTCACCATTTGTGTGGTCGTTGTTAATTTAATTGCAGATTTAATCACGACTTTACTCACACCAAAAATACGAACTGCAAAAAGACATAAAGCACGTTCACCAGGGCGACGTCAGGCATTACGTTTATGGAAGTCTGGCCGACCAATTACGGTAAAACCTGTCGATCGTCGCAATGCGTTAAAGAATATTCAGCAAGGAGGTGGGAAATGAGCTCACTTCATTGGTACCAAAGAAACTTTTTTCAAACATTAATCCGTGAAAGACAAGTACGTTTTGGATTTGTAGTCACAGCCCTAGTTTTGATTTTCGCATTGGTTGGACCGTTATTTGTTGCATTTGAACCTACGGCATTGGTCGGCATGACTTATGGACCACCCGAAGGAAAATCATTTTTAGGTTATGACTATATTGGTCATGATGTTTGGTCACGTGTTCTTGCTGGCGGTGCTTCAATTATCTGGATGACGCTAGCTGCCAGTTTGGTCGCATTAGTTATTGGTTCTAGTTTAGGCATATTAGCTGCTTTTGCCCGAAATAAGATTGATCAGTTCGTAACTTGGCTGACTGATGTTTTTATGGCCTTTCCTGATCTTATTTTGGTCTTACTTATTGTTTCGATGTTAGGTCGACAGCCTTGGCTCATTGTTTTAACGGTTTCAATTGCTTTTATTCCAGGAGTCGTGCGTCTTGCGCGAAGCGTTGCACTTAATTTAGTGGAACAGGAATATATCGAAGCTGCCCGAATTCTTGGTTATTCAAAAACTTATATTTTATTCCGCGAAATTTTACCCAATATGTTGACGCCTTTACTTATTCATCTTGGGGTGATGCTGACATGGGCAGTGGGAATGTTATCTGGTTTGGCTTTTCTGGGTTATGGCGTGGCACCTCCAGCAGCAGATTGGGGACTCATGATTAATGAAAATCGCGCTGGTTTATTAGTTCAACCATGGGCCGTGTTTGCTCCTGTCATTTTAATTGCTTTGTTTGCACTCGGAACGAATGTATTGGCAGAGGGCGTTGGACGTGCAGCAGCTCGGATTGAGGAAAAATAAACATGGCAAATACACTTAAAAATACAGTATTGACCGTAACAGACTTAACCGTGGCATTGGTAAACACCGGCAATCATATCGTTTCTAATATTTCATTTAGCTTGAGAGAAGGTGAAGTTTTAGGGCTGGTCGGAGAGAGTGGTTCTGGTAAAACAACATTATCGAGTGCCTTATTGGGCTATGCACGACATGGTGCCAAGATTATTCAAGGCACAATTGAACTGGATGATGAAGATATTCTCAGTTTAGATGATCATGCTTTACGTCAGGTTCGTGGCTATAAAATTAGTCATGTCGCTCAAGATCCTGGAACGGCACTCAACCCAGCATTAAGTATTGGTCAACATTTATTTGAATTATTAGAAGTCCATCAGGCACAGCTATCGAACGCTGAAAAATACCAAAAAGTAGCCAAAATTTTAGATGAAGTGGGGTTACCTCATGATGAGCTATTTCTCAAGCGTTATCCTCATCAGCTTTCGGGTGGACAGCAACAACGAATTTTATTGGCCTTGGCATTCTTATTACAACCACGTTTAATTGTTTTAGATGAGCCAACCACCGCCTTAGATGTGACGACGCAGACTTTAGTATTGAACATCATTCGTAAATTATGCCGCGAATATAATGTTGCTGCTATTTATGTATCGCATGATTTAACGGTTGTAAAAGATATTGCAGATCGGGTAATTGTTTTATATTCAGGGCGAATCGCTGAAGATGCAGTATTAACCCAACTATTTGAAACCCCTAAACACCCTTATACGCAAGGTTTACTTAACGCCATTCCCGATGTGGCCATTCGTAAATATTTATCTCCAATTGAAGGACATGCACCTTCACCAAATGAGCGTCCAGCAGGATGTGCTTTTGCAGTACGCTGTACTTTCGCCACAGACATATGCCGTCAAAAACAACCTGAATTAACTCAATTAAAAGATGAGTTTGACCCGCATTTTGTTGCTTGTCACCATTCGGATCATGTTGGTGTGATTAATTTTAAAGAGATTGATCATCAGGTTATTGAACGAGGAACTGATCGAGAAGCACTGCTAAAAGTTGAACATATTAATGCATGGTATGGGCAGCAACAGGCTCTTTTCGATATCTCATTTCAACTCAAAAAAGGCGAATGTTTAGCATTAGTTGGTGAATCAGGTTCGGGTAAGACGACTTTATCACGTGTGATTGCTGGCCTGAATGAAAATGCAGATGGACAAATTACATTAGCAGATGAAGTCTTGTCGTTACGTGGGCAACAGCGCCATTTGCAGCAGCGACATAAACTGCAATATATCTTTCAAAACCCTTATAAAGCCTTGAATCCAGCGCATACGATTGGTCAGACATTAATTAAAGTTGTACAGCATTTCTTTGGAGCATCTCGACAAGAAGCCATAGAAAAAGTCACACAGGTACTTAAACAAGTCTCTCTGCCTATACAAGTTCAAGAACTCTATCCTAGAGATTTATCGGGTGGAGAGAGACAACGCGTAGCGATCGCGCGAGCTTTGCTGTGCCAACCTGATGTTTTGATTTGTGATGAGATTACCTCTGCTTTGGATGTTTCAGTTCAGGCATCTATTTTAAAACTGTTACAAGACCTTCAGCAGCAAGGTGTAACCTTACTATTTGTGACCCATAACCTAGGGGTTGTTCGTGCAATCGCAGATCGAGTCGCCGTATTAAAAAATGGACATATTGTTGAATACGGTGAAACAGACCAAGTGCTGAGCCATCCTCAACATATATATACCAAAACTTTGCTTACCCATGCGCCAAGCTTGTTTAAAAACAACGTGCTTGAAGTTAGCGCATAAAAAAGAACAGATTTTCTGGAGTTAAAAATGAACGATATTAACCAACGCAGTTTTTTAGAATTAGGAAGCGTAAGACATATTCAAAGTGACCAAGAAGCACTTGAGATTGCAAAAGAGGTGGCAGATCAACTGAATCAATTTGCTCGAGATCCAAGTTACAACAAGACAGTACCTTATGATCAGGCGCGTTTAATTTCAGAAGCTGGTTTAACCGCGATAATTGTGCCTAAACAATTTGGGGGCTTAGGTGCCAGTATTTCAACCTTGGTGAATGTGGTGAAAATTATTTCATCTGCTGATGGTGGTATAGGGCAGTTATTACAGATTCACTTCACTATGTTCCGAGGAATTTTAACTGGCTATGACGATGAAATTCGTGATCAATTACTTGGCGATGTATTAAGTGGAAAACGTTTGGGCAATGCACTTGCAGAAGTGGGAGGCAAAGATAAGTTTCAACATAAAACACGTGTAGAACGAAATGCAGAAGGACAATTAATTTTAAATGGCAGTAAGTTTTACTCTACGGGCTCTTTACTCGCAGAATGGATTTCTTTATTTGCGGGTAGTGATGATGGACCAGTCTCAATTTTAATTCATCGAGATACACAGGGAGTAGAGTTGCTCGATGACTGGGATGCAATGGGACAAAATAATAGTGTCAGTGGCACTGTTAATTTTAAAGATGTGATTGTTGATGAACGTTATGTTGCTAAGCGAAATACGGGTGGTTTAGGCACGGTTTTACGTACGGGACTGACTTGGCCTCAGATTTTACACGCTGCAATGGACACAGGAATTGCCAAAGGGGCATTACAAGGCGGGATTGACTATTTACAACATCATGCTCGTCCATGGGTAGAAAGTGGTGTCGATTCGCCTACACATGAATCTCATATTATTAAACAAATTGGTGAGTTTGCTGTTTTGGTCCGTTCGGCTGAGGCATTGTTAGATCGTTCAGCACAGATTTTTGAACAGCATTTGGCAAATGTAGAAGATGAAGACTTACAAACTGAACTGATTTTATCGGTTGCTGCTACCCGTAGTCAGTCTGATCATGCATCTTTAAAAATTTCGAGTGAAATTTTTGGATTACTCGGCGCAAGTTCAACCTTATCGAAATGGAATCTAGACCGCTTCTGGCGGAATGCACGAACTCACACCACGCATGATCCAATTCGCTGGAGGCTCTATCATGTTGGAAATTATTATTTAAATAATATTCCACCAGGAGAATACAACTCAGTGCTTCTGAAGAAACAGGCGGAAAATGTGACTAAATTTAGTAAATAACCCAAGTTCAAAAGTAAATATGATACTCGGAAACGTCATCTGCAACCTGCATGGTTTAAACAAGAGACTGTTTCTACGAGAGGTTTTAATAAATCCAAGAAAAGAACAGGTTTTGCAGATGACAATGCCTTTGGTTACTTTGGGCGAAACCAAAGTAACTCCAGCTGAAAGCTAATCCTAAAATTGGATAAAACTCGATAAGACTCCGTTAAAATAATTGTTGTTAAAGAGATTAACATTACCGATGCTAACTACTACGATAGTTTAGGGTTACTTGAATTTGGATGCTAAAAATAAAAAAGGTTGTCATCAAGACAACCTTTTTGTTTTGAAGTATTAAGCCACTTGAGCTTGAATAGAAATATCCTGCGCCAGCCATTCACGAACATTAATCTGTGCAGGAATAAAGTTCCAGCGGTATAGAAAGTCACTCAGGTCTTGTAAAGCAACAATAGAAGTCTCATCAAAGTTAGTGTTGAGTTTCAGATGCGCATCTGCACCATACGCCGCATGAACCCATTGTTCACTGCTATTACACTCTTTTGCCAAATAACGATGGGTTTCATCGGGATGGGCATGAGCCCATTGTTCTGCTTGTAAAACAGCATCGACAATCGCTTGGGCTTGCTCTGGATATTGCGTTAGAAAATCTTCATCAACAGTGAGCGTTCTTGGTGTTCCATTATTAGAGCGTAGAATAGGGTCTGGATGTGAGCCAATATCAATAATAGTATGCAGGGCGAAATCATGAGCAATTTGCGCAGCATGTGCACCTTTTAGGAAAATAGCATCGACATCACCTTTAATTAATGCCACGATTTCTGCACTTGCATTAATTTTGTTGCGATTACCATAAAAACTAGAATCATTTTCTTCAGGCTGTTGTTGCTGTGCAGCTAAAATATCTGCTCGTAAACAATCGACCAACTCAAGATCGCTCACCTTCAAATCCACTATTTTTAAGGCATTCTCTAAACCACGAATCGCCTGTGCACGTGAGAAATCAATAATTGCATCTTGATTCAGTGGAATACCAAAACGTTTGCCTTTTAAGTCTGCAACAGTTTTGATGTTTGAATCGTAGCGTGTTAATAACAATTGAACTTCATCAGCCCAAGATAAGCCAATCACTTTGGTTTTTTGACCAGATGCATATGCCCAAATTGCAGGAATACTGCCGCCATGTCGAACTGAGTTGGCAAGGGTATGGTTAAAATGGGAGTTACGAATATCTTTGGAGTTTGATTCTCGAATTGATTTTATTTCAATCTGCTGCTCATTAAATTTTTCTTTGAGCCAACCTTTTTGAATTGAAATGCCTAGACCAGTTGGTACGGGGCAGCGTGTATACCAAAGTGTGTTTAATGGTTGAGTTTGAAGTGTTGTCATCGTGACATCCTTTTGTGGTTTTCATGCTTTAAAGCAAAATTGATGCCACTCATTAATTTATTGATATTTATAAATTATTTTTAATATCTTTTTTTATGATGTTGATATATCAAATTTTGTTGCGATTACAACACAAGAATTGCGTTGGTGTTTTAAAAACAACACCCCCATAAATAGCGCTCTATAAAAACAATATAAAACAATAATTTAAAATATTTTTTAAGGTCATTAATTTGGCATGAATCTCGCAATAAAACGGAATCTTAAATTTTTACTATCTTTTATGTTTAAAAATTATCCATTATTGCGAAGTTTGGCTTTATATCGTTTTATGCCATTTCGTTTTGTATTGACGGCGACCTTATTTGTTATCGCAAATATCGGGTTAGCACTTCAACAGTATTCAATCGGTCATGCGATTGATACCTTAAAACATAGTGAACGAGCAACCTTATTTCAGCATGCTATCACTGATCCTTTAAATCCTTGGTTTTGGTTCATTCTACTTACGAGTATTGCAAGTATTAGAGCTGTTATTCAATATTTAGCAGGGTTAAGTGCTTTAACCATTGGCCAGCAACTGCTAAGTATTTTAAGGGAAAGAATCTTTAGCCAAGTACAGCATTTAGATGTTTCATGGCACTGGAAACATGGGCTAGGAGAAGTATTATCTCGTACAACACGTGATTCAGATAAATTAAAAGAAGCGCTCATCAATTTTTGGCGTCAAGTATTTGAGTCAAGCTTGGTTGTTACCGTAACCGTTGGGCTCTTGTGTTGGTATCATCCTTGGCTTGGCCTAGTTCCTTTATTATTTATTTTTTTAGGGCTTTGGGTTCTATTTAAACTGACCAATCAATTGGTGGTTCTGGACCATCAAGTTGCATCTGCATATGAAAAAGTCAGCGATACATTGGCAGAAAGCGTCAATGGAATTCGGGTAGTCAAAGCTTTTCAACTCGAAGAGAAACTTTTACAACGTTTTAACCATGTTGTAGATCTATTTATTCATCATTCTATTCAGACCATCAAGACAAGTGCAAAACGGTTACCTATTCCGCAAGTAATTATTGCGGGTTCTTACTTATGGGTCATTGCTTTTGGTGCTTATTTAATTGGTCAAAATCAGTTGCAAGTAGGGCAATTTGTTGCTGCCATTCTCATGGCAAATTTATTGGTGTTTCGTATTGAAAGCATTGGTCAGGTCTTACATATTTTTGCCGATGCTCGCTCGTCTGCAACAAGAATCTGGCAAATGCTAGATGAGAAGTCCGCAATTGAAGATCAACAATATCCTCTAACGTTGCAATGGCGTGATGAGTTAAGCATTAAATTAGAAAATGTCAGCTTTCAGGATAAAACAACAAAAAATTTTATTTTAAAGCAATGCAGTGTTGAATTTCGAGCAGGTGAAATCATTACTGTTGTCGGTAAGACAGGCTCAGGTAAAACGACTTTGATGAATTTACTCAATCGGTTTATTGACCCAACAGAAGGGCAAATTTTAATTGGTTCTGAGCAAATGGGATGGACGAATATTAAAGATTTGAGCCTATTTGAATTACGACATTGGGTTCAGATCATTCCTCAAGAAAATTTCTTTTTTAGTGGCACACTGGCAGATAACTTAAGAGTTGCTAAGCAAGATGCAACGGAGCAAGAGATGAAAGAGGCTTTACATTTAGCTTCTGCATCTGAACTATTACAACGACTTGATCATGGCTTAGACACGTTGATTGGGGACAAGGGCGTTACCTTATCTGGAGGACAAAAACAACGACTTGCCTTGGCCCGTTCTATTTTAAAAAATTCACCAATTTTAGCACTAGATGATTCTACCAGTGCCTTAGATGCCACTACAGAAAAACAAGTTTTACAGCGACTATCAGGACTTTCTGATGATGGAAACCATTTTAAGAAAACAATCATTATTAACTCTAATAAACAAACCACGATTGCTTTATCTGATCGCGTTATTGTGCTTGATCAGGGTCATATTATTGCCCAAGGCACACATGCTGAATTGGTTCAAGATTGTTTGTTTTATCGAGAGTTGATGGGTTTTCAGTTAGAGCAGCAGGAGATTGATGCATGAATACCAGTGTTAAAAATTTCCGCCCATTTACAAAATCAGCTGATCTACAAATTGAAGAAAATTTGGCAAATACCTCAATTCATAGAGGAATGCTAAAAAAACTTATTCCTTTAGTTTATCCCATTCGTTACTTGCTGCTTGCTTTAATTGCAGTAGAAATTTTACAAGTAATGAGCGTTTTTGTTCGGCCTTGGGTAGTGAAATATATTTTAGATTCGGGCTTTCAACAAATTGCTGGAAAAATGGTATTGAATCAGCCTGTTTTATTCATTGCGATTAGCATTTTAACCTTGAGTTGGATTTGTCGTTTTGCTTTAGCGGGTGTGTCAAAATATCTCTCAGGCCGAGCAGCGTTGAAAGTGATTAATGGTTTAAGACGTTCGTTATTTCAGCATATCCAAAGTTTAAATATTGGTTATTTTGATCGTACCAAGGCTGGCAGGATTATTTCACGGGCTGATCGTGATGTCGAAACACTAGAGCCTGTTTTAATACAAGGGCCACCAGAGTTACTTTCGGCAATTTTGCGTTGTGGATTAGCTTCAGTACTTCTTTGGCATATCTATCCACCATTTTTCTGGTGTTTATTTGCGACGCTACCCATTTTATTTGGAATGACTGCAATTTTTAAAAAGTCATCACAAAAACATTGGGGACGAGTTGCGGAGGAACGCAGTCGGTTTACTGCTCATTTGGTTGAAACAGTAAATGGAGCAAAAATCATTCAGCAGTTAAATTACACTGAAACCAATCAATCTCGTTATCAAGAATTATTAAAAGACTTTAATAATTCTATTATTTATGGCAGCAAGCGGACCAGTTGGTTTGCTCCCTTTACAGGTCTACTTTCAACTCTAGCTACTGCCGGATTTATTGTGATTGGTAGTTATGCTTATAGTGATGGCATGATTAGTATAGGGCAGTTTGCAGAAAGTATTTTCTATGTGTTTTTATTCTTAGCGCCGTTACAGGAACTGACCGATTTATTTGAACGTTATGCCAATGGAGCAGCATGTGCGCAGCGAATATTTCTACTTTTAGACACTCAATCTACGATTCAAGAACAACCGAATGCTGTGAAGCTTGAACAGTTAAATGGTCATATTCGTTTTCAGTCGGTAGATTTTGCCTATACCCACAAACCTGTTTTACAAAACTTTAATTTGGACATTGAAGCTGGAAAAATAATTGCGATTGTAGGGCCAACTGGACATGGCAAAAGTACCATGGTTCAGTTACTAACGCGATTTTATGAACCCCAGCAAGGTGGAATTTTTCTAGACCGTTATCCAATACAGAGTATTCATCTTGCAAGTTTAAGACAGCATGTGAGTATTGTTTTACAAGATAACGTTCTATTTAGTGGAACAATTTTAGATAACTTACGTCTAGTTCAACCTGATGCTTCAGATCAGAAACTTATCCAAGTTATTGAAGATTTAGGAGCAGATGAGATATTGCAACAACTGCCCCAAGGCTATTCCACCGAAGTGGGAGCGCTTGGGAAAAATCTTAGTCATGGACAAAGGCAACTTGTTTGTTTAGTTCGTGCTTATTTGGCAAACCCCAAAATATTAATTCTAGATGAAGCCACCTCTGCAATCGATATTTATACCGAGCAAAAAATACAATATGCGCTCAGACGCTTATGCCAAAATAGAACATGTATTGTCATTGCACATCGGCTGAGTACCATTCGTGAGGCCGACAAAATTGTTGTGATTGAAAATGGCCATGTGGTAGAAGAAGGTTCGCATGAGCAGTTAATACAGCAGCAGTCAGCTTACTTTCAGTTATATCAGTCATATTTACAAAACCAACTTGTTTAAGCGATTTGCAGATTTCACAACTGTAGTTTTATAAACATTTTTTTGAATCATTGTTTAAATTCAAACAATGATTCTTTTATTTAATCTTCTTAATATATTGATAATAAATAATAAAATATTTGGCATCGGCTTTGCTATATCGGTCTAGATCGTTAAGGAAGCCAATATGCGTACATATTTTTCTCAATTCATTCTTCACTCCTCAATTTTTGCACTGAGTACACTCACTGCCTCAATTACTTTGGCAAATGATCAAAAGAATTTGCCAGAGAAAGAGGATGCCATCACATTACAATCTGTGGTTGTCACAGGCTCTAGACGAGCAATTAGTAGCTCACTTGATGCACCTGCACCCGTTGATATTTTAACTGCTAAAGAGTTACAAGAGACTGGTGCGACTGATCTTGCAGCAGCGTTAACACGATTGTCTCCCTCGGTGACTTTACCGAGTTCTCCAGCAGGTGGGTTTGGGGCATCGGTTCCGCCAAGTATTGCACTTAGAGGATTATCTGCGGATCAAACTCTAATTTTAATTAATGGAAAACGTCGTCATACATCCGCTTATTTCACCCGTCAAGCGTATGCAGGTGGAAGAGGCGCAGCGGTAACTGATTTAAGTTTAATTCCAGTGAGCGCGATTGAGCGTATAGAAATCTTGCGAGATGGTGCTGCGGCACAATATGGGTCAGATGCAATTGCCGGTGTCGTTAATATTATTTTGAAATCACGAGATCATGGAGGTGGCGTAAGCTATCAAACGGGTGGCTATACTCAAGGAGATGGTGAACAACATAAAGTTAATCTTTGGAAAGGTTTTGCGCTCCCTAATGATGGTGCATTGACGATTGCATTAGATTTAGGCAAACGTGAAGCGGCAAGTAACACGGCACCTGATACGCGAACTTTTTATGATGGTTCAACCAAGGCTCAATATACAGAACAAAATACACCCTATAGAACTTGGAAATTTGGCTCCCCCGAACAAAAAGATCAAATCAATGTGACTGCCAATCTAGATTTACCTTTGACAGATGACGTTGCACTTTATGGTTTTAGTAGCTATGGCCATCGTAAAACAATAGGAGAAAATTTTTATGAGCCACCAACAACCAAAACAGTACTAAATCAATCCAGCTATTTTAAAGAACGTTATCCAGATGGACGCTCACCATTGAGCTTAGTCACTGTAGATGATTTTGCAACGACAGTTGGAGTTAAAAAAGGAGAGCAAAAGTCAGGTAAATATGATCTTTATGCGACCTATGGACAAAATAAAGTCAGCACAGAACAAGGCAATGGCATTAACCCAAGTTACGGGACAAATTCTCCTTCAAACTATGACTTGGGCGAAAATATTTTTTCGCAATTAAATACAGGGCTAGATTATAGCCGTGATATTGCAATTGACTGGTTAGCAAGCCCACTCACGTTGTCTACAGGAGTTTTATATCGTTGGGAGCAATATAAGCAAAATGCAGGTGATCCAATTGCCTATACCCGCGGCCCATATTTTAATCCAAGCACAACTTTTGGGGTTGGTGTTCCGGGAATATATGCCGGAATTACAGACCAAGATGAACGAAAAATTAGTCGCGATGTTTACGGTGTCTATCTAGATTTAGAAGCAGATATTATTAAAGACTTGAATGTTGGGGCAGCAGTCCGAAGTGAAAAATATTCAGACTTTGGTTCGACCACAAACGGAAAATTATTTGCTAAATATGATGTATCACCTAAATTTACGGTACGTGGTTCAGTAAATACAGGCTATAGAGCGCCGTCATTGGCACAGCAGGGCTATTCGGCTTATAGCGTACAAACAGTGCAAACTCCTTCAGGTTGGCAAGATGTTCAACAAAGAACTTTAGTTGCAGGAAGTGAGGCGGCTTTACTTATTGGCGGAACTTCTCTTAAACCTGAGAAATCAACGAATTATTCTTTAGGTTTTGTTTGGAAGCCTCTTATTAATACATCGGCAACTTTAGACCTTTATCAAATCGATATTAAAAATCGTATTTTGCTTTCAGACAATATTACTGGAAGTGTAATTACCAATGCTTTTGCCAATACACCGTATTCAAATATTGCCAATGTGGCGTTCTTTAATAATTTACTAGATACACGTACTCAAGGCTTAGAGCTCGCGCTTAAGCATGATTTAAACCTTGAACAATATGGCAAGTTAAATCTGAACCTAGGTCTGGCATATAACAAAAATGAAATTACCGAAACTCGAGATTCTATTACCGCAAAAGGTGAACGAATTCCTGTTTCAAGCATTGCAGGACGAAATACACAAAGCCTCATTGAGTCTGCTGCACCAAAAACAAAGCTAACGCTTGGCGCACTTTGGTCAAATCAAGCTTGGAGCGTGAATACGGCTGTCCGTCGCTACGATAAATGGACCACTTTAAATAATACCAATACTACACTAGACCAAACCTTTGACCCTCAGTGGATTGCAGATTTGGATATTGGCTACAAAGCGGATGCATTCGTGAAAGGCCTGAAATTCAATTTAGGGGCGATCAACTTATTTAATAGCCATCCTGATCAAGCCAAAGATTCTTCGGTCGGCAACATTGTCAAATATAGTTTTAATGCGCCTGAAGGAGCATTTGGAACGTATTTATATGGCCGCGTAAGTTACGAATTTTAAATCAAAAATGATGAGACAGTTTTTAAGGTAAATAACAATGCAACATACTTTTTTATCAACTTTATGCAAGTTTTCTTTAATCACAACGATGTTAACTTCAAGTTGTTTGGCGACCGCTCAAAAAGCTCCAGCGCCTGAAGATAAATATGGAGATGGCCGAGTTTCCGAGTTTTATACATGGAAATCGGCTATTCCTGAACAGGCAGGAAAATTATTAAAAACAGAAGCGATTCATAATCCGTATATTCGTTTAGCAAATGACAGTCAGGCTATTCGGATTCTCTACAGTTCTACGAGTGGTAAAGATAGCAAAACACCTATTGTGGTTTCAGGAAGTATTCACTTACCAAAAGGAACACCACCGAAAGAAGGTTGGCCAGTGGTGCTATGGGCACATGGTACGGTCGGTTTGGCAGATGCTTGTGCGCCGTCTTGGAGTGGACGATCATACCGAGATGTACAATATTTAAATCGTTGGCTTAAAGAAGGATTTGCAGTCGTTGCCACAGATTATGAAGGGTTAGGTGTTGCAGGACCACACTTGCTAATTAATAACCCTATGCTGGCTTATAGTATTTTAGATAGTGGTAGAGCTGCTTTAAAAACCAAATTGCCTCTTGCCAATAAGTTTGTGATTGTTGGCCAATCACAAGGAGGCGCTGGGGCTGTTGCGGCTTCTTCCTACTCGGCAACGTACGCACCTGACTTAAATATTAAAGGTTCAATTGGTACAGGCGTGATTTATCAAGATCCTGAAGCGACGCCTGAAAAAAATCAGTTAAAGTTAAATCCTTACGAAGTCAGCCCATCATTGGCTTATGGCATCTATAGTTTTTTAGTGACACAAAGTTTATATCCAGAAATTAAAACAGAAGATATTTTCACTCCTGAAGCTGCTCCTTTAGTTGAACAAGCAAGAAATGCCTGCTTAACAAGCTTTATGGGGGATATTCAAACTGCGGGTCTTTCGCCAGCACAAGCATATAAACCTAATCCACCGGCAAGCTATAAAAAACTGCAAGAGAAACAGTCAAATGATTATGGTTATTATCCTACATTAAAAATCAGTCATCCATTATTTATTGGGACAGGGGCAAATGATCGAACTCCAGATGCTCGTTCTCAAATGAAGCTGGTGGCAGATGCTTGTAAAGCAGGTACAGTGGTCGAAGGTCATTTGTATCATGGCTTAGGACATAGCGAAACTGTTAATGCCTCATTAAAAGATTCAATTCCGTTTGCTAAAAAGGTGATTGCAGGAGAGAAAATTCAGGCTATTTGTAAACCTGACTTGCAATAAAAGATGGAATAAAGATTTTCTCACTGAAGAAAATCTTTATTAAAAAAAGCCGCTCTTCAAAGATATTGAATGAGCGGCTTTTTGCTTTAAATGTTTAAGCGATTTGTTTTAATTTTTTGGCTGCCTCTTCACGTACAGCGGGGATAATATAACGACCATAATCGACCGTATCATAGATCGGATCGTAGCCTCGATTTAAGAAAGTCGTCACCCCTAAATCTACATAATCAAGTAATGAGGCAATAATGGTGTCTGGCGTCCCAACCAGGGCAGTCGTATCGCCATAAGCCCCTACAGCAGTTGCAGTTGGCATCCATAATGCGCGGTCATGTCGATCACCTTGCTGGGCTGCTGCCAATAAGCGCTGTGAACCGATGCCTTTGATTTTATGTCCCGACAATGTGCCGTTATTTTGAAAAGTCGGATTATTTTGAATGTCTGTAAGAATTTTTTCTGCTCGTTGCCAAGCAAGTTCTTCGGTTGCACCAATAATAAGACGTACAGATAAGCTAACAGGAGGCTGTGGTTTATTGGCTTTTTCTGCTGCGAGCTTCAACTTGGTAATTTGCTCTTTTACTCCAGCTAGTGGTTCACCCCATAGTGAATAGAGGTCTGCATGGCGGACTGCAATATCATAAGCGATGTCTGATGAACCACCGAATGAAATCGGGATTGTACCGTTGACTGGCTTTAACGGGCAAAAAGCATTATCTAACTTAAAGTATTTACCTTCATAGCTAATCGGTTGATCACTTTTCCAAAGTTTCTGGATGATATCTAGATATTCACCCGTCCGCTCATAGCGCTGAACTTTATCAACAATATAATCGCCCTCTTGAGGCTCAGCTGTAATTCCCGTAATCGCATGTAAACGGATTCTTCCACCACCCGTAGTATGGTCAAGCGTAGCAAAAGAACGCGCAGCTAGATTTGGAGTGAGGAGTGCAGGACGATGGGCAATCATAAATCCAAGACGTTCTGTATGTTGGGCAAGGTATGCCGCGATTTGTGCACTGTCTGGGCTGGTTGGTCCGCTAGCAATTAAGACTTTATCAAAACCCGCATATTCATGTGCACGTGCATGGTAACGTAGATATTCGAGGTCAATTTTATGGCCAATTCGCGTTCCTTTGGTTTCAGACCATTGGTTAGGGAAAACCATACCTACAAATTCGATGCTCATTATTAAACCTATTTTATGGATTTTAAATGAATGAGCAAAATAAATGCCAAGCTTTATACCTATATAAATCAAATATAGGAATGGATTATAATTTTTTAGAGTGTTTGGATTTAATCAAAAACACAACATTGTGTTTGAGAAGCAACATATCATAAAAAAAGAATTGTGTTTATTTTTAATTTATAAGAGAAAATATTTTCAGAATAAATTAGATGAATTTTGGATTAAATATATTTATTTGTTATTTATTAAAAAACACACTGAAATGTAATATAGCCTTTTAGAATGCTTATATCATAAGTTTTATGGGGTAATTATGAAGACCTTTTTAGATAATGATTATAAAGTAATTACTTTGCCTGATAATGGTGTTCCTGTAAAACCAATAAGAGCAAAAGCAATTATCTTTTCAGATCAGAACTCCCGTAAATTATTAAATCAAGTTGAAACGATTGCTCCAAGCTCTGCTAGTGTCATCATTCAAGGAGAATCTGGGACAGGTAAAGAGTTAATTGCGCGCGAAATTCATTTGAAAAGTGATCGTAAAAATAAGCCTTTTCTTGCGGTCAATTGTGGTGCTTTGGTCGAAACTCTTGCCGAGTCTGAATTGTTTGGCTATGAAGCTGGTGCTTTTACCGGTGCAAACAAAACTCGAGCTGGTATTTTTGAAACAGCCGATGGTGGTACTTTATTTTTAGATGAAGTAGGTGAGTTGCCTCTATCCTTACAAGTTAAGCTGTTAAGGGTATTGCAAGAAAAAGAAGTCGTACGCGTGGGTGGTCGAAAACCAATTCCAATTAATGTCCGTATTTTGTCGGGAACGCACGTCGATCTACGTAAAGCTGTAGCAGAAAACAAGTTTCGTCTTGATTTATATTATCGCTTGAACGTGGTTGTGCTTAATATTTTGCCACTACGTGAACGTAAAGGGGACATTTTACCTCTGGTTGATTTCTTCTTAAGTTCATACTCTCAAAAGCTCATTACGACTAAGCCCAATATTAGTGATAGAGCAAGAAATGCGCTACTGAACTATAGTTGGCCAGGCAACATTCGTGAGTTAGAAAACAATATTCACTATGCTTTGCTGGTGAGTGGCGGTAAAACAATTGATCTTGAGCATTTAAGATTTTCTGAGGAAACGGGTTCTGCCGTGTTACCAGATAATGATCTTATTCAAGAGTTTGAAAGTATCTTGAAGCGTCTGTTTCAAGAATATGATGGGGAAGCATGGCATATTATTGAAGATAAAATAGTAAATACTGCATTTTCAAGTTGCTGGAACAATCAGGTCAAGACAGCAAAAATGTTAGGCCTATCGCGTAATGTTTTACGTAATCTTCTCTCAAGATATAACTTACTACCTAATAAGAATGAAAATGAAATTGCTTAAGGGTTTTACATAGAAAAAACATCCATTTTTTAATGGATGTTTTTTTGCGTTGTGAATTTTGTGACCCATAAACCCAATTCAAATAACAACCACATTGGGACTGCAAGAGCAAGCATGCTAAAAACATCAGGAGGGGTAATAAACATCGCAATAAAAAAGAAGAATACAATGATATGCTTACGATGTGCTTCTAGCTGTTGAATAGAAATAAGACCAATAAAAATAAGAATATAAGTTAAAACTGGAATTTGAAATGCTAGACCAAAAGCAAGAAAAAGTTTTAAACAAAAATCTAGATAGCTATTGATATCCGTCATGGGTAACACATTATCGGGCGATGCCAAGACGAAAAACTTTAAAGCGAGAGGCAAAATTAAAGTATAGGCAAACACAATTCCTAAATAAAATAGAAGGTTACTCGAAAGCACTAGTGCTATACCGAACCTTTTTTCTTTTTGATAAAGAGCTGGAGCAACAAATTGCCAAAATTGATAAAGAATAAAGGGAATGCTTAATAAAATCGCAAAATAAATATTGAGTTTAAATGGTGCTAAAAAAGTACTCATCACATCTGTTGCAATCATGGTGGAATTGCCAGGAAGTAATGAAATTAAAGGATGAGCAAGAAAATGGTAGTTCTTTTGAGCAAGAGGAAGTAATAATAAAAAAATCGCTAAAACGATACTAATGCTATAGATCAGTCGTTTTCTTAATTCTTTTAAATGTTCGCTATATTTCATTTCAGTGAGGCTCTCACTGACAATATGTTCCGTCATGCGGCTTGATCCTCACTGAATTTATTGGCTGTTTTAAAATGAGTTAAAAATGGTGTTTTTAACTCATCTTGTGAGCGGGTATAGATATAGTCATTGATGCGCCGTGCTTTGGTTTTTTGTTCAATAGAAACAGATATTTGTACATTTTCAATTTCTTGTTGCATGAGAGCAAGTTGTTGTTTGAGCTGCTCTTCATTTTGTTTTATTTTTTGCAGCTCTTCTTGCATGACTCTCTTAAGTTCGATCAGGTCAAGTTCGTTTTCAATATCATTTTGAATTTTACTAATTTGGTTTTTAACTGCTCTGTATTTAAGGAGGACTGATCTTAATGTGTGAGGAAGCTTTTCAGGCCCTAAAATAATAAGCGCAATAATTGCAAAAGCTAATAACTCTCCAAAGCTGATATTAAACATACTAATAAATCACTCATATTTTATTTTGTTTTTCATTATGTGATTCAACTGGACTAATATCTTTGTATTGCTGGTTTTGCAATAATTTTTGATCATCAGAATTAACTGAATCTTTAAAATCTTTAATTGCACCACCTAAGTCTTTACCTAGATTTTTTAACTTTGAAGTTCCAAATAATAAAATAACAATCACTGCAAACAGTAAAATATGCCAAATAGATAAACCCATTTTCTCTATCCTATATTAATTAAGTGTAAAAAATATTAATATCACGATATTATCTGTTTTCTAAATCATATTAATATCGATCAATATTCAAATTAATTATGCTGTGTGGTCTAGCATATTAAGTGCCTGATTACGGAAACCAAATAAAAGTTCACTTTCTTTATGTCGAGGATGTGTCAACGGAACTTGAATAATTTCTTTAATTTTTCCTGGTCTGGCTGACATCACAATGACACGGTCTCCAAGATAGACAGCTTCTTCAATATCATGGGTGACTAAAATCATAGTGATTTTTTCATGTTGCCAGATACGCTGAAGTTCAGCTTGTAAGTGACTCCGTGTGATGGCATCTAAAGCACCAAAAGGCTCATCCAAAAGTAAAATATCGGGTTTATTGACGAGTCCACGGGCAATTGCAACACGTTGCGCCATACCACCAGACAGCTCATGTGGATACGCTTTTTCAAATCCCTTCAGCCCGACAATTTCTATATGCTCATTTACCCGTAAATTTCTCTCTTCACGGTTGAGTGGAGTCTCTTCAAGTGCTAAATGGATGTTTTCAAAAACAGTAAGCCATGGAAGTAATCGGTGTTCTTGAAAGATAAGTCCCCGTTTTAAATCTGTACCTTTTATCTGGGTTTGATTCAGTAAAATTTCACCGTCATAGTCCTGATCTAATCCAGCAATAAGACGTAATAATGTTGATTTTCCACAGCCACTACTGCCAACAATTGAGATAAATTCGCCTTGCTCAATGTTGAGGTTAATACCATCTAAAACGGTCAATGTATTTTGATCACGTTGAAAAGATTTATTGAGTTTTTTAATAGAAAGTAGTGAGAACGACATATAAATTCCTAACAATATTTTTTAAAAAGACAAATTAGGTACGCCATTGCAGCAGGCGTTTTGAAATAAGATGAATACTTGCCGTCATAAAGGCCCCACAAAGGGTAACCGTTATGGCGCAAACCAACAGAATATCCATTTCGGCATTAATCTCGGCTTTCATCATTAAGTTACCGAGTCCTGCACCCGCATTGAATAGCAATTCACTTGCTGTAGTGGTGATCCAAGTAAAGGGCACCGCTAAATTTAGACCAGTTAAAATATGGGGTAGGGCTTGAGGAAGGCGTATTTTTTTAAATTTTCGCCAGAATGAAAATTGATAAATACGTGCGATTTCATCGTATTTTGCATCATTGTGGCTAAGGCCCTGAAATGTATTAATCACTAAGGGAAAAAACGAAGCAAGCGCGATAATAAAGATTTTTGCTTCTTCTCCGTTACCAAACCATAAGGCAATTAAAGGTGTTAAACCCAGTAATGGAACTTGTCGAATACTGTTAAATAGTGGAGAAACTAAAGCATTTAAAACTTTTGAATAGGCAAGCAAAGTACCTAAAATTAATCCGCTTATCGAACCTAAGATAAATCCAATTCCAGCTTTTTTAAGACTTCCCCACGAGTTTAGCCACAATTCACCTGTTTCAAGCAATTTAATAAATGCGAAATAAATGTTTTGCAAGGGAACAAATGCATAGGCATGACTGGCACCTAAGCTTGAGTTGTATTGCCATAAGCCTAATAACAGTAATGGTAGTACTAAGCCTTGTACTAAAATAATTGGCCGTTGCCATGATTGTTTTAAAGTAAAAGAACGCTGAGACATTATTTTTCCCCCGAACTAAGCGCAGGTGAGATAAAGCGTTGTTCAACTAACCGTAAAACTTTATCCAAACCAAACCCGACCACGCCTGTGATAAACACACCAACCATCACCACATCTAAGCGCAACATTTGACGTCCTAGTTCCATCATTTGCCCAATACCCGTTCCAGCTGCCAGTAGTTCAACAGCAACTAAAATCAGCCATGCACGACCAAGTGCAATTCGTAGTCCACCAATTAACGGCGGGAGTATGGATGGAAGAATAATAAACCTGAGCCAAGCTCGTGTTTTAAGCTGGTAGATTTGTCCTAGTTCAATATATTTTTTGGGAATATTTTTGACTGCATCGGCTGTTGCTAACGCTATTGGAAAAAAGCAGGCCTTAATAATCAGTAAAATTTTAAATAATTCACCAATCCCAAAAACTAAAATAAAAATAGGAATAAGGACAAAGATTGGAATTTGATAAAAAACGTTAAATAAAATATAGGTGTAATTACGAAAGAGAGTATTTGCTCCATAGGCAATACCAAAAGCAATTGCACTGATTGCTGCGATAGAAAATCCCAAAAACAGACGAGAAAGACTATCTTTGAGATGCATTTGAAGCTCACGACTTTGTAACAACGCAATGAAAGTATTCCAGACAGTTTTAGGCGGCACCAAAATTTGGGTTGGGAAAATCTGTAAAGAACTAATCAAATGCCAAATGAGGAATACTAATAAGGGTGAAATCACAGAGAGCAGCCCATACACCTTTTTAGAAGAAAATTTCTTACGGAGTGGGGTTTTAAATAAAACGTTATTTTGCTCAATAAGTGGCTTTACTAGTATTTTCATTGTCTAGTTTCCTTGCTTATTTGAAGCATGATTCGTCTGTAAATTTTGAATCGCTTGACGGGTAAACTTCGGATTCAACAGTTCATCTGCTTTGATTGGAGTTTGAATAAGCTGATTTTTCACTGCGTGATCAATGACTTTTGAATAATGCTGTTTCAAAAAGTCGACTTGATAGTCTGGAGACCAGTCTTGTTGCCATGTGCTTGCCGTATTCTGGCTTTCACGTTGAATCACACTAAGAGGTTGGCCAAACTTAGTTTGACTTTGCTGAAACTCATCTTGATGGTGCGCAATCCAATCCATTGCACGTACTGTCGCATCAGCAAGTAATTGCGTGGTATCTGGATGTTGCTCAATATAACTTTTGCTCCCCCAGAGTTCGGCACGCATTTTCCAATCTGCGGGCAAAGATTGTGATGACCAAATAATTTTACCCAAATGGCGATCTTGTAAAGTAAGTGCATCGCTTAAGGTAAAAAAGGCATCTACACTTTTGGCAGATAAAGCAGCAGCCCCAGCTGGCGGGTTTAAATTCACAATTTGAAAGTCTTTTAAGCTTAATCCTTTACTTTCTATGAGTTGTCCAAAGTTAATTTCCCACGGGCGGCCACGATGTAATGCAATCTTTTTACCTTTTAATTCTTCAATAGATTTAATAGGTGAATTTTCTGGAACGATAAGGTAGACGTTATTACCAATACCTCCGGGTACAACAATTTGTGTTTTAACGCCTGTTGCGTTAAGGACTACAGCAGGAAGATTTCCATAAAAAGCAAAATCGATTTTATTATTTAGAAAACTTTCATTAACCAGAGTTGCTACAGCAGCTGTGGTCACAGGTTCCCATTTCAATTCAATGTGATTTTGCTTTAATGCTTTTAGAAAAATTTGATCTTGTGAAATGAGTTGTGGCACACCAATAAAGTCCAAACTACCCGAAGTGCCATTGGCAACGACAGCAATTCGGAGTTGTTGCTGTTCAGACTGTTTTGGGGTGGTCTCTTCTGTTTTTTGTGCGCCACAAGCAACAAGACCCAAAAAACTAAAACCTAAAACTAGACGTGGAAAAATACGCATATCATCATAAGAATTAAAAAATATATGAGTATTGAGCAAGAACCACGCCAATAAAATTATCTTAAATAAATCAATAAATTATAATTTTTTATAATTATTATTGAGGTTAAATGCCGCCGTTGTGTTGTGATTGGGACACTCTTTAGCGTTTAAGTGTTGAAATATCAACACAGCTTTTAAACTCGATTTTTTAATATTTATATAAAACAGTAGTATAGCTAAAAATTAATTTAAAAAAATAACGGCATGATTCCTGCTCATAAGACTTATAACGAATTAAATATCGTCAAATCTTTAAATTATCGAGATTCATTATGTCAGTTGAGTTTTTATGGAGAATCCCTGTTCATGGGGATGGTCGTCGAGCACATCAATTACACACACGCGGTGAATGGAATCAATTAACCCCAGCAGTTCAATCTCCACAACGTGTTGCACCACAACATGAAGATCAGTTATTTGCTTACTATGACTATGTCGAGCAAGTGGCGAAAGCAGCCGATATTGTTGGTTTTCACGGCGCACTCATTCCTGCTTTTCCACATACTGAAGAACCATGGGTGTTAGCGTCTGCATTGGCCAGAGAAACTAAAAGACTTCGTTTGCTCATCGCAATTCAACCTTGGTTTATTCATCCTGCTTATGCAAGCCAAATGGCTGCAAGTTTGCAGCGCTTGAGTCAGGGACGAGTAGAGTGGAATGTGATTTCAGGGGGAGGCGGTGCACAACAACGCGCGTATGGGGATTTTATTGAACATGATCAACGTTATGCACGAACCAATGAATTTTTAGAATTTGTGAAAGGTTATTCACACCACGCACCTTTCAATTACGATGGAAAGTTTTTCCATGTTGAACAAGGTGGCCTAAAATACCCAATGAATCAATATGACGTTCCACGCTTATGGTTAGCAGGTGCAAGCGATGCGGCTTTACAAGTCGCAGGACGTCATGCAGATATCCACTTAACTTGGGGCGAACCTGTAGACCAACAGAAAAAAGTGATCGAACAGGCACAAAATTTCTTTGAGCAGAACTCGCCGGAACGCAAAGTTAAATTTGGTATGCGTATTGATATTTTAGCTCGACCAACCCAAGAACAAGCCTTCCAAGAGCTTGAACAAATGTATGAAACCATTGCTGTCGATAGTAATGCTTTTGAACGCAAAGACACTGAATCTGTAGGAGCAAAGCGCCAGCAAGCCTTAGCACAAGGCAACCGTTTTGAAGACCTATTTGTGAGTCCGAATGTGTGGGCGGGAATGTCAAATGTACGAGGTGGCCCAAACTGTATTTTAGTGGGGAGTTATGAGCAAGTCGCAGAACGTTTGCAAGAATATATTGATATTGGGGTGGGACATTTTATTTTAGCAAGTAACCCGCATTTAGAAGAAGCATATCGCGTGGCTGAAGAAGTCTTACCCTTAGTAGGATATAAATTAAAATAATAAACTTAGATCCCTTTGTGATATCAAAGGGATCTTGTTGTTTGAACAGCATAACACTGTCTGAAAACCAACATTTTTTGTATCAATCATTTAAAAAATACAAATTAAATTAATAAAAAATAACAACTTACAGTTTTGGCATGGCTTGTGCAATTTACGACTTAATCTTTTATTTTTAGTTTAAATTTTTATGCGTGATCAAATCTTTAATCCCCATAAGCGGGCTTTGCTCTTTGAGCAATTTGCGACAGTTGCAGCCACAACTGAAATTACAGATCCGTTTGCACAGCATGATCAAGACGTTATTCAACCTACTCCAGTGAAGTTGAATAAAGTCTTAATCGCAATTATTGCGGTTGCTTCAGCACATCTTGGAATTTGGTATGTTGCAAAACAATTGCCGACACCAGCTTTAGATATTCATAAACCAGAACCTGTGGTGATTGAAATCGTAAAACCGGTTGAACCACCTAAAGTGATTGAACCCAAAATTCCACCCATTACTGAAAAACCAAAAGTTCCACCTGTGGTGGAAAAACCCAAGCCAATTCCTAAACAAGTTGAACAACCCAAACCTGTCCAAAAAAGTGTGGAGCAACCTAAGCCAGTTGCAAAAGCGGTGGCTGAACCAACTCCACAAAAAGTTGCAGAACCTGTGGTCACAAAAGAAGTAGTCACAGAACCGGTTAAAAAAGTGGCTGAGCCTGTAAAAGCGTCAGATGACAATTTACCTGTGACTGAAGCCAAAGGTTATGCCGGATATCTCAGTAACCCTGTACCTGAATATCCTGAACAAGCTTTAGAACGTGGTTGGGAAGGCTCAGTCATTTTACGGGTCAAAGTATTAGCAAATGGCAGTCCTGATACAGTCAGTGTCAAGCAAAGTAGTGGCAAAAAACTTCTAGACAGTGCTGCCGTAAGAACAGTAAAGCAATGGAAATTTTCACCTGCGCTCAAAGGGAAAACCCCTGTAGAAGGCTGGGTCGATGTTCCAATTCATTATCAATTACCGAAATAAAATTTAAATTAAGAGGATATTTTCATGTCAGATATTAATTCATTGATCCATGACGGCACGATCTGGTTATTAGTTGCTTTCTCAATTGTGACTTGGGTGTTGATTGTGGTTAAAGTGGTCCAGACGCAGCGAGCAACAAAACAAAGTAAGCTTTTTGTAGAAGAGTTTTGGAAAGCAAAAAACTTATCAGATGCAGTAACTAAGTCTGAACTGGGTGAAGGCCCAGCAGCACGAGTGGCTAACACCGGTTTTCAGACTTTAATTGAAGCAGATGAAAAGACGCACCAAGACTTACAAAACAGTTGGAGCCGTCAGGACTTATTAGAGCGCCATTTAAGTAAACAAGTTCTAACTGAGCGCCGCCAATTAGAAAAAGGTTCGGCTTTACTGGCTTCTATTGGAAATAACGCCCCATTTATTGGTCTGTTCGGTACAGTATTTGGGATTATTCATGCATTACAAGCGATTGCTCATTCAGGCAATGCAAGCATGGATGTCGTGGCTGGACCAATTGGAGAAGCGCTGGTGGCAACAGGTATTGGTATTGCAGTTGCTGTACCTGCGGTGCTTGCCTATAACTACTTTGTGCGTAAAGTAAAAACCATTGGCGCAGATCTTGATGATTTTGCAACGGATTTCGTGAGTCTAAATCAAAAAGCAGGATTCCAACTATCAACTGCTAAAAAGGGTACAACTGGTAATACGGCGCTTAAAGATAATTCTGCTAAAGAAGTGAAAGAGAAAGGAGTGTTTGCATAATGGCAATTTCTACCTCTCAAGAAGACGATGTCGTCAGTGAAATTAATATTACGCCGCTAGTCGATGTCATGTTGGTCTTACTCATTGTATTCATTGTGACAGCTCCTTTGTTAACAAATACGGTAAAAGTGAACTTACCAAAAGCTGCTCCAACTCAATCGACAGACCAAAACAAAGCTGTAGTGATTAGTGTAAATCCACAAGGTGAAATATTCCTTGATAAGGATAAAGTGACACTTGCGAACTTTGAACAAGAAATAAAGTTACGCAAAAGCAGTAACCCTAAACTAGCATTAAATTTAAATGCTGATGAGACTGTACCTTATGGAACAGTCGCAAAATTATTGGCAAGTATTGAACGTGTAGGCGTAGATAAACTCTCTGTGATTACAGTGCCTAAATAATTCCCCCCGTAAAAAAAGCTGCTTCGGCAGCTTTTTTTATATGGTGAGTATTAAGCTTTCCAGAGTTTTTCAAAGCGCCATGTCGGAAAAATTGTATGTTCAGGAGCTAAACCACCAATATTTTTAGCTGCTGCGTCAATCGTATGGCTAAATCCCCAAATGAGCATTCCACCACGTTCATGTTGAATTTTTTGTGCTTGCGCCAAATGGATTTTGCGTTTGGCTAAATCAGGCTCTGCCAGTGCTTTAAAAAATAACTCACTATATTCAGGGTCTTTAAAGTTCACACGATTCGTTGTCGAAATGGGTGCATCATTAACAACGGCAGTCGATAAATATGGCGTGCCGACATTGGTCGCATTACTCGATAACTGCCACTTACTGCGGTCAGGGCCATTAAATGTTGCAAAATCCACTTGTTTAACTCGAATATTCACATTGGCTTGTTTTGCTTGCTCGGCAAAAATTAATGCAGGTTGAGCGCTACTTACTGGGGTAACAAGCTCTACGCTTAAACCATCTTTAAAACCTGCTTGCGCTAATAGATTTTTTGCCTCGGCAATATTTTGTTGGCGCTGCGGCAAATTGAGAAAGGCAGGGTCTTGCGGCGAATAAAGATCATTGGCGATTCGACCTTGTCCATTTAAGCCTCGCTGTACCAACTCCTCTCGGTTTGCAATCAAACGAAATGCCTGACGTACTCTAGGGTCATTAAACGGCGCTTGTTGAGTATTAAAGTCAAAACTATTATGCGTATTGGTCGCAGAGCGTATGGTTTGAATGTGTTTTGCTTGCTCCAAAATTTTAATATATTCGGGCGAAATCGCATTTGCTACATCAATTTGTCCAGCCAATAAAGCATTTAAACGAGAGACCTGATCTTTAAAATCAATCACTTCAAAACTATCTGCATAAGGTTTGTCCGCTTTAAAGTAGTTATTAAAACGGGTAAAAACAGAACGTTGCCCCGGAATAAACTCTTTGACTTTATATGGACCAGCTCCGACTGGATTATGAATAGGGTCGAAGTCAGTTGGTACAATTCCTCCAAAGTTTACCCAAGTTTCAGGCAGTGCAACAAAGCCGGGAATCGTACTAATAAAAGGAATACGAACGGTGTATTCATCTAGTTTTTGAATACGATCTCGGTCAATCCACTGCACCAGATTACGAAATGGTGAGGCGAGTTTAGGGTCTGTTAGGCGTTTCACTGAAAAGATCACATCATCAGCAGTAATGGTTTTACCGTGATGAAATTCTAAGCCTTTGCGTAAACGGATGATCCATTCACTTGCATTGTGATTAGGCTCGGCAAACTCCGCCAAAGCAAGTCGGGGCAGCATATTTTCATCCCATTCCCATAACTTATTATAAATAGCGAAACCTCGTGTAATACCACTTCCCGATGCTGAAAGATGAGGATCTAGACTGCCTGATTGTTGTCCTCCAATTAGACCCAAGCGTATAACACCTCCATGCTTTGGCGTTGCTGAGGAGGTCGTTTTTGATTCGTTACTATTATCTGGAGAGGGGCCACAACCTGATAAACTGCCCAACAAAGAGACGCCACCTAGCGCCGTAAGACTTTGCGTTAAAAATTTTCGACGTGATAACTGAAATGTTTGATTTGTCATTATAAATACCTGATTAGATCTTCATCTTCTAAGGTATTGCAGAATAAATGCCAATATCTTTATATAATTTTACTATATTTATCAATATCTTATATAATTATTGTTTTTGGTGAGTGTCTCTATTTCAACAGCTTTGTTGAAAAAATAAACATGAATAGAATTGATAAGTAAACAATGAGAAATTAAAAACAACTGAATCAAATGGTTAGGGTAAATTATTTGGGTATTTAATGGTTGGCATAGGCTTTGCGTAACGCATTGTAAATTTACTTTACTGAGTGTGATATGAGACAGCCTTTTCAATTAAAACCTTTAGTTATTGCGCTTAGCGTATTAGGGGCGACTTTACCGTTATATGTTTTTGCCGAAGAAACGCCACAGCAAGCAGGTGATTCTGAAAGTGATGTAATTACTTTGTCCGATGTAGTCGTTACTGGAGCAACCAAGAAAACTACCGTAGTTCCTAAACGCAAAGTTACCTCAATTTATGGAACGGATAGCTCTGTATTGGATACTCCGCGTGTAGTATCCCAAGTATCAGAACAACAATTTAGAGAAGATGTTATTCGCAGTGCGGATGATCTCGTCAAATATGCACCTAGCATTACGCGAGGCGGGGGACAAAATGCTAACTTTGCTCCACAAATTCGTGGACAGAACTCGGAAGTTTTTCAAGATAGTCAACGCATTTACAGTACTCGCCATCCAACCAATCTCAATGCTTATGAAGGAGCCGATATTGTGGCAGGGCCAACAGGTGTAATTTTTGCGCCGACTTCAGGTTCTGGCGGATATATTAACTACCTGACAAAAAAGCCTAATTTTAATAAAACCGAAACCAATATCTCTGGGACTGTAGGTTCCATTTACTCAGGTAAAGGCGCAGAGCCTAATTTCTCTGTCAGTATTGATCATACAGCCCCGATTTCAAAAGAATTAGCATTTCGCGTGAGCGCAACAGCACAAAAAACAGATGACTATTATGACAATGTGAAAAATAACTTTAATGCATTTTATGGAGCACTTGCTTGGCGTCCAAATGATCGTTTAAGGGTAGATTGGAATATCAGTTACGATGACTATTATGATTTTAATGTGACGCATGGCTGGAATAGAGCATCGCAACAATCGGTTGATAATGGACTTTATTACAAAGGTAGGGCTACGCCTATTATTCAAAACGGTTCGACTTTTTGGTCTCCTGTATTTGAATCTGGTGCGGCAAATTCTAAAGTCATTGGTTGGCAAACTCGTCAGAAGAACGATAAAAACCAATATGTTGCTGTTGGTGGAGTTCAGACCACACCGTTACCTAACTCAACTGCGGATCAAGCAGGAACCATTAAAGGTTGGGTATATGATCCATCAATCCCCGGTAATGAACTGGTCAAGCTAGATGATAATGTTTCAGGACGTAGTGAAGATAAAAATAGTGCCAAGCGATTTAGCACTCAATTAAAAGTCATTAAAGATTTAAATGAACATTGGTCTATTGCAAACAGTACGCTCTATCAAAATAACAAGGATTTAGGCGACTCTGTTGGAAGCTTCTTTACAGATTTAGATCATGAGTTAATTGATAACCGACTAGAATTTTTAGGTGACTATGATTTTGAAATAGGTGGCGTAAAAATTAATAATAAAAGCAGTACAGGGGGAACATATCGTCATGAGAAGTTTACGTCTTTAGCTGCAAATAATAGTTTTAATATTAATCCTTATGATTTAACCAATGATCCATCGCAGAAGAACCCTGGTGATTTACTGGGGTTGATTAACAATAGCGGTTCAACAGGAGGTTGGATTGGACAAGCCGGAGTACCACAGTATTCTCAATATTTTGGATATTTAAATTTACCGCGCATGTACCCAATTGGAAACGGTTTATATGCAGAAAAAGGTGGCTTTCCACCGAATGGAGGAGGCGCTGTCTATACGGGCTCTGGTTTCTGGGATACGTTGAGCGTATTCACACAACAAAATTTTACCTTTAACGATGTATTCGGTATTAACTTAGGCATTAACCATAGTTCTGTAAGAGCAAAACTTGAAAACCCACTTGTTTTAACCCCAACAGATGTCCGTTCTTCGAGTGATAAATATAGTCTATTGAGCTATCAACTAAGTACATTTATTAAGCCTACTGCGAAAAGCACACTTTATTTTACCTATGATAAAAGCACTGCATTAAATACGGGAGTATTTGGGCCTTTCTTGATTTGGGGCGCTGGAAATCAACTTAATCCTTTAGCTTTTGACAGTCAAAGTGAGCTAAAAGAAGTAGGATTTAAATATGAACCTATTACTGACCAGTTATTTTTAACCCTAAGTGGATTTGAACAAAAACGAGATTTATCACCTGATACCAACGGCAATATGGCTCGCTTTGAAATAAAAGGTATTGAGTCATCATTAAGATGGCAACTTCAAAAAAATATAGCGATTGGGGGCAATTTCACTTATTTAGATGCTGAATACAGCTCTATTGTACCTGCTGGTTTTTCACCATTTGGCTTTCATGCGGACAATGCTACGGTTTGGGGAGACAATAATGCTTTAAACCAACGTAAAGCTGGACGTTATGATGCAGCAGGAATTCCCAAATACTCTGCAAGTGCTTATGTAGATTACCAACATCAGTCTGGTTTTGGCGTCAACCTTTCAGGATGGTGGACAAGCTACTGGTACACAAACTTAAGTCAAACCGTGAAAGTACCGAATAACTATAATCTGGACTTAGGTCTTTATTATCGCCAGCCACAATGGACGGTGGGTCTTAACATTCTTAACTTAACCAATGAACGAAATTTTGTGAATGGTTTGGCAGGGTCGAATAGTGAGTTTTTACAACCAATGCGACCTCTGACTGTACAAGGCCAATTTAGTTATAAATTTTAAAACCAATCAATCATTTCCAAGAATCTTAGAAAGCCATACGTCTGTATGGCTTTATTATTAATACGGGATATAAAACACGTTAAATCGTGAATGTTGAAATAACAACAATAATACCTTTCAGACTGTCTATCTATCAGCAGCATTGAATCATTTTTATTTTTAATATTTTATTAAGTATTTGAAATTATTTAAATAAATTAAGTGGCATAGAAGTTGCCAATATAAAAATAGATTTATTTAAATGGAGTCACCATGTTTAAGGTTACAAAAATTAGGCAGAGTATTTTAACTGCTATGTGGGGAGTAACGGCGAGTGTTTCGACATTAGCTTTAGCGAACGATGATGCTGATGCAATTCCTGCTGAGCAACAAGCTCAAGTGGTAAATGCTAAAGATGTAAAAAAACTAGGCGATGTCATCGTTACTGCACAATATCGTGCACAAAACATTCAAAAAGTTCCGACTGCAATTACAGCGGTTTCAGGCAAAGATTTGGCCGCGAAAGGCTCAACATTTATTGGCGATGTTTTAACTTATACGCCCAATGCAGCAGCTGAAAACCCAGATGGCGATAGCCGTC
Organism: Acinetobacter sp. ABJ_C1_1; assembly: GCF_044684115.1. Classification (NCBI taxonomy): domain Bacteria; kingdom Pseudomonadati; phylum Pseudomonadota; class Gammaproteobacteria; order Moraxellales; family Moraxellaceae; genus Acinetobacter; species Acinetobacter sp. ABJ_C1_1. The sequence continues at coordinate 28,289 of NZ_JBITPU010000018.1, read as the reverse complement.
CACGTTGGTATATCCGTGGTTTAGGAACTGGCGATGTTGCAGCCTCTACAGTTTTCCCAGTCGGTATTTATGCAGATGGGGTTTATTTAAATGCGCCTGTTGCTGGTGCTGGAGATTTATTCGATTTAGAACGTATTGAAGTTCTACGCGGTCCACAAGGCACGCTTTACGGTAAAAACACCACGGCTGGTGCAGTAAATTACATTTCACGAAAACCTGTTTTTACAGATAAACCGACTGGTTATGGAACAATAGGTATAGGCGACCATAATCTTCGTACTTTTGAAGGCGCCGTGAATGGGGCTATATCAGATAACGTTGCCGTACGAGGAGCATTCTATTCAGAAGACCGCGATGGCTATGCAAAAAATTTAGCCAATGGTGAGAACTACGGAGATGTAGATAAAAAATCATTCCGCTTCCAAATATTAGGAAAAATTAATGATGATTGGAATGCTTTAGTCAATCTACATAGCCAAACTTATAATGGTCTTGGCAATAATGGCTCTTTAAGTATTGGAAAATACTGGGGTGTTTATGAAAGACCACAAGGCCGAGATACAAATTTAGATTTACCTGAAAGTAATAAAATTCAACATGATGGCGCTTCACTCACCTTAACAGGAGATTTAGGCGGCGGTCATACTTTTACATCCATTACTGCGTTTGATAAAACCACTCAAAAATCTATTTCTGATGGTGACTATACGCCTTACGATGTAGCAAGAAGCTATAGCGATAATGAATGGCGCCAATATAGCCAAGAGTTTCGTGTTTCTTCTGATGCTGAAAAAAGACTCAGTTGGATCGCAGGTTTTCACTTCTTTAATGAAGATTTAGACTCAACAGGCGTAAGCGCGCGAGTAAATAAAACATTACCAAATGGCGCTCCAGCTCAAACGGCGGGCACTCCAGCTTTCAGAGATATTACCTATAATCAGACCACGCAAAGTTTTGCCTTATTTGGTAACAGCACCTATAAATTTACCGATAAATTTAAGGTAACAGGTGGTTTACGTTGGACAAGTGAAGAAAAAGATATTGATCTAGATCTTGTTCAAATTACCTCAGGTGATTACACCAAAGGCAGTTGGTGGCAAAAGGATGGATATAGCAATGCGGTTTATAACCCAGCGCCGAATGCAAATGGTTCAACAAGTCGTAAAAAGAGATGGAATGAGCTGACTTACGATATTACACCAGAATATGAAATCACTCCTGATATCAACACATACTTCCGTTTTGCTCGAGGTTTCCGTTCAGGCGGTTTTAACACTGGACTTTCTAGTAGCCTGACGCAACTAGCAGATGTTAACCCTGAATATTTAAATAGCTATGAGCTAGGTTTGAAGTCTAGCTTGTTACAAGGCAATTTAACGGCCAATGCCAATATTTTCTATTACGACTACAAAGATATTCAAACAAATTTATTAGTTGCGACAGAAGGACAAGGTGGAGGGGTTACCTCAGTTCTGGCAAATGGACCTAAGGCAGAAGTAAAAGGTGCCGAATTAGAATTAGATTATTTAGCTACTGATAACTTACGCCTACGTTTTGCAGGCGCTTATTTAGACAGTGAATACACCGACTTTGTTGATAAAAACCCCGTAACCAATGTCGTAAATGCTGACAATACAGGTAACAGCTTGGTCCGTTCTCCAAAATACACCATCGGTTTAGGGGGTGAATATACCTTTAATCTTGATAGTGGAGCACGAGTTATTGTGGGCACAGATGCAAAATATCGTGACCGCGAGTTTTTCTTAGTCAATCGTCAAGATTATTCTGTTGACCCAATCTTGAGTCAAAAAGGGTACACCTTATGGAACGCAAACGTTGGGTATATCAGCGCAAATAATAAATACCAAGTTAATGCTTACGTTAAAAACTTGCTAGACGAAGAATATCAAGTTCATGGGCGACCAAATGGTCCTGCTGGACAATATGTCTTAACCTATGGAAACCCACGTCAAGTTGGTGTTTCTCTCACTGCAAAATTCTAAGCTTTGCTTTAAGGAGAAAATAATGGGAATTGAATTTTTTACACGTTTACCACTTCATGGCGAAACAGAATTTTTACCCGGTGATCCACGTAATCGCGGTGATTGGGCCAATATTGAAAATGTTGAAAATACCGGAGCGGTTTCGAACTATGAAGTCGGTGATGACTTTACCTATATTGATTACTTAAGTCAGGTAGCGCGGGCAGCAGAAATTAATGGTTTTGCTGGTGCACTCATGGTGAACGCGCCAACGGGTGAAGAGCCTTGGACAGTATGTTCATTGCTTGCAAGAGAAACTAAAAAACTTAACTTTGTGACTGCATTTCAGGCTTATCATTTTAGTCCATATAATGCTGTACAAACTGCGGCAACTTATCAGCGTGCAACAGGCAATCGACTGGTTTGGAATATTATTAATGGCGGCTCGGAAGTAATCCAACGTCAAGTAGGCGATGACTTACCTCACGATGAACGTTATGCACGTGCTACAGAGTTTCTAGATGTTGTAAAAGGATATTGGAATAATCCTTCATTTCACTATAAAGGGAAGTACTATTCGGCAGAAGGCGGTGGTCTAAAATATCCACTGAATAAAGCAAGCCTTCCAATTATTTGCACAGCAGGTTCTTCGGAAGCTGCTCGCGAGTTTGGAGCCAAACATGCCGACTATTATTTAATGCGAGCTGAAAAACCAGAAGAAATTGCAGCATTGATTGCAGACGTACGTGCTCGTGCAAAAAAGTATGGTCGTGAAAATATAAAATTTGGTCTATCGATCGATACCATTGCTCGCCGTACTGAACAAGAAGCGTTGGCAGAGGCACAGCGCTTTCTCGATGAAGCTGCTGAAAAGCAACGTTTACACGCGGCGGCAGCCCATGCGGGTTTACGCTCAGCGCGGGTATTAAGCTTTGAAAAAGAGTATGCCGAAAAAGATGGCAGTAAAAATGTCAGTGACTTTTTTATTCATCCAAATGTTTGGTCAGGGTTTGGATATATTGGAGTGCCACCTGGTGTTGCTTTGGTAGGGAGCTACCAACAGATTATTGAGCGTATTGAAGAATACAATAGCATTGGCATAGAGTTATTCTTCCTTGCAGGCTATCCACATCTTGAAGAGTCATATCGTCTTGGTGAACACGTTCTTCCGCACTTTAAAAAGCAACGTGCTCGATTACAGCCTACAGTAGCTAGCCCAGAGTTTGATATTGCGCTTTAAAGTTTAAGTGTTCTAAATAAGCCTGATTAGTAAGCTAGTTGGGCTTTTTTAATTTTGTTCCATATAAGCATTTGATCTTTTATGAAAGGTCTATACAAGAATTCTTATCTTTATCTCTTATTTATAAATATAAATATTTTCTGATCTTTGTACCTGTGTAGACAGTTAAACAAAATATCTCTCTTTACACTCATCCAGAGCATAACACCAAAGATGATCACAACACGTCTCATATTAGATCTGCATGACACGGATAAATGATCATCAGGTATACGTTTAGTTAAACATTCTGAGAGATCTATAACAGCAGAATGTATGGATATATATCGAGATATGAAAGAAATAATTTCGCAAAAAAACTCATCCGGCATTGTCTGGAAAAGTACCAAGAAACCATGGTTCATTTCTGTTGGGTATTTTAACTCGCTTGCGATCTATTGGATTGTACCTCTTTGTTTATTCTTACTGTGGTGGGTAGCGTCAAATGAGCAATGGATGCCTGCCCAAATTTTACCTACCCCAAAAGACACATGGCATTCTTTCGTTGAAATCGCATCTCAAGATCTATGGTCACAGCTTGCGATCAGTCTTGAGCGCTTTGGTCTTGGCTTATTGTCTGGTGTATTGGGAGGCGTATTTCTAGGTGTTTTACTGGGCTATAGCCGCATTGCCGAACAATACCTTTCTGCAACGTTTTATGCATTGGTCATTATCCCAACATTGGCTTGGTTGCCTTTGCTCATGATCTGGCTCGGCATCGAAAATAGTTTAAAAATTTTCATAATCTTTAAGGCCACAATGGTGCCGATTGCCTTACATACTCAGGCAGGCGTACGTGACATTCAACCCAAACTCAAAGAAATGGCAGCAATTTTACAGTTCAATCGGCTAACCTTGCTTACAAAACTTGTCCTGCCAGCCACACTTCCATATTTCTTTACTGGTTTAAGACTAGCTGTTGCCGCAGGCTGGACGAGCTTAATTGCTGTTGAGTTATTGGCTTCATCGGAAGGCATTGGATATTTGATGGTGACAGGTCGTCAGCTATTTCAGCTTGATATTGTTTTTGTCACGATTTTTGTGATCGCATCTGTCGGAATTATTTTCGATTTTATACTGCATCGAATTGAACGTAAGTTTGTGTTCTGGCCACATGCTGCTTTGAGTGCTCATACTTTTCATAAAAAAAACCGAACCGATGTTTTGAAATCGTGGGTTTTACCTTTGAGTTTAGTGGTGCTTTGGGCAGTAAGCAGTTGGTTTAACTTGATTTCGAGTCAAATTTTGCCCGCGCCGTGGAAAGTATTAGAAGCACTCTGGTCAGGCATTCAAGATTTCTCACTCACTACTGCCATGTATTACAGCCTTTATCGTGCAATTTTGGGTTTGATCATTGGCGGGTTAATTGGGGCTTCTGTAGGAATTGTAGTGGGTCTATTTAAACCTATTGAAAATCTGTTGGCACCTACACTCAACACATTACGTCTCATTGCCATTTTTGCTTGGATTCCGCTACTGACAGCTTGGTTTGGGCTCGAAGATTTATCAAAAATTGTTTTCATTTCAATAGCGACATTTTTTCCAATGTTTATTGCGACGTGGAAAGGCATGTCGAGCATTCCAATGCAGCTTGTTGAAGTCTCAAGCACCTTAAGAATGACATTACTTCAACGCTTAACGCTTTTGATTTTACCGAGCATTGCACCTTCAATGTTTGCTGGGTTTCGATTGGCATTGCTCTATTCGTGGATGGCATCTTTTGGAGCTGAATACTTGATGGGCTCTGGAATTGGCATAGGTAGCTACATGATGGCAGCACAGCAAAACTTTGAAATGGAGCGTGTGATAGCAGCAACCGTTTTGGTCGCTGGTTTAGGGGCGATTCTGGCATGGCTGGGCAAAATAACTGAAAACTACGCAACATCTTGGCGAAAAAATTGAGGTCCGACCATGACAATTACCCTTAATACAAATACTGAAAAACATCACCAATCTTTTCAAGCTAATGCTCAAACACGTGTGGCATTTCATCATGTTCATAAGTCTTTTGTCGTCAATCAACAACCTGTCAAAGTCATTCACGACTTTAATCTAGAAATTAAAGAAGGGGAGTTTATTGCGATTGTAGGTAGCAGTGGCTGCGGTAAATCTACGCTCTTACGTCTTTTGGCAGGACTAGATCAAGATTTTGATGGTCGAATTTTAATTGATGGCGCCGATGTAAGCGGAATTGGCGGCGATCGAGCAGTAGTTTTTCAAGAACATCGCTTATTTCCTTGGCTTACCGTTGAGCAAAACATTGAGCTGGGTTTATTAAATGAGGCGTTAACTTCACGTGATAAAGATATTCTGGTCCAGAAAGCAATTGAGTTAATTGGCTTAAATGGCTTTGAAAAGGCCTACCCACATCAGCTATCTGGTGGTATGTCTCAACGTGTAGCCATTGCACGTAGCCTAGTTGTGCAGCCTCGTATTTTTCTGTTAGATGAACCGTTTGGTGCATTAGATGCATTAACACGGCATCAAATGCAAAATGAATTGCTACGCATTCAATCTCAACAAAAAATGACCACTGTTTTTATTACGCATGATGTGGAAGAGGCTGTAACTCTGGCAGATCGTGTAGTGATTTTAAAACCTAAACCTGGTCGTGTTGAACAAATTATTCCCGTCAACTTACCGCGTCCTCGAAATCGTTCAAGTTTTGAATTGCATCAATTAAAAGAACAGATTTTTCGGATTTTGACCGAAGACAAAATTGGTTAATAGGAGTTAGTGATGAGTGAATTTAGTCAAGGCTCGATTAGAAAAGCATTTTTATTTGAGCAATTATCCAATCAGGTCACCCAGGCAACGACGGTTAATGATCCTTTTAGCCATAACGTAGATGCTGGAAATGATCCTGCTGGGCCAAAAAAGAATGCTTTAGCAATTGCGATTGTCGCCGTTGCTGCAGCACATTTGGGAATCTGGTATATCGCCAAACAACTTCCTACACCTCAGCTTGATGTCAAAACACCTGATCCTGTGGTGATAGAGATTGTCAAACCGCCTGAACCACCTAAGGTGATTGAACCTAAAATCCCTCCAGTGGTGCAAAAGCCAAAGATACCGCCTGTTAGCCCAAAGCCTGAGCCTGTACAAAAGCAAATAGAGACACCAAAACCTGTACAGAAACACGTTGAGCAGCCTAAACCTGTTGAACAGCATAAGGTAGTAGAGCAACCACGGCCTGTAGCGGAACCCTTAAGTAAAAACGTGGTGGCGGCTCCTGTTCAACAACCCGTTTCAAAACCCGCTGAAGCACCTGCGAAAGCTGCTGATGACAACTTGCCAGTTACAGAAGCAAAAGGCTATGCAGGTTATTTGAGTAATCCAGCGCCTGAATATCCTGAACAGGCTCTCGATCGAGGTTGGGAAGGTTCAGTCATCTTGAGGGTAAAAGTCTTGCCAAATGGCAGCCCTGATAGCGTGACAGTCAAACAGAGCAGTGGCAAAAAAATACTCGATAGTGCAGCGGTGAGAACCGTAAAACAATGGAAATTCTCACCCGCTTTAAAAGGGAAGACACCAATCGAAGGTTGGGTCGATATTCCTATTCACTATCAGCTCCCGAAATAATTTTTAACTTAATATTGATCTATAAGGAATTTTAACATGAGTGATATAAACTCCCTGATCCACGATGGGACTATCTGGTTATTGGTTGCTTTTTCAGTTGTGACGTGGGGTTTGATTGTCATTAAACTGGTTCAAACCCAAAAAGCTGACCGACAAAGTAAAGCCTTTGCCGAAGAATTCTGGAGTGCAAAAAATCTGCAAGATGCTATTCAAAAATCGGAAGTAGGGCAAGGACCAGTGGCACGTATTGCAAATACTGGTTTTAAAACACTTGCCGATGCAGACGATGATACTCATCAAGATTTACAACATAGCTGGAGTCGTCAAGATTTACTTGAGCGTCATTTACGCAAACAAATTCTGTCTGAACGCCGCCAGTTAGAAAAAGGTTCTGCCTTGCTCGCATCAATTGGTAATAATGCACCTTTCATTGGGCTATTTGGTACAGTCTTTGGGATTATCCATGCTTTACAGGCCATTGCACATTCAGGTAATGCCAGTATGGATGTCGTTGCAGGGCCTATTGGTGAAGCGCTAGTTGCAACAGGCATCGGGATTGCAGTGGCTGTTCCAGCGGTACTGGCATATAACTATTTCGTGCGTAAAGTAAAAACTATCGGTGCAGAACTAGATGACTTTGCGACCGATTTTGTCAGCCTAAACCAAAAATCAGGTTTCCAGCTTAAGACTGTCAAGGCAAAAACAACAAATACAAGCATTCCAGCCAGCGAGTTAAGCCATACCCACAATAAAGAAAAGGTATATGCATAATGGCAATTTCAACATCGGAACAAGATGATGTCGTCAGCGAGATCAACATTACCCCTCTAGTAGATGTGATGTTGGTTCTGTTGATTGTGTTTATCGTCACGGCGCCCTTACTGACCAATACTGTTAAGGTAAACTTACCCAAAGCGGCACCAACACAGGTTACAGATCAGACCAAGGCTGTGGTCATTAGTGTTAATCCAAAAGGCGAAATTTATCTGGATAAAGATAAAGTCACTCTTGAACACTTCGAACAGGCCATTCAAACGCGTAAGGCAGCCAATCCTAAACTGGCTCTGAACCTGAATGCAGATGAGACAGTTCCTTATGGTACGGTTGCCAAGTTACTGGCCAGCATAGAACGGGTAGGCGTTGATAAACTATCAGTCATTACGTCGCCTAAGTCTTAAGTTCTATCAAAATAAACAAGACAAAAGAAAATCAAGATCCAAATTTGAGATCTTGATTTTTATATAATTGTTTAATCTAAATTTATATTAAACTTGAATTTCACGATTAGGTTGTATGGTCTATTTTAGAGCTTCAATTTGATGGTGAGATGGCGAATGACAACACTTGTTTATAACGATAAAAGAAGAAATAACTATGATCATTTTTTAGATTTATTAGATCAAACTCATATCAATCGTTATCAAGATTTCAACATTACCTTTGAATATAAAAAACTGGCTGAACAAATGCTGTCAGAATGTGAATTCATGGACGCATGTTCGCTTGAAGAAAAGCAAAAATTATTTAATGAAATTAAGATAAAGCATCTTTATCAAGGGCAAGTACTATATTCGAGAAATCAAGACTGTCGTGAACTCATCATTGTTTTAAGTGGTGTACTCAAATTAGGTTGGAATTCATACGATGGAAAATATCTTATTCATCGTTTTATTCCTACAGGCGCACTATTAAATATTGTCTATCTTATTTCTGAATCTGCCTTAGAACATGAATATGTTGCACATGAAGCAACTGTGATTGCAACCATTCCTGAGCATATCTTTAAGCACACCATACAGCACAATTCACGCATGCTATATCAGGTTTTAAAATTGGTATGCCAGCGAACACGGCTTTTAGACAATGATATCTATCACACCTCTACGCAGCCTTTAAAGGTACAAATTGCACGACAGCTCATCTATTTAATCGAATTTTTTTCGACTCAAACTCAAAAAGGCATTGAGGTTTTGTTAAAACTCTCACAAGAAAATTTAGCTGAACTTTTAAAAATATCGAGACAAAGTATCAGAAAGGAAATTCAGTGGTTTGTTGAAGAAGGTATTATAGAAACAAAATATAATCATATCTCTGTCAAAGACATCGACAAATTAAAAGCCTTACTGCACTAAAGAGATTATGACGAATTATGAATAATTTTTCATAAATGCAGAAATGCTATGTAATTTTTGTTGCAGAATTTAAAGGGGGTAATTTCTAAACTCATATCATCAATGATGAGAACGATGATATGGCAGATTTATTAATAAGAAAACCAGTGAGTGAGTTAATCGATGTAATCCCTTTAGCAGGTCGTATCGGTGCGCAAATTAATGGTGTTGAATTATCTTCAAACCTTAACCCTGAGGTTTTGAATCAAATTAGGCAATCATTGCTTGAACATAAAGTTATTTTTTTCCGTAATCAGGAACATTTAACAGATCAAGAGCAAGAAAAGTTTGCCGAATTACTTGGGCAACCTATTTCACATCCTACTGTTCCAGTGGCAGAAGGTTCGACTTATATATTTGAACTTGATTCCCGTCATGACGGTCGTGCAGACGTTTGGCATACCGATGTCACCTTTGTTTCAAATTATCCAAAAATCAGCATTTTAAGAGCGGTAACTACTCCCAATCGAGGGGGCGATACCACATGGGCAAATACAGAAGCAGCCTATGATGAATTGCCTGAGCCACTAAAGCTCCTTGCCAATCAGCTCCGTGCGATTCACACCAATGATTTTGATTATGGTGGTTTTCGGCCTTCTGCAAGTGATGAAGTCGTAAAACGCCATCAAAAAATCTTTGCTTCAACGGTCTATGAGGCAGAACACCCATTGGTCAGAGTACATCCTGAAACAGGTAAGCGAACCTTAATTTTAGGCCAATTTTTTAAACGATTTGTGGGTCTGACTGCTAAAGAGTCCAACAAGCTATTTGAAATTTTTCAAGATCGTATCACTAAACCAGAAAACACGATTCGCTGGACGTGGAAGGACGGTGATGTCGCTATTTGGGACAACCGTGCCACTCAGCATTTAGCCGTCAATGATTATGGTAATGCCTTGCGTATTATGCGACGCGTTACGTTGGCAGGCGATGTTCCTGTTGATATCGATGGTAAAGCGAGTAAGCAAATTAAGCCATCTACGTCATAAGTGTCTAAATAATACGACGCTAATTTATCAATAAAAAATGTGGAAAATATAATGAAACAATCAATTTTTAAGAAATTGATCTTGCTGAGCTTATTGGCTTTTGGACATGCCAGTTACGCTGAAAGCCTTAAAACAATCCGAATTGGTTCTCCTGATTTGACAGCTGGTCAAAAACACGCGGGTGGTGGAGTTGTTGATGTGCTTTACAACAAAAAATGGCTTGAGCAAGAGCTTGCAAAAAACAATGTCAAAGTGGAATGGCACTTCTTCAAAGGTGCTGGGCCAGCCATTAATGAAGCATTGGCCAACAATCAACTGGATTTTGCCTTTTTAGGGGATTTACCTCCAATCATTGGTAAAGCCAATGGATTAGATACCCAATTACTTGTTCCAACGGCGCGTGGCATCACCAATTATCTAGCGGTAAGATCTGATCTTCCGATCAAAAACTTTGCTGAATTAAAAGGAAAACGCGTTGGTTTGTTAAGAGGAACAGCAGATGAATTGTCATTTGTGAGTGCATTGAACAGCCAAGGTTTAAAGCTCAGCGATGTGCGAGTAGTCAATTTAGACTTTAACGCCGTCAACGCTGCTTTGGCCGCAAAAAAAATTGATGCGTCATGGGGACCTTCTCGATTTTTTGCGTTACGTGACAAACACATCGTTAACTTGCCTATAAGTAGTCGTCAGTTAAATGGTGCAGGATCTACTCAAGGTGTGTTTTTAGGTCGTCAATCGTTTATTCGACAACATCCAAATGAAACACAACAGGTTGTGACTCAGGTTGTAAAAGGGCTGAATTGGCTCTCAAATGAGCAAAATCGAGTACCACAAGTCGCACTCTTTTTTACCCAATCGGGTTATCCAGCATCTATCTATGCTCAGGAACTCAATGGTGTAAATCTGAAGTTTTTATATTCACCGTTATTTGATGGCTATTACACCCAACAATTGCAGCAAAAAATCACTTTGGCTACGCAACAAGGGTTGATACGCAAAAATATTGACGTCAAAAGCTGGATTAATCCGTCATTCGTAAATCAATCACTTGAACAATCAAATTTAAAGACTTACTGGAAACCAACTCAGCAGTACGAATATTTGAAATCAGTGAAATAAGCATCGTCTTTTAAAACTTAATTATGGGGTAAATAATGTCGATACATTCGAGAAATGTAGCGCGTGATCCGTTCACGTCAGCAACTAAACAAAAAATTTTAAATTTAAGTCTGCTTTCGCTGAGTATCTTGTCAGTTTGGGGACAAGCTCATGCAGAAACAGTCTCAAGCACCGCACGTTCTTCAGAGGATGTGGCACAATTAGAGACCGTAGTTGTGACAGCAACACGCCGTGAAGAATCACTCCAAAAAGTACCTGTTGCCGTTTCAGTCATTAGTGGAAAGGAACTCGATAAGCAACAGCGAAACTCACTTGAAACATTGGTAACACAAGTACCGAGTGTTAACTTTCGGGCTGGAGCTTCCAATAAAGATACTTCTTTATTTGTTCGCGGTATTGGTACTGTTACCACTTCACCTGGTGTTGAGCCTTCAGTCTCAACAGTGATCGATGGTGTTGTTTACAGCCGACCGGGGCAAGCAACACTCGATTTGTTAGATGTGGATCGTATTGAAGTCCTTCGTGGTCCGCAAGGAACACTTTTTGGTAAAAATGCATCGGCAGGTGTAGTCAATATTGTGACAAAAAATCCAACCAGTGAAACCTCTGGTTATATTGATGCCTATGCCACCAACGATGGTGAACAACGAATTAAACTAGGAGCATCTGGTACATTAATTCCTGAAAAATTAACTGCCAATGTCTCGGCGCTATTAGGTAATTTTGATGGCAATGTAGACAACCTTACAACAAATCAAGATGTTAATGGCTATAAAAATTATGGGTTTAGAACCAAATTTGAATATACGCCTACCGATAGTTTAGTTTTAGGCTTTACTGCCGATTATCTGCATAAAAAAGGAAGTGCTCCGACAGGCATTGTGGTTAAAAATACTGATGCCAACTATGCAGCAGCATTATCGCCTGTTGTGGCATCTCCAACCAATCGAAGTACAGTTGAAAATACTCAAGCGTCGACTGATGATACCAATCAGGGTGTAGCGCTTACGGCAGACTGGACATTAACCAATCATCAATTGTCATCGATTACAGCCTTTCGCCAATGGAAAAACACACAGATTGGTGACAGTGATCAGCTTGCTGCTCCGACACCAAATTTTGCTGGAATTGCCGATTTAGGGCATGTTAACAGTAAGCAATTTTCTCAAGAAATTAGAATTAAGCCGCTTGATCATGGCTTCTTTGATTATGTCGCGGGTCTATATTTTTCAAAGAACAAAAACGATGAGACTTATCAACGTGAGTCAACTTGGTACAACAATGCCTCTAATGCCTATGTCGTAGATTTTGGTAAGGCAATCTATAATACAGACAGCACCAACTATGCTGCATTTGGTGAAGGTACCTTTCATTTCACAAATCGATTGAGATGGATTGCTGGTTTACGTGTTACTCGAGATGAGTTGTCTTATGATCACAGCCGAGTTTCAACTGTTCCAAGTAGTGTAGGTGTCCGAAATGCCATTCGTTCTTCATTTAGCAGTGATGGATCGACCAGTGAAACTGGAGTTTCAGGTCGCATTGGACCTCAATATGACTTTACACCGAATATATTGGGCTATTTTACCTATTCGAGAGGTTATAAAGGTCCTGCATATAACGTTTATTTTAATATGCAGCAAAATGATACACCTGTCATTGATCCAGAAACAGCTAACTCTTACGAACTTGGACTCAAATCTCAATGGCTGAATAATCGTCTGCGTGTCAATGTGGCGTTATTTAATACGGATTATGATAACTATCAGGCAAATTTTAGAACCCTCGATCCAAATGGTTTCCCAATAACCCGCTTGGTTAATGCAGGAAGTGTCTCTACCTATGGGGCTGAAATTGATTCGGTATATAAGATTAATCCAAATTGGGCATTAAACTTTTCAGGTGCCTATACACATGCACGAATTGATGACTTCAAATGTCCAGCTGCCGATACCTCATGCCCAAATGTAAATGGTAAACCGCTGCCATTTTCTCCGGATTGGAAATTTAATACTCAGCTTGATCGCTATTTTACTCTGGCAAATAACAAGCAAATTGAACTTTCAACCCAATATGCATGGCAAAGCAAAGTTCAGTTCAGTCTCGACCAGAACCAAAACACTATTCAGGGTGCATATGGACTTTTGAATGCGAGCATTGCTTTAGCTGATACTGCTTCTGACTGGCGATTGGCATTGAATGTACGAAATATAACGGATAAATCATATGCAACCTTACTGAGCACAAATGGTAGCCGTATTACTCGTCAAGTCCCTAGAGATGATGAACGCTATTTTGGCATTTCATTCCGTAAAAATTTCTAAAAAGTATGTCTAGTACACCTCGTTTTTTTCGAGGTGTACACCCATCCATTGGACTGATTAAAATGAGTAATCCTTCGTCTACAAGAAAGCTTCACCTTAATTTATTTTTAGACGGTTATGGCCATCATTTGGCCAGTTGGAGACATCCAGCGAGTCAATTAAACCTAAGCCCCTATGAGCGTTACTTAAGTGCAGCAAAAATAGCTGAAGAGGGGAAGTTTGATGCCATTTTTTTTGCCGATAGTTTAGCTGTTGATCCATCAACTGCGACATCAGGCAAAATTCGCGGTAGCGAGATTGAACCTCTCACATTACTTTCGGCAATTGCGACACAAACCCGTCATATTGGACTCATTGGAACAGCCACGACAACCTATAATGAGCCATATCATCTCGCAAGAAAGTTTGCTTCTTTAGACCAGATTTCTGCTGGACGTGCAGGCTGGAACCTCGTCACCACCGATTTTGCACTTGAAGCGAAAAATTTCAGTACAAAGGAACATGTCAAACATCAAGACCGTTATGCACGTGCTGAAGAATTTCACGATGTGGTAAAAGGACTTTGGAATAGTTGGGATGAAGATGCAGCTATTCATGATAAAGCCACAGGTATTTTCTTTAATCCAGAGAAGGTACACACGCTCAATCATTGCGGTGATATTTTTCAGGTAAAAGGTCCACTCAATATTAGCCCAAGCCCACAGTCTCACCCTGTAGTGGTTCAGGCAGGTAGTTCAGAACGAGGCAAAAATCTGGCAGCTCGTACGGCAGATGTCATTTTTACTGCGCAATCTAACTTAGCCGCTGCACAGCAATTTTATAGTGATGTAAAGCAACGTCTTGAAGACTTTGATCGCCAAGAACATGAGTTAGTGGTCATGCCGGGTGTATATGTGCTTGTTGCACATACGCATGAAGAGGCTGAGAAACAGCAACAGCTTTTAGATGAGCTCGTTGATGATGATATTGGCCTTGGGCTTTTAGGAAGAATGTTGGGCAATTTTGACTTAAGCGGTGTTGATGTGAACGAGCCTTTAGCTTCCTTAGATTTATCTGAAACCCAAACGGGGCAGCAAAGTCGCCAGCAATTAATTCAGGCGCTCGGGCAAGAGCAGGGTCTAACCATTAAACAGCTCTATCAACGTATTGCATCGGGACGAGGGCATTTTTGTTTGGTTGGAAAGCCAGAATATATCGCCGACCAGCTTGAGGAGTGGTTCATCAGTGGTGCAGCAGATGGATTTAACATTATGCCTGCCGTCATATCAAACGGAATTAGAGACTTTGTCGATCTGGTTATTCCCATCCTTCAACAGCGCAATTTATTCCGCAAAGAATACGAAGGTCAAACATTAAGACAAAACCTCGGCCTCTTGGCTGCTGCCGAATAAAAGGACAAAGTATGTATCTCGCAAATTCAGAAAGATATGATTCATTCCAATATCGAAAAATTAAAAATAGTGGTTTGGTATTACCACCATTGTCACTCGGTTGCTGGCATAACTTTGGAGATGACACCCCAATTCAACAACAAAAATCGGTACTTTACACGGCGTTTGATCATGGAATTAATCATTTTGATCTGGCCAATAATTATGGAACACCCTTTGGAAGTGCAGAGAAAAATATTGAGCACTTTTTAAAAAATGACTTCAAGCCATATCGAGACGAACTTATTATTTCGACAAAAGCAGGCTGGGACATGTGGCCTGGACCTTATGGACAAGGTGGTAGCAGCCGAAAATACCTAATGGCTAGTCTTGATCAAAGCTTGCAGCGACTGGGGCTTGATTATGTCGATATTTTTTATTCACATCGTTATGACCCAGAAACACCGCTTGAAGAAACAGCCAAGACACTTGCCGATATTGTGCAGCAAGGTAAAGCACTCTATGTGGGGATTTCTTCTGGATATACACCAGAATTAACTTTGCAGTTGATAGAATTGCTTCAGGCCTATCACGTTCCACTTACTTTGCATCAACCGATTTACAATTTTTTTGAACGTCAAATTGAGCAAGGTTTAATGGAAACTGCTAAACAAGAGGGTTTTGGTGTAATTACGTTCTCACCACTGGCCCAAGGCCTATTGGCTGGACGATATCTGAATGGTGTACCTGAAGACTCACGTATTGGGCGTGGTAGTCGTTATTTACAGTCAGAGCATCTCGTTTCATTGAAGCTACAGCAAATACAGCAGTTAAATGAAATAGCAAAGCGTCGAGACCAAACACTGGCTCAATTGTCATTATCATGGGTTTTACGTGATGAACGCATTACATCGACAATTATTGGTGCTAGTCGTCCAGAGCAGATCATCGAAAACTTAAAAGCATTGCAAAATACGACGTTTAGTGCAGATGAGTTGACTCAGATTGACGCTATTCTAAATACGCCATAACTCTATACAAAATTTGCAGCATGGCTTTTTAGGAGCCAATGCTGCAATGATTGAGCATTTTATTTGTTAAAAGCTAAGTTTCACGGTTGCACCAATGGTACGAGGCTGACCTAAACTAGCGAGAACAATACCATTAGAAGAATTCCATGTATTGGTTACATAGGTTTCATTGGTGAGGTTTTTTACCCATAGCGCAACATCCAGTTCATTTTCACCAATACTATGTCGTGCACCTAGACTCGCATTTGTTAATCCATAGGCTTTAATGACACTGTACGGGTTATTATCTAAAGAGCCATATGACCAATCTCGCCAAGCATAACTTCCTGAGACATAGGGTTGCCAGTTATTATGCTCAGCTAAGTCATAACGGAAATTGAAATTTGCAATCCACTTCGGTACGCCATATACACGCTCTCCAGACAAATCTTGTGTATTTACGCCTGTTGGAATGCTGATATTGGATGGAGCAGGGGCATTTTTATATTCTGTATAAGTGGTATCGTTAAGAGAACCATTAAAATTAAGTGTAAGGCGACGAATAGGTTGATAGGTTGCATCGAGTTCAATCCCTCGGCTGCGTACTTTACCTGCATTTGCCAATACACTAACCACAGAGTTACCGACTTGTTCATAGCTTGTGGTTTGATAGTCAGAAACATCAATCCAGAATATATTGCTATTTAACTGTAAGGTATTATTAAGAAAATTTTGTTTTAACCCAATTTCATAGTTATCTGCTTTTTCAGGATCAACCTTTAACGAGTTAGCACCCGCTGCTGGTGCAGAACCAATGCTTAGGTTAAAGCCACCTGATTTCTCGCCGTGTGAATACGTTGCATAGGCCAGTGTGCTCGGATTTACCCGATAACTGCCAGTCAGTAAGCCAGAGTAACTTAATCCATGTTGCTTCAGTTCACCTGAGTCGTATGCGCCAAGTTGGGCATTTAGTAAATTACGCTCTGCCACGCTTAAACCTGAAACTGGTGTACCGCCAATAGGGTCGGTTCTATAAATACTGGCAGATTTATCTTCATAGGTGACTCGTGCACCTGTAGTAATGTCTAGCTTCGGTGTCGCATGCCATGTACTTTGACCAAATAATGCTGAGCTTTTTGTCTCAGTTGTTCCATATGAATACGAATCTCGATTATTCAAAATATTCGATTGGCCATTTGCAATTAAGGTTCTCACGCTCGGAACGTTGTAAAGATAGAATGCGTCCGCCGTATCTCCATATAAAGAGAAAGTCGTATTGTCTAACTGTTGCTGAAAGTAATATAGGCCCGTTACCCAATCCACTTTTTGATTTCCAGCAGATGTTAGACGTAGCTCTTGAGAATACTGTTTATCTCGAACCGAAACGCCAGCATTCGTCAATGCATTTGAACTAATAAAATCACTGTTGGTTGGAGTGAAGTTCCAAAAGCGATATGCACTAATCGACGTAATTTTTTTACCGCTATCTAGCGACCAATTGGCCTCTGCCGATCCACCACCTTGCTCAACAGACATGTGTTGTGGGGCATCTGAATGAATCTGTTTGTCTTTCCAGTTGGTATAAAGATTTTTGGCACCTGACTGTGTGGCATTTTCTAAGTAACGATTGTAGTTATTTCCATATACGGTACTGTTAAACGTTGGCCCAGCGTAGTACACGACCATCGCGCCTTGATCATCATCTTGTTTGTTGTAATCTGCAATTAAACGTAAATTAAAATTCTCTTGCGGTTTCCAGAGAATTTGACCGCGGACACCCTCGCGATCTGTATTGTTATAATCTTTACCATTATAGGTATTATGAATAAAACCATCCTGAGTCGTTTTATAAAAAGAGAGTCGGCCTGCTACATTTTCAGATAGTGCATCTGAAAACGTTCCTTTAGCTTGCAAATAATTGCGTGAGCCAAAAGAAATTTCAGCAGAATGGTCTGGGTCGAAGGTAGGCTGTTTTGAGCTAATATTTAATAGGCCCGCCGTAGTATTTTTACCAAATAATGTCCCTTGTGGCCCGCGTAATAATTCGAGTTGAGCAATATCTAATAAATCAAATACAGCCATGCCCGGGCGACCTAAGTAAACATTGTCCAGATAGACCCCAACACTAGCTTCCAAACCATCACTGGCTGGGTTATTACCCAAACCCCGAACCGCTACACTAGATTGACGTGGGTTCAAGAAAGCTACATTAAGGCTGGGTAGGGCTTGTTGTAGATCTTCAAGTTTACTGAGTTTTTGTGTTTCCAGTGTTTTAGCACTTAAAATACTAATGGGTGTTGGAACATTTTGTGCTTTTTCTTCACGTCTTCGTGTAGTCACAATAACATCTGCAAGCTGAATGATATCATCTGCTTTACTGTTTGACTGTGAATTTGAAGTACTGGCTTCCTTTATCGCTATAGCGGAAGTATCTTCGGCATAGACAATAGATGAATATCCTGCACACCCTATAAGTGAAATAAACAGACTTTGCGTGATTTTATTTAAAACTAATCTTTTTCTCTTGAAGTGAAAGGTGTGCTTTTGAACTGACATTAATGACTCCATTTTGTGTTTTCTTTGTGATGATTTTAATTTTTATGTAATTGAACACTGTCATTATCAGTACAAACTTAAGTTTATATTTTGATGATCTTATCTTTATATTTAATAGTAATTTTTTAAAACATAGGCCTTTTAAAATATTGTGCAGGCGGCAAATATAAAAGCCAGCATGAGATGCTGGCTTAGTTCAATCTAAATATTAATTTGTTCGTTATTTTTATGCTTCAAATGATTCTAGCTGATCATTCTGTAATAATCTTCGTTGTTGAACATTTTCAATCACTCCATTTTCTTTGACATAAGTTGCCCATTCTTTGAGTAATTCATCGAGCTTTTCTGGATATTGTTTTGCCAAATCCTGAGTTTCACCTTTATCATCTTTAAGGTTATATAGCTGCCAGCGATTTGGACCATTTGGCGCAGGGATAAAGAGCGCTTTCCATTCTCCTTTGCGCAGAGCCTTTTGACCAAATAACTCCCAGCCTGTGACATGATCTTCACTGTGAATGTGATTTTGTTGTACTTGTAAGTAGGGCAAGATAGAACGACCACGGAGTGGCACCAATTGACGGCCTTTATACACCTGACCGGGATGCTGAATATTTAAATAATCCAGTAGGGTTGGTAGTAAATCCATGACCGTCAAAAACTCGTGACTGATCTGATTTTGGCGTTTAAACCCTGCGTAGTGAATGAAAGAAACTGTTCTAATTCCACCTTCGCTAGTATGGGCTTTATATAGGCGAGCAGGAGCGGTGGCTGCTTGTGCCCAATGTTCTCCGTACCAAACATATGAATTTGCTCGTCCAATATTATCAATACTGTTGTCGTAATATTGCTCGATAATTTCATTAAGTTGGCCGCCAAAGACGGGTAGAGCTTCGAGTTGAGCACCTTCTGCACCATTGTCTGATAGGAAAATAACAATGGTATTGTCCAATTCCCCTCGATCTTTGAGGTATTCCACCACACGTCCAACGTTTTGATCCATACGATCTACCATGGCCGCATAAACTTCCATAATTCTTGAAGACTTATCACGTTGCTCTTGAGTAAGGTTTTCCCAGAATGGAGTTCTAGCTAAGACAGGGTGAATCGTTGTTTCCGGATCTACCAATTGAAGTTGCTTGAGTTTTTCAAGGCGCTGTTCACGCAATTTAACGGGGCCATCCGCATAGCGTCCTTTATATCGATCGATATCTTCCTGAGGTGCCTGAAGTGGCCAGTGCGGTGCAGAGAAAGGTAAATATGCAAAAAAAGGACGTCCTTGGCGTGCTTCATCATCTTGTAAGAAGTCTAGAAGGCGAGTGGTAAAATAATCTGATGAATAAAACCCTTGTGGTAGTTCTTCCGAAAACTCATCATCCTCTGCATAGAGTCCTTTTGTTGACTTAAGTAAGCGTGGAATTTGATCTTCTGGAATATCGGCTTCAAAAAGATAATGATTAGCTGCACCCGGTAATAGTGCAAAAGAACGTTCAAACCCTTTTTGAATTGGAAAATATTCTGGTTTTAGTCCCAAATGCCATTTTCCAGACATAATGGTGTAGTAACCCGCATCTTTTAATAATTCTGGTAATGCGGCAACTTTGTTATTTAATACACCTTCGTAGCCTTCTTTACCTTCAAGTTCTGGGGTGAGGGCCTCTGCCATGGTCCCTAAACCAGCTAAATGATGGTCAGTGCCTGAAAGTAACATCGCACGAGTGGGGGAGCAGGTTGACGCCGTATGAAAATTAGTCAGTCTTAAGCCGTTTAATGCTAATTCATTCAAATGAGGTGTATTGATTTCTCCGCCAAAAGCACCTAAATCTGAAAAGCCTAAATCATCTGCCACAATCAATAAAATATTAGGTTGGTTATTGATATTTACATCTGTCATGTTTTATCCAACAAAGCGACTAAAATGCTTAGTGTAAATATGACAAATTTTTATTCTGTTTCTATTCTGACAGTTATCTCCTAATAAAATCATATCATTATGACAAAAGCAGATATATCAAAGGAACTTGGTGGTAGTGTGCAACTGATGAGTCTGTGCAATATCGCTTAGTTTTTCAAAGTCCAAAATAAAGATTTGATTGTATTTAACCTCAATGATGTTTTGGTTCGAAAGTGCTGCTAGTTCTTTATTAATGCTTTGTCTTGAAGTCTGCAAAAGTTCTGCTAGATTTTCCTGACTCAATTTGAGATTCAGTAAAATTTTATCTTTGTCCTGATAGGAATGATAATCCACTAGAAAAACTAGTTTTTTAGCGAGACGTGTTTGCAATGTTTCAGTTGAATAAATGAAATTTTGTTCACGATTTAGTTGTGTTCTTACACAGATTAATTTCAACACCATGAATAAAGCATCTGCATTATTTCTGATGACATCCATAAACAATTGGCCAGGAAGGTTGGCAATGACCGTTCTACCTTGTGCAATGTGGTCGTGAAGGAGGGGTTGACCCGTTACGATCGGAACAATATTGATTAATGTACCTGAGGGCACAAAAATATCGGTGTGGTATTTGCCTTGAGATGTGCTCCAGCCAAGTTTAAGTGCGCCTTCAAGCAAAATATTGATATCAGTGCACGGATCATTTTGATTGTATATCGTTTGATTATGATAATACTTTCTTATTTTTAAATGCTGAATAAGCGTAGCTTTCTCTGTATTAGATAAAGATTGAATAACCTGATAGTTTTCTAAAATACGAATACTTTTATGAATAAATTCATTGGTTATAATTTGATGATCAGAAGATTGTCCGCCGTCAAAATCATTCTGATATTTTGAGATAGGATTCCTAAACTCGATAATTGATGATGCTTTCATGATAAATCAGAGATATAAACTAAGATTTTAAACAGCTTATCAGAGTTAAAATTTATTCAAATTTCAAAAAAATATAATTTCATATTTAATTTTCATATGTGCGTGTTATTAATTATTTAAATATCAAAATAATTTTTTACGTGATGGATTGTCTCTGAAATAACAGAATAAGCCGCCGTTTCTGATAAAAATTCAGTCATATATTACGACAGGAAATTAACATGACCACATTTATTCAGAAACCAGCACAAAAACTACAAGTTAAAAAATTAACTGGTCGAATTGGGGCTGAAATATCAGGCATTCATTTAAGCTCTGAGCTTGATTCATCAACAGTTCAGTTTATACACGATGCGCTACTAGAGCATAAAGTACTCTTCTTTCGTGGCCAGCAACATTTGGGGGACACAGAACAAGAGAAATTTGCAGAATTGTTTGGTTCACCCGTTAAACATCCAACAGTACCAGCGGTGGATGGCACAGATTTTATTTTTGAACTTGACTCACAAAAAGGTGCACGCGCCAATTCTTGGCATACTGATGTCACTTTTGTGGATGCCTATCCTAAAATTAGTATCTTGAGAAGTCTAATCATCCCTGAAACAGGTGGCGATACAACTTGGGCAAATACTGAAACTGCTTATGAAGATCTTCCTGAGCTTTTAAAGCAATTTGCGGAGCAGTTAGTTGCTGTACATTCGAATGAATATGATTATGGGGGACCAAAACAAAATGTCGAGCCTGAACAACTCGAGAGATTGAAGAAAATTTTTGTATCTACCAAGTATGAGACAGAGCATCCAGTAGTCGTATTACATCCAGAAACGGGCAAGAAAAGCCTATTACTGGGGCATTTTTTCAAACGACTTGTAGGATTTAGTCAAAGTGATTCACAGCTTTTATTTAATATTTTACAAGAAAAAGTAACGCGACCAGAAAATACAGTGCGTTGGCAATGGCAGGAAGGAGATGTGGTGATTTGGGATAATCGCTCTACACAGCACTACGCGGTTAACGATTATGGCGATCAACATCGCGTTGTACGCCGAATTACACTTGCAGGTGAAGTAACGACTGGTGTACATGGCTTAAAAGGTAAAACCACATTACCCAAAGATTTATCAGCAGAACAACTCGAAAAAGCCAAGCTTCACGCTGTTTTAAATGCCAACTAAAGACTATTTTAAGCATGCAGAACGTCACTGTCGTTAAGCAGTGACGTTGTATATGTTGTTGAGAAAAACGATATGGCCACACTATCAAAACGTAATCGATTTATCTGGATTATTCCTGCGCTTATTTTTATCGCTTTGCTTCTGTTTATTTTCAAACCATCTTCATCAGCACCATCAAAAACAACAAATCAGACTGAAAACATTGTAAAAATTAGAATTGCAGTACCTGATCTAAGCAGTAGTGAAAGACACAGCAGCGGCACACTATTAGTTGATTATATTTATTTAAATCAGTTACTTGAAAAAGAATTTGCAAAGAAAAATATTCAAGTTGAATGGCAATTTTTTAAAGGTGCAGGACCTGTAATTAATGAAGCTTTGGCCAATAAACAATTAGATTTTGCTTTTTTAGGCGACTTAGCCGCTATTATTGGTAAATCGAATCAAATCGATACCACGTTACTGGTAGCAACTGGACGGCACATAGATGCTTATTTGGGTGTTTTGCCAAATAAAGGATATACCAGTCTCGAACAGTTAAAAGGTAAACGAATAGCAATTTTTCAAGGAACTGCTATGCAATTATCGTTTGATCAATATATCGAGCGATATGGCTTTACTGAAAAAGATTTCCGCATTATTAATTTGGATCCTGCTGCGGCCAATGCAGCACTTGCAGCTAAGCAAATTGATGCTAGCTGGGGTTTAATGCCAATTCTAGCGCTCAAACAACAGAAAATTGTAGAGGTTCCTCTGAGTACTGGGCAGAGACAGGATGGAGCTGGAACAATTCAATCAGGTTTGGTGGGTCGTAGTGAATTTATTAAACAACATCCTGAAATTGTCCAAACATTGGTCAATACAGTTTTACAATCAGCACATTGGGTTTCACAGCCTGAAAACCGCGATAATGCCATTCAACTTGTCACCAAAAATGCAGGATTACCAACAGAACTCTATGCATTAAGTCTACAAGACAAAGCCTTAAAAACAGTTTTTTCACCACTTTTGGATGAATATTATCTAGGGCATCTACAAGAAGGTGTACAGACTGCATTAAAGGCCAAACTGATAAAACGCGATGTTGATGTAAAACAATGGCAAAATGCTGAGTTTGTAGAACGAGGGATTCAACAGTTGAATTACGTCAATTATTGGAATTCTTCAAAATAAAATTATGAAATTAATTTAACTGTGCAAAAAGACCTTAACAAAGGTCTTTTTTATAAATTGCATAATACGCATCTAAAATAATTAATGATTCTTTGTAGAGGCAACATATAGCTAAACGTACAGCAACAGAATCAAGGACTTAATAGTGAATTATATAACTGTTCGTATAATGTATATTATGTTAAATAAGATATGTAGAAACCTACCTATATATGACTTTGGCTACTCTGCGTTGCTGCTACGCCGTTTATTCTTTACTGTGGTCAATTATTAAGCTTGTGCCTCTGTCTACTGGGCCTTAGCGCTCTTAATTACTTTGGCAACCCTATTTCTAGTTTTAGCCGGAATAATTCTCTAGGCAGCCTTCTACAAAATGTAATTACACTTTTATATTTGCCCTAGCGAGCTGAGTTACTCACTACTGTGGTTACTGGCTACCATAAAGATTATTTGCTAAATCGCCTTTTGGCTACTAAAGTTATTAATTTGCTTAGGCTAAATTGCAATATACAGAATATTTCCTATCCTATTGAAATTTATATAAATATTTTTAAAACCCTCTTTACATGCTCTTAAAAACTGATATAGTACGTGTGTGCAGCTATTCTTTAAATTTAGCCTGCTGGTAGATCTCAAAAAAATAAGATCCAACTCAAAGCTGACTTTTGACTTTTTCTCTTTAAATTTTTATTGAGGTGTCATATCTAATCTAAGCCAGATTCATAAAATAATTTTTATAATTTGAATAATGGATAATTAAATATGGATCGTTTGAAAGTTATTTTATTGATTACAAGTACCTGTTTAACCACAACTCTTTATGCCAAACAACAAGTCATCTGTGTGTTTGACCCAATTGGTAAGTCTGGAGAAGCTTTTGCTTTAGCTAAAGACTATGCTCTTGAAGCTAAAAATTGGGGAGCTGATATGTCTTTAAAAGCCTATGTTGATGAACGTGTTGCGGCTGAAGACTTAAAAGTTGGAAAATGTGATGGCGCTATTATTAGCGGTTTACGCGGCCGTCAATTTAATAAATATACAGGATCTTTAGATGCTGTTGGCGCATTAACAAATATGAAAACGGCAATTAATGCCTATAAGCTGTTGTCCTCACCTATGGCCGCAAAAAACATGGTGGTAGGTCCTTACGAAATTGCAGGTTTAGGGACTATTGGCCCTGCATATTTATTTGTAAATGATAGAAGTATAAATACACTCGCTAAAGCTGCCGGTAAAAAAATTGGGGTATTTAAATATGATGAAGCCCAACCAAAACTTGTTCAACATGTCGGTGGTCAGGCTGTATCGGTAGACGTTACCAATGCCGGTGCAAAATTTAATAACCATGAAATTGATATTGTGCCCGCTCCTATTGTGGCCTTTAAACCTTTTGAGCTACACAAAGGTCTAGGTGAGAAAGGCGCTATCGTTCGTTTTCCTTTAACTCAAATTTCAGCAAACTTCATTATTCGTAAAGACCAATTTCCAGTTGGTTTTGGGCAAAAGTCACGGACTTGGGTAGCCAGTCAACTAAACAGAACGTTTGGCGTTATTGCTAAATATGAAAGTGATATTCCTTCAAAATACTGGATGGATATTCCTAAAAATGAACAATTAAACTATATGAAAATGATGCGCGAGGCACGTATACAGCTAACCAAAGCAGGTATTTATGACCCTAAAATGATGAATTTTTTGAAAAAAGTAAGATGTAAAGAAAACCCAAGTAACTTTGAATGCGCATTAAATGATGAATGAATTAAGCAAACTTCTTCTTTCATCATTAACTTAAACCAATTTTCTTACACGGATGTTATTGGAATATCCGTGTTTATTTTTCTGTTAATCATGAAATTGAGCCGGTATGTACTTACACCACATTCCTTTTAATCATTTTTTGTAGATCATCTACTGTTAATGTTTTATCTCTTTTTCTATGAATAACTGCATGGCAGTTTGCACATAATGGGACTAGATCTGTCTCAGGATTTACTACTTTTTCACCTACTGAAAAAAGCGGCTCTATATGATGGATATGGATAAATCCTTTCGCATAATCACCATAAAACTCTTCAAAGTTAAAGCCACATGCAACACACGTATAACCATGAATTAAAAGCGCTTGTTTTCTAAGATTTTGATCTCTTTCATACTTAGTAGTAATTTGTAGAGTTGGCTTGCCCTCTACTCCCGATTCAAAACTTTGAGTATCCTTAACAGATAATAGTGTTTTTGTTTGTGAAACAGGTCCTAAATTCGCCAGGCTTATAATTGCATTGTAAGTATCATCATCAATCTTTCGTACGCCATCTCTCCAATAATTCTTTTCCTTATTTTTAGGAATTTTTTCTAGATATTCATTATTTATTTGAAAATCAACTGCTTGAACAAAAGGCCTAAAATTAATAATTTCCGCTAAGAGTTCTTTGTCGTTATTGATGGAAATAACATCTCCTACCTCAGCGATACCAAAATAATGAGGAAACTTACTTAGTCGACGGGATTCAAAATTTTTATCTTTCATCCGACCTTTGTAATAAATAACTTTTTCACCAGTTAAGAGTAAGTCCTTATATCTTTTAGGAAAATGATAAACCTCACCGGTTAAATCATCCCACTGTGAAATATCATTTTCTACAATAACTGTTGGCATCTTTATTCCTAACTAACTCAATTTAAAATATTAAAAAAATTGAATTAACTTTATCGATCATACTCTTATCAGGCGTAAATATCATATATGAAAAATTTAAAAATCAATCATGAAGTTAGCTTTAAGTGAACATAAGTTAACTGATTGATTAAAACCTAAAATTTTTTGCTTTCTAGTTCTTTTAATTTTTTGATAGCTTCGTCACTGCCTCTCTTAGCTGCTTTACCATACCACTCTATCGCCTTGCTCATGTTCTTATCTGTTCCAATGCCATACTCGTAGCATCTAGCTAATTCATATTGGCCAAGTCCATACTCTAATAATGCAGCTTTTCGATAGTAATCAAATGCAAGCTTTTCATCTTTTTTAACACTGATTCCTTCTTCATAAAATGTTCCCAAATAATAAAAAGCCATGAAATCATTTTGTGCAGCAGCAGTTTTATACCAAGTGAATGCTTTATCTACATTCTTATCTACGCCTTCGCCATTTTGATACATTAAACCCAAATCTATTTGAGCGGATACATCACCTTGAAGTGCTGCCTGTTTAAACCATTTAAAGGCATTTGAATCGTTTCTTTCTGTGCCTAAACCATCTTTATACATCAATGCCAAATTATATTGTGCTTGTAACTCTCCGTGATTTGCAGCTTTAAGGTTCCACTTAAAAGCTTCGGTATAGTCTTGAGTAACTCCAGTTCCGGTTTGATACATATATGCAATTCGAGCTTCTGCTAAAGGACTTCCGTGTTTTGCAGCCACTAAAAATAGTTCTAAAGCTTTATCGTAATCTCGCTCTTTACCATGAGTACCTTCAAAATAATCTTTACCCTCATCTAGAAGTAATTCATTAGATGAACCAGCAAACGCCTCATTTTTTACAAGCATTAATAAAAAGATAATTAATATAAGTTTCTTTAAAATCATTTAATTTCCTTATTTTTATACAATTTTTTATATTAAATAAAATCAAATACTTGATATTAGTTTAAGTCATTTATCGCAAATAACAACAAAAACTAAATAACCCAACCATATAAAAGTTGCTAGAAGAAATAGAAAGCTTAGCAAAATAATTTTTTTCAAAATGCTCATAAGAATCCTAAATCGATGAAAATTTAATTCTGGCAGAAAACAATTAAGAAATTAATATATTTATTTTAAATTTCAATAGATGGAAACTGCGGCCTTGACTAGCTCATCTCTTCCAATTTTGCCTCAGTATCCACCGACTCTTATATTATTTAGTACCAAAGACCCAATTATTGACCCAAAACAAATTATTCAGTTACATCAATTACTCAATAATAAAGGTATTCCAAACACCTTAGAACTTATACACGATACTAAGTATGCAGGACCTGCTAATGTATAGAAAACCAAAGGTATTCATTTTTTTAATATAAAAAATTAAGTAAAGAATTTATACTTTTGGTAGTAGAGTCTACCATCAGATAACATAGAATTTTTCCTTAAATCTTTAAAAATAAATGGTGTACCTCTATCAAATAATTCTTAAAAAAACCTGATAGCTTTTACTGAATAAAAAATAAATCATTAATATTTTTAATAAATTTAATGATTATTAGGTTGCTCAAGCTATAACATTTATCCACTTTACATATAGAGATTCACAATTTATTATCCAATCAATATAATAATAAAAATTAGTTAATCCATTATCTAAAATAAATATAAAAAAGCACCATTAGGTGCCTTTAAATTAATATATTTTTTATTTCTAGTATAAGTTTTTTTTCAACTTCTTTATTAAAATTATCTATAATTCTAAAATTTTTACCCAAGTTACTATATTTACATATCAAATCATCCTTCATATTTTCTTTAATATCACTTTCACTAACAACAATTAAGTTATTAATATTTTTCTCATCATTAAAATATTCATTTATTTGTTTATTGTTAAGATGGTTTAAACTTGACTTACATTCAACAGCCAATCTCTTTCCATTATATTCAATAATAAAATCAACATTTTTTCCATATTTAATTATAATATTTGAATATTCAGATAACTCTTTTTTTAACAACTTATAAATTGAATCCTCAAAAT
>NZ_JBITPU010000017.1:0-80667 GCF_044684115.1 Acinetobacter sp. ABJ_C1_1 | reverse complement strand
GTGGACCAAGTGTGACCAAGACTGGTATTGATGCTGCAGGCAACACAATCAGTAACGTAGCAGCAGGCACCAATGCTACTGATGCAGTAAACAAAGGCCAGCTTGATGCATTAAGTACCTCAAGCAACAACAAGACTGATGCCTTGGGCAACAGCACAGCCAATAATCTGGGCGGTGGCGCAAGCTATGACGGCACTACAGGTGCAGTAAGCTCACCAACTTATGTCACCACTAAAACTGACGGTACAACAGTTAATGCCAACAATGTCGGTGATGCCTTAACTAACCTGAACAATGAAGTGGTTAAACCGATTACCTTTGCAGGTAACAGCGGCAGTGTTGACCGTAAATTGGGTGAAACCCTGAATATCACAGGTGGGCTGACAGCGTCTGGCTCGAACTCGAATGTGAAGACGGTCATCAGTGGCAATACCGTTGATATTCAACTTGCAGATGCTCCTGTGTTTGCAGGGAAGCTGACAGCGAACGGACTGGATGCAAATGGTGAGAAAGTTACCAATGTCGGTGCGGGCACAGCAGCAACCGATGCAGTAAACAAAGGCCAGCTTGATGCGTTAAGTACGTCAAGTAACAACAAGACCGATGCCTTGGGTAACAGCACAGCCAACAATCTGGGTGGTGGATCAAGCTATGACAGCACTACAGGTGCAGTAAGCTCACCGACCTATACCGTGAATGGCAACAACGTCAATAACGTTGGTGATGCGATCACTGCATTAGACAAAGGCTGGACTTTACAAAGCAATGGTACCAATGCAGCTGCAGTAAAAGCTGGTGATACGGTAGACATTGGTACGGTTGCAGGTGAAACGAACCTGAAAGTGACCAAGACCGGCAATACGATTCAGTATGGGTTAAATCGTGATCTGAATATTGACAGTGTAACGGCAGGTGACAGCAAGCTGGATACGAATGGTTTAACCATCACTGGTGGACCAAGTGTAACCAAGACCGGTATTGATGCTGCAGGTAACACCATCAGTAATGTAGCAGCAGGCACCAATGCTACTGATGCAGTAAACAAAGGCCAGCTTGATCATGTAGATAATCGTGTAACACAGGTTACAAATACAACTGCAAGTATCTTTGGTGGTGGTGCTAAAGCTAATACAGATGGTTCAATTTCTAACCCGACTTATAATGTTGCAGGTACAAGTGCAAACAATGTTGGTGATGCTTTAACAGCACTTGATAAAGCAGTTACTGATGCAGGTACGGCAGCGAATGCAGGCTGGACAGTTTCAGCCAATGGTGATGCAGCGACTGCTAAAAAGATCAAACCAAATGGTAAAGTGAATTTTACGGGTGATGATAACTTAACTGTTGCTCAGACTAGTCAAACGGACAATGAAGGCGATATTAAAGTTGCGCTAAACAAAAACTTGAAAGTTGATAGTGTTACGACTGGTAATACCGTTATCGATACGACTGGCGTAAAAGTTGGTGATAACGTCCAGTTAGGATCAACAGGCTTAATCATTGCTGGCGGTCCGAGTATCACTACTTCTGGAATTAGTGCTGGTAATAAAACGATAAGTAATGTAGCCGCAGGTGTTTCTTCTACAGATGCGGTAAACAAAGGACAACTGGATAGCGCAATAAGTAGCATAAACAATAATGTTGGTGCTCTTGCTAATAGTGCTGTGCAGTACGATAAAAATAGTGATGGATCAGTTAACAAAGACTCTATTACTTTAGCTGGCGGTGCTAATGGTACAACCATTAAAAATGTAGCAAATGGTACTGTAGCAGAAGGTTCTAAAGATGCTGTTAATGGAGGCCAGTTATGGACTGTTCAACAACAGGTCGACAAAAATACGGGCGATATTTCGAATCTTCAGACTGACATCAGCAATATTAACAATGGTAAATCAGGTTTAGTTCAGCAAGCTGATAAAGATGCTGCGATTACTGTTGGTAAAGATACTGGTGGCACTCAGGTTAATGTTTCTGGAACAGCAGGTGACCGTACGGTGACTGGTGTTAAAGCGGGAGCAGTTACAGCGGCTTCAAAAGATGCAGTAAATGGTTCTCAACTTAATACAACAAATCAGGCGCTTGTAAACTACTTAGGTGGTGGAGCAGGTTATGACAATATTACCCAAAGCTTCTCAAATCCAACATATAACGTAGGTGATCAGTCTTACCACAATGTGGGTGATGCGATAGGTGCATTGAATCAAGCTGACCAAACATTAAATACCAAAATTGATAATGTAAGTAATAAGCTTGAGCAAGCATTCTATGCGACAAATCAACGTATTGATGATGTCGAGAAAAGAGCAAATGCTGGTATTGCTGCTGCGATGGCATTAGAAAATGCACCATTTGTTGCTGGTAAATATACCTATGCTGTTGGTGCTGCATATCATGGCGGTGAAAATGCTGTCGGTGTGACCTTACGTAAAACTGCCGATAATGGTCGTTGGTCACTGACTGGTGGTGTAGCTGCAGCTTCTCAAGGTGATCCAAGTGTTCGTATCGGTATTAGTGGTGTAATTGACTAATTTCGCTAGGCGAGGAAGGTAAGGCCTTCCTCATTCTCCATTTCGAGAGTAAAAATATGAAAAATACAGTTAAAGCGTTATTTATTGCTGTTCTTTCTGGCCTAGCAATGGTTAGTTATGCACAAGAAGAAGCAGTATCTCAAAAAAATGTCACTTTTCCTAAAGTATCTGATAGCTATCTTAAGCAAGTTAAGCGTTATGAGTATGATGACGTTGCGCGCTTGGATTTAGGGCTAAATAAAGACCAAATTCGAGCTTTACTAGGTAATCCACAATTTAGTGAAGGATTATTTGCAGTAAAAGTCTGGAACTATGTATTAGATATACGTGTCCCAAATAGTAATCAATATCAACGTTGTCAGTTACGCATTGATTTTAATAAACAATATTTGGCTGAACGTTTATCTTGGAAAGGTGAGGCATGTGAAGGGTTGATGGCCTGGGGTGAAAATAACCAGCCTTCTACAAATAGTACTGCGGTTAATGGACGTACAGCGAGTGTTTTATTTGCTTTTGATCGATCTGATGCTATTTCAATACAGCAAGGTTTAAACAATATAGACAATGTTGTCGATCAAATTAAGCAAATCCCATCAACAACACCTATTATTGTTTCTGGATTCGCAGATCCATTAGGTAAGTTTAGTTATAACCAAGAGTTATCATCTAAACGAGCGAATACGGTTGCTAAACTACTTGTAAAGCAAGGTGTAGATCCGAATCGTATTCAAATACATGCGAATAGCCAGACGGATTTATATCAGCAATGTTCAGGTGGTCACAATTCTCAACTTATTCAATGTTTAGCACCGAATAGACGTGTTAATATAAGTTGGTAACAGCCTGTCACGTAAGAGTAACCATCCATAAGGTGGTTACTTTTTCGTTTTAAGGGACTAAAAAGTAAAAAGATATATTTAAGGTTCTATAAATTTTCTATAAAAATCATCTTTTAAAATAATAAAAGTGCTGTGGCGTGAGTAAACCATCTAAGGGCTGATCCCAGCTTTGACGTTTTAATGTGTGTTCAATAAATTGAAACTGATGTGCCAATCCTAATCGGTAAGGTTTATGCTTGGCACTTGCCAATGTACGATCATAATAACCACCACCCATACCAATACGTGTCCCGTACTGATCACAGGCTAAAAGAGGCATAAGGAGTAAATCAAGCTGTGATACATGTTTTCCTCGCGTTGCCATAGGCTCTTTCATACCTAAGGGGTGATGAGAAAAACGACGATTTAAATATTGGTTTTTATTTATCTTTACCCATACTAAATGTTGACTCATTGAGCAGATCATCGGTAAATAGACTTGTTTGTTCTTTTTAAAACAAAGCTTGATCAAAAGATCGGTATGAATTTCACCGAAAGCATGTAGATATAAGCCAATTTTTTTTGAAGAGTGGAAAATAGGAAGATTATTCAGAAAATGTAATACGCTAAGCTGAGCCTGTTTTTGCTCAAACGAGGTTAAAGAACGTCTTTTAGATCTTAAATTTTTTCTAATAAAACTTAGTTCATTCATGGATAAATCTAACAAAGATTTGAGATCAGTCGTGCAAAATTATACCTATTTTTCTATAGTTTCACCGAAATTTAACTACTATAAAAAAACAATCTAGTTTAATCGATAAAATAAAAATTACTTTCCTCTAGAAAAAGACACCCCTATAAGATTTTTTAGCTTTTTTACGTATTTACAGTATTTATTTACATTTAATCAGGATAAGTATATTTAAAGATGAATATGAAAATGTGAAGTCTATGAAGCTAAAAGTTTTAACAGTGATCGTATGCACGGCTTTGCTGAGTGCATGCACAAAACAGGCAGAATCTGAAGCTCCTCAAGTTGACTATAATGCTCAATTTGAAGAGTCTGACCGAAAAATTGGTGAGTTTTTAGATCAATTGGATAACCCCAAAACACCTCAAGAAGTTAAGGTTAAAATTTTATGCCATGACTATCCTGATGTGTATAAAAAACAATATATGCCGGCTTTAATAAAAATTTCACCAAAGCCGTACACTGAAGAAAAATTACTGTCAGATTTGAAAAGTGCAACGGATTACTATAAAGGAACTTTAGGAATAAAATGTGATAATTAGAATCTGTTTCTTATCACATAAAAAATAATAATTGCGAATTGATTGGCATTATTTAGTTGTGCTAAATTTATTCCTGCTAATTATTTAAATTTTCATTGGATTTGAAATGCAAATCTTAAAATTTTTGCAGAGTTTTAATACGGTTGGCACCTACTTAACGCTTGCTTCTATCTTGTTAGTGGTCATGATGGTTTACTTTTATGTCATCAATCCCACCTGAACATTTTGAAAGAAAAATCTTTTTTATCTATTCGTTTTAATAAATGGAAATTTAATAATAAATATGGGCTAGGGATATGAAATTAAAAATATTATTGCTAAGTTTGATTGCCTCGGGTTGCTACGCTACTGAAAACACAAATGATCCCGATATTTGTAATGTCGTAAAAAAAGTTGCTTATAACGTGATGGAAGCA
Source organism: Acinetobacter sp. ABJ_C1_1 (assembly GCF_044684115.1). Lineage (NCBI taxonomy): Bacteria > Pseudomonadati > Pseudomonadota > Gammaproteobacteria > Moraxellales > Moraxellaceae > Acinetobacter > Acinetobacter sp. ABJ_C1_1. The sequence goes on along the minus strand of NZ_JBITPU010000017.1, from coordinate 75,612 downwards.
CGACAACAGAAAGTGCCTTCACAAGATTTACAACAAATTGCTGATGGGCTTACAGATGAAAAGGCTAAGCAGCTTTATCAAGACTTAATTAACTCAGCTTATGCTGCCAAAGTATTTAAAACAAGTTTCTTTAAGCGTAGAGCCATCGAAGATTTTCAGACCGGGTGGTATCAAGAATGCTTAAATAGAAACGAAAAATAATATGCGTTTAATTTTTTAAGTTTAGCTAATTAATTATAAGAAATAAAAGGAATAGACTGACAGTTCTGTCTAGAGTGCTTAATTTAAATAAAAATTATATTTCTAATCATTTAATAAAAATCAATGCTCCGAAGATGCCGCTGCATGTGTCGTTACCCTGAACCCGACGAGTTCAAGGTGGACGCGACGTATACTTGCTGGGTTTCCTACTCGAAGGTAGGCATACACTCTAAATATACAGAACGCAATCCATAAGTTTAAGTATCGGCAGGGGAATAGACCCGCTGGCGAACATCCCAGAGATAGCTTAAGTATAACCTATCTTATTCAGTTGGCAATCGTCTGAGTTTATTGAACTGTAAAGTTAGTCTTCATTTGATGAAGCTTTGTACACTAAAAGTACATATAACAATCATGAGGTACATAAGAGACCCTCAATACAAAAATGCCTTGCACTATCAATGAATAGAGCAAGGCATTTTTATTATCTGAAGTTGATTAAACAGTTTGTTCAACATCTTCCAAAATAGCCTGTAATAGGCGTTCACAGTGCGTATATTCTTGCAAAGATTTATTCAAGCTTAACACTTCTTGAGTAAGCTGTAAGGCAACCATAATGACAAGTTTATTATGCTCAACGCGAGGGGCGCTACGGCGCATATCGTTGAATTTCTCATTAAGAAGTTCAGCTGCACGTTCAAGCTCATCTTTTTTATCTGATGTCGTTGCAAGCCTAAATGTTTGCTCAATCAGACGAAGCTCTACCATGACTTGTTCACTCATGATTGTGTCTCCTCACCAGCTTCAGCATTTGGGTGAGCAAGTTGCTGAATTTCTTGCGCATTTTGATCTTGAGCTGTACCTAAAATTGCTAAACGTTGAATAATTGCTTCAACTTTTGCTTTGGCAAGTTCATTTTTTTGTAACAAACGGTCACGGTCTTGCTGCAAATCATGTAACTCTTGTTGAGTTTGACGTTGGTGTGACTGAAGTTTTTCTTTAGTGACGCGTAACTCATTACGCTCAGCCAAAATTTCTTGAAAACGATTTTTTAAATCGGTCGTACTTTTTTCTAGGCGGCTGTAACGCTCTGCAAGTGTGTTAGCATCTTGATTCAATTGTTGAAATTGACCTTGTAACTGAGTGAGTTGCTCAGTTAATGTCTCAATTTCCTCTTGTTTTTTAGTGATGATGCTATTTTTTTGCACAACTTGTGCGTGATGCTCTGTTTCAGCTAGTTGTTTAGCTTCCGAGAGAGCAGAATTTTCACTCTCTAGATGATGTAAGCGTGTTTTTAAAACGCCAATATGCGCTTGTAGCCGCTGTAATTGTTCTAACATAACGAGGTCGCACAGAATTGCAATCAAAGGTAATATATACGAAGTATAGAGATTGGATAAACGAATGCAAGACGATATTTCAGGCTGGACAGAATGGAACGCTCATTTTGAAGGAATTGAAGAAATTTCAAGCCCTAGTGAGTTACATGGTTTACTAACAGGTATTGTTTGTGTGACAGAAGCACCAACGCGTGAAGAATGGACACAAATTTTAACAACACTTAATGTTCCTGATTTAAATGAAGAAGCTTTAGCGCTTTTAACTGATGAAACCGAAGATGTAGCGCATGCATTGTCGGAAGATGAATTGGACTATTTACCAATGCTTCCAGATGATGAGCATACGCTTCAAGACCGTGTACAAGCATTATCAGACTGGTGTGCTGGCGTTGTACTTGGTTTTGGTTTGGCATCGGGTCATGTACGTGCTGATGAGCGCGAATTAATTGAACATCTACAAGATGTAGCAGCAGTAGAGTTTGAAGATTCTGATAATGACGAAGAAGGCGAAAGCAGTTACGAAGAATTGTATGAATTTGTACGTCTTATTCCAGTGAGCTTATCTATTGGTAGAAAGAAAGTAACAGTTGCTGAAAGTTCATTATTGAAAAACTTTTATGCAAAAAGTAAAACTTCTGCTGTAGGCACTGCAGATCAAAATATTGTAGAAATGTTTACACCACATCGCCCAAGTTAATTGAGGCGATGTGTTATTGGCTGTGTTTAATTTTTTGACTTTAAAATTCTAAATCAAGTAGATCATTATGAAATTACCTCAAGCTGATTTTCAACATCGCAGAAATCGTCTAGCAGAAAAAATGGGTCCAAACAGCATTGCGATTATTGCAACGCGTGAGGAAATGTACCGTAATCGTGATGCGGATTATAAATTCCGTGCCGATAGTAGTTTTTTCTATTTGACTGGTTTTGCAGAGCCTGAGGCAGTTGCTGTCATAGAAACCTTTGATGATGTTACAGACTATAGCTATAGTCTATTTTGTCGTGAACGTAATCGTGAGATGGAAATCTGGAATGGTTACCGTGCTGGAATTGATGGCGCAATTGAAGAATATGAGGCAGATGAAGCCTATGCGATTGATCTGCTTGATGAAGAAATTATTGAAAAATTATTAAATAAAGAACGTCTTTATTATCGAATCGGACACAATGCTGCATTTGACGCCAGAGTAAGCCAATGGATTAAAAAAGCAAATGCAGAGCACCGTCATGAAGCTGCTCCAGCTCAGTTAGTTCAACTTGATCGCATTGTTGATGAAATGCGTTTAATCAAGTCACCGCAAGAAATTGAGCTAATGCAAATTGCTTCAACAATTAGTGCTAAGGCACATACTCGTGCAATGCAAACTGTTCGCCCCGGTATGATGGAATATGCACTTGAAGCCGAGCTTAATTATGTATTTGGGCAAAACGGCTGTGTGCCTTCTTACAACAGTATTGTTGGTGGCGGTGCCAATGCTTGTATTTTGCACTATGTTGAAAATAACCAGCCTCTTAAAGACGGTGATTTGGTTTTAATTGATGCTGCATGTGAATATGAGTTTTATGCATCGGACATTACCCGCACTTTTCCAGTAAACGGAAAATTTAGTCCAGAACAAAAAGCATTGTATGAAGTGGTATTGGCATCTCAATATGCGGCGATTGATGCAGTACGTATTGGTAATGCCTACCGTGAACCTCATGAGGTTGCGGTCAAAATTTTAACTGAAGGCTTAGTTAATTTAGGTTTGCTCAAAGGTAATGTGAGTGAGCTTATTGAAAATGAAGCATATCGTCAGTTTTATATGCATGGTACAGGCCACTGGTTAGGTATGGATGTACATGATGTCGGTTCTTATAAAAAAGATGACGAGTGGCGACAATATGAAGAGGGCATGGTCGTTACTGTTGAACCAGGTTTATATATTGCGCCAGACGATGAAACAGTAGATGAAAAATGGCGTGGTATTGGTATTCGTATTGAAGATGATGTGGTCGCAACGTCAAAAGGCCCACGAGTTTTAACTGCCGATGTAGTTAAAGATATTGCAGACATTGAACATTTAATGGCGCAAGCTAAAGCATAATTAAACGTATTCGCCAAAGGAGCAAACTCGATGCAACAACAAGTGATTATTGTAGGTGGGGGTATGGTGGGTTTGAGCCTTTCCCTCATGCTGGCGAAGGCTAATATCGCAGTCAAGCTATTAGAAGCTGTGAAATACCCAAACTATGATGATCAGAATGTTGCCCCTTACCATTCTAGTTTCGATGCACGTAATACGGCTTTATCACGTCGTAGTGTACAGATTTATCAGAAGCTAGGGTTATGGGATGCATTACAACAACATGCTACCCCAATTTTGCAGGTTCACATTACTGAGCAAGGCAGTTTTGGTAAAGCACGTTTAGTTGCAGAACAAGAAAAAGTCGAAAGCTTTGGACAAGTCATTGAGAATGCGTGGCTCGGTCGTGTTTTATTAACTCAAGTACGCCAACAACCTTTGATTGAGCTAATTGATGGCGTACAAGTCACTGCCTTAACTCAAGATGCTGAACAAGTATATATCGAAGCTCAGCGCGGTGATGAAATTTTAAAGCTTGAGTCAAAATTATTAATTGCAGCAGATGGGCGTGATTCTTTCTGTCGTCAAGCAATTGGTGTGGGTGTTGATGTCCACGACTATGATCAAGTTGCGATCGTTACGACTGTTCAGACTTCAAAGCCACATGAGCATGTAGGGTTTGAGCGTTTTAGTGCATTGGGGCCTTTAGCTTTATTGCCATTACCGGGTGAATACCGTCGCTCAGTGGTATGGCCTGTTAAAAAGGGCACTGAAGATGAGTGGTTAGGTGAAGAAAACGACCAACACTTTTTAGATGCTTTGCAAAAAACTTATGGTGACCGAGCGGGTAAATTTGAAAAAACGGGTAAACGCTTTAGTTATCTGCTTTCACAAGTGCTTGCACATAAACAAGCGGTTGGACGCGTTATTTTAATGGGTAATGCAGCACACACTATTCATCCTGTTGCAGGGCAAGGTTTTAATTTATGCCTACGTGATGCAGATGTGTTGCTACGTTATTTGGTAAACCAGTTAAGCACATCTGATGACATTGGTAACCCAGATAATTTACTTGCCTATGAACAAGCCCGTTTATCTGATCAACAACGCGTGATTAAGTTCTGCGATACTGTCGTTCGTGGTTTTAGTAACCAAAACCCGTTATTAAAATTAATTCGTAATACGGGATTAATTGCATTTGATGTGATTCCGGGTGTTAAGCCACTGGTAGCGAACTATGCAATGGGGCTAAAAGCATGAGCGAAGTGTTAGATGTCGTTATTGTGGGTGGTGGACTAGTTGGTGGCTTAACTGCTTTATTACTTGCGCAAGGGGGTGTACAGCCTACGGTGCTTGATGCTGCTCCTGTACTTGATGTTGAAAAAACATTAAGTGTGATGAACCCACGTGTTTTAGCACTTAGCCAAGCGACCATTCATTTACTTAAAACAGTGAAGGTTTGGGATGATTTAGCACGTCAAATGCCTTATACCGGCATGCAGGTGTGGAACCTAAATGGCTATGGTGAAATTAATTTTGGTCATGAATCTGTACAAAGACCAATGCCAGAACAAGCCTTGGGTTCTATGGTTGAGCCAAGCGTATTGAATGTTGCCATTCAACAAAAAATGCTTGAGCAGTTAACAGATTATCGTACTCAAGTTCGCGTTACCCGTATCGAGCAAGGTGTTGGGTGCTGGCATATTCAACTGGCTGATGGTTCTACGCTTAAAACTAAACTACTTATTGGTGCAGATGGTGCAAATTCATTTGTACGTGAGCAAGCTTTTATTGACCTCGACGTACTAGATTACAAGCAAGCAGCCATTAGCTGTGCAATAAAGACTTCTAAACCTCATCACTATGTTGCTCGTCAACTCTTCTTACCTACAGGGCCTTTAGCATATTTGCCAATGGCGAGTCTTGAAGAAAGTGAAAACGGCTACTGGCAGTCCATTGTCTGGACACTACCAGATGATTATGCCGATGAATATTCAGCTTTAAGTGATGCTGAGTTTATGCAACTTCTAACCCGTGAAAGCCAACATATGTTGGGTGAAGTGCTAGATGTTCGTTCAAGAGCACAATTTCCATTGAAAGCGCGTGCTGCAAAACAATACGTTAAAGATGGCCTAGCCCTAATTGGTGATGCAGCTCATGTTATCCATCCGCTTGCTGGGCAAGGGGTGAATATTGGTTGTTTAGATGCTGCAGTACTTTGTGATGCACTACTGCATGATTTAGGTCGTGGCGTATGGGCGCATGAACAAACCTTAATGCGTTATGAGCACCGCCGTAAAGGACAAAACGATGCGATGATGCATAGTATGTCGGCAATTGGTTGGTTAGAAAGTTCTGAGCTATTCCCATTTATTTGGGTCAGAAATGCAGGGCTTAAGCAGGTTGAACAAATTTCGTTCTTAAAAGAGCGTTTTATGCAACAAGCAAACGGTTTAGGGGCTTTACAAAACACCCTGTATAGTCGTTAAAATAATTACGAAGTTTATGCTCTACTGGTCTAAATAAATATCAGTAGATATTTTTTAAACAATCATTTATATATCATTACCAAATCGGTCAGAAAAGATACGGATTTGACCAATTTGGCTCTTTGCTAAATGCAAAGAGATTGCTAAATTTCTGAGGTCTCAAAGACCATAGCGATGATGCAATACAAATCATTGTGGGGAGTGTAAATATGACAGATATCAATGATTATGAAGATGCAGAAGATTCTGCTGTAGATGAAGATGAAGCCAAAGCGGCTGAGAGTGGCGCGGCTGATGAAGAAGCAGGCAACTTAACTGATGCTGATCTTGCTGAAGCAGAAACGCTTACCGTAACTGCGAAACAAAAACAGCGCCAAGCATTGGAAGATGAAATTGCTGCGTTTTTAGCTCGTGGCGGGAGAATTACTGAAGTTCCGCCAGACGAACATAGCGACCTTTAATAATAAAAAAGCATCACATGAGTGATGCTTTTTTATTGGCTTTTAGGTTGAGTTAAAGGTTATTTTGCAGTTCTTTTAAAATGCCGCATTCATCTACTGTACGGTCGGTCGAGCAATGTCGTTTTAAATCGATGAGTGTTTCTTTTAAAAGCAAAAGTCGTTCAATTTTTTCCGATACTTCAATCAAATATTTATTCACCAAATTATCAACTTCCGTACAAGCCTGTTTCGGCTGAGCTTTCATTTCTTTTAGCGTTTTAATGTCGTTGAGAGAAATATCTAATTCGCGGCAATGCTTAATAAATAATAGGTCCGCGAGTGTTTGATCTGTGTAAACACGATAATTATTTTCTGAACGCTGAATACGGTCCAGCACACCTACTTTTTCGTAATAACGAATAGTATCGATTGGGACATCCGCTTTTTTTGATAATTGGCCAATAGAAAGACTCATAAGACTTGACTCTGGAGCTACTCAAGGGTTTTTAATCACTATAAAAGAGTTTTTGAGGAAATAAAATGGCTGGATGTGGATGTGCTTCAACATGTTCTCCTACAAAGAAAGTAAGCCCGCGCTTTAGAAAAGCGTTATGGATTGCTCTTGTAATTAATGCACTCATGTTTGTAGTTGAAATAGTAGGTGGTTATAAAGCCCAATCTGTTTCACTATGGGCGGATGCACTAGATTTTGCCGGAGATGCTGCAAATTATGCTTTGTCTTTAGTTGTACTTTCGATGAGTCTTTATTGGCGCGCAACCGCAGCTCTTGTTAAGGGTATTACGATGGCCGCTTTTGGTTTCTTCGTCATTGCAAAAGTGGTATGGTCATTTTTTCATGGTGTTTCACCTGAACCGATGGTCATGGGGGCAATTGGGGTAATGGCTTTAATTGCTAACGTTTCGGTTGCTTTAATGCTTTATGCATTTAGAGATGGGGATGCCAATATGCGTTCTGTGTGGCTGTGTAGTAGAAATGATTCTATTGCCAACATTGCTGTTATTTTTGCTGCTGTAGGCGTGTTTGGAACAGGCACCATATTTCCAGATTTATTGGTAGCCTTTGTAATCGCATACTTAGGTGTATCTTCGGGCTATGCTGTGATTAAGCAATCATTACAGGAACGAAAACAGTCAAAGGTGATGTTGGGTTCACAGGTTTAGTTTTGATTACATAAATAAAAAGTACCATGTAAGCATGGTACTTTTTAGTGTTTGAATGCATTAGATGAGAAGTGAAATTGCAATACTCCACATAACGCAACCAATAAGAAAATCTAAAATTTTCCAAGCTTTTGGATTGGTAAATAGTGGTTTTAATAATCTTGCACCATAACCCAAACTGAAAAAGAAAATCCAAGAAGCAAGAATGCTGCCCAAAGCAAAACTGATTTTGTCTTCTAGCTGAGTTGCAACCGAACCCATCAGTACAATGGTGTCTAAATAGACATGTGGATTTAGCCAAGTAAAGGCCAGACAGGTTACAAGTGCTTGGGTTAGAGTCTGTTTTTGACTGCCATCAAGCTCCATGCCTTGATTGGTTTTAAACGCAGCATAAAATGCTTTTGCACCGTAGACGAATAAAAACGTTGCCCCTAAATATTTAGCGACTGTGATTAAGATGGGTGATGCAGTCATAATTTCGGCAAAACCTAATACACCACAGGCGATTAAAATCGAATCAGACAGGGCACAGATTAAACATAACCAAAATACATATTGCTGTTTAAGCCCCTGTTTTAGAACAAAAGCGTTTTGGGCACCAATCGCTACAATTAGGCCGCTACCAATACCTAAACCTTTAAAAAACACACTCAGAGAAAGCATAACCATTAAGCAGAAAAAATCAGATGGGAGAATTATCTGACTTTTTATTAAGAAATAAGTAAAATTAAGAATATTTAGGTTTGGCTAAAAATAATTTAGGTTTTGTATATGTTAGATAGTAAGCAATGTGAAGCTTTTCTGGCTGTTGCAGAAGTTGGGAGTTTCGATGCAGCAGGAGAGCATTTATGTATAACTCCCTCTGCCGTATCACTACGTGTACAAGCGCTAGAAAAATATTTAGGTCAGATTTTAATAATACGGGGCCGCCCTTGTGTACTCACACAAGCAGGGCAAACCTTGCTCCAGCATTTACGTCATACAAGGCTAATGGAACAAAATCTATTACAGGGCTTAATGGGGAAGTCATCTGAATCGGAATTTTATAAAATTGCTTTAGCTTCAAATGCAGACTCATTAGCGACTTGGCTTTTACCTACTATTCAGCAAACGTTATTTAAAGAAAAAATAGTGCTAGAGCTAAAAATTGATGATCAATCACACACGCATACTTTGCTAGAAACGGGACAAGTCAATGCATGTATCACAGCAGAAGAGCAGGTTATGGCGGGTTGCTTAGCTCAGCCTCTTGGTAAAATGCGCTATAAAATGCTGGCATCGGCCGAATTTGTAAACCACTGGTTTAGTGGTGGAATTAACCGAGAAAATTTAAGAAAAACACCAGCAGTTATTTTTAATCATAAAGATTTAATGCATTCGGAAGTTTTATTAAAAGGATACGGTTTACCGATGCAGAGTTATCCTTATAGTTTTATTCCGGCAACAGATGCTTTCGTCAAAGCAATTCAGCTGGGTTTAGGTTACGGAATGGTGCCAGAGCTTCAAGTTCAACCATTACTCGAAAATGGAACACTTATTGATATTATGCCTGAGGCTCAACTTGATGTTCCTTTGTATTGGCACCACTGGAAAAGACAGTCGAAACAACTTGATGTACTGACCGAAACAATTGTTCAATCAGCAAGACATATCTTGAGATAAACTCAAGAACGAGAACGTGCATAAAAGTTTGAAACGTGTTGAATTTTATCTCTAATATTATTTTGCAAAATTCATGCACGGTGATGACATAGAGTGTTAGTCATCACCGTCTTAGTTAAAAAAATTAAGATTGTGTTAACTCAAGCGCACGTTGATAAGCAACTTTTTTCTTAATACCCGTTAAATCGGCAGCCAGTTGAGATGCTACTTTTACTGATAAATCTTGAAGTAAGCGCTTTAAAAGTTCATCTAGTTTTTCTTGTTCCAGATCTGTTTTTTCTGCTGCACCACCAACCACAAGAACAATTTCACCTTTTTCTTGGTTATGGTCATTTTCAATAAAACTAACCAAATCTTTTAAAGTCATTTTTTTGATGGTTTCAAAAGTTTTGGTAATTTCACGTGCGAAACCCACAGGGCGGTTTTCACCAAATACTTCAGCCATATTTTTTACGCACTCTAAAATACGGTGTGGTGCTTCATAAAAAATTAAGGTCTGAGTTTCATTTTTAAGCTTTTCAAGTTGCGTAATACGTTGAGAAGCTTTTGATGGTAAAAAGCCTTCAAAACTAAAACGGTCACTTGGTAAGCCCACAGCACTTAACGCAGCAATTGCAGCACATGCACCCGGTACAGGTACAACCCTAATACCATGTTCTTGAGCAGCACGGACCAGTTTAAACCCAGGGTCACTAATAAGTGGTGTGCCTGCATCACTAATCAAAGCAATATTTTCACCAGCAAGTAGCTTTTGAACTAACTGCTCAATTTTGTTGCTTTCATTATGGTCGTGGCATGCGGTAAGTGGGGTAGATATATTATAGTGTTTGAATAATTGAGCTGATTGGCGTGTATCTTCGGCAGCAACAACAGAAACTGATTTTAAGATATCAATTGCACGGAAAGTCATATCATCTAAGTGCCCGATTGGGGTGGCTACAACAAATAACTGAGCACTCATTTGGTTTTTACTCCGTACAGATAAACAATTTTAATGGGTTAGTGTACCCGAAATTATGTTTTTGGCGTGAACAATGTCAGTAGGCTTTTTATTTTTCGAAACATCTGCTTTTGATTTGTTCAATTCAAAAATAAAAAGGTATAGAACCGGCATTAACAGTATTTACATTTTTAATTGGGGAAACAAAAAAATTATGTTAGTTGCACAGCAGTTGGGCCAATGGGCGGAACAAACAGCACTAAAACTTTTAAAAGAACAAAATTATGAATGGGTCGCCAGTAATTATCATTCACGCCGTGGCGAGGTTGATCTGATTGTAAAACGCGGTAATGAATTGATTTTTGTTGAGGTAAAAGCGCGTGGACAGGGAAATTATGGACAAGCTTGTGAAATGGTCACTGTGAGCAAACAGAAAAAAATAATTAAAACGGCGATGAGGTTTTTACAGCGCTACCCATCTTATCAGGATTTTTATTGTCGTTTTGATGTGATTTGTTTTGATTTTCCACAGAAAATTGCAAAAACAGTACAGCAAGACTTTTCGAAATTCCATTATGATCTGCAATGGATCGAAAATGCATTTACTTTGGATTAAGAGTTCATTACTCTTTTGAGCAAATTAAAACCGATGTTTATGATCAAGCCAAGAAGAGATTGATAGGAGTCTGGTGGAGTGTTGAAACGTATTGCTGTAACAGCGCTTTGTGTCGCAAGTTTGTCAGGTTGCGCAAGTTTTATTTCTGGTGGAACAGGTACAGCTCCAGTTGGAACAGATAGTGGTGTCCGTAGCTTAGGTCAGGTATTCATTGATTCTTCAATTAAACGTACAGCGAATATTAACCTCTATAAGCTTGATCAGCGTTTTAAACAATCTCGTATTAACATCGAAAGCTTCCATAGCACGGTATTGTTAACTGGTCAGGTGCCAGACCCATACTTGAAACAGCTAGCAGAAGACAATGTTAAAGCGATGAGCGATGTGAAAGCCGTACATAACTATATTACGGTAGGTAACAAAGTAAGTTATAACACGATCATGCAAGATGCTGGTGTAACTGCAAATACACGTGCCCTATTAATGAAAGCGCCAGTTGTATCGGACAGTAAAGTACTCGTCCATACCGAAGATGGTGTTTTATATGTGATGGGTCGTTTAAATACAGCTGAAATTAATGACTTAAATAATGTGCTTCAAAATGTTGGTAACGTGACCAAAATTGTAACGCTTATTGATAACATTGATTTAGCACCTGCTCCGGCAGCATCGACTGGCAACGCAACGACTACGCCAGTAATTAATAATGTTCTTGCTCAACCAACAGTTCAAACTCCTGTTGCAATTGATCCGGACCAAGCAGATCCAGCATCATCTACTGCACAATAAAATATGAACTTAATTGAACAATTACAAAGCAAAATTGAGCAGGCGAGAACTCTTTATAAAGAGTTCCGCCTCTATGATTTGGGGAGCTTTGCTTTAAACCGTTTTACACCAAAAGATGGTTTTGAGCAGGTTTTAAATGTGCGTTATGGCTTAAAGCCTCGTCATCGTCTAGATATTTATCGTTCTACTAAACACTTAGCACATCGACCACTCATTGTTTTTGTACATGGTGGTGCTTGGCAACACGGTAATAAACGAGACTATCTGTTTGTTGGTGAAGCTTTTACAAAAGAAGGTTATGACGTTGCTGTCATTAACTATCAGCTTGCACCCAAAAATATTTTTCCAAGTTATGTAGATGATTTAACACAAGCGTTAAATTATTTGCATCAAAATCAGGAAAAATTAGAAATCTCGACCGAGAATATTGTGCTTATGGGGCATTCGGCAGGTGCATTTAATGTAATGTCTGCTGTTTATCACCCTGATTCCACTAAAATTGAATGTTTAGGGAAAATTAAGGCAATAGTTGGTTTAGCTGGTCCGTATCATTTTGATTATAAGGGTGATCCGCTTGCTGAAGATGCTTTTGACCAAGGCATCTCTTATAAAGAGGTGATGCCTTATTATTTTGTAAATCAAAATAATATTAAGCATTATCTACTCATGGCTGAAAATGATCAGCTCGTAAAGCAACATAATACTTTGGATATGGATCAAGCTCTTAGGGAGAAGGGGAATCATAGCCATATTGCTATTATCCCTAAAACTGGCCATATCACGATTTTGGCCAGTCTATCGAGTTTTGTAAGTCACTACTTCAGAACAAAACGAACCATTTTGCATTTTCTTGATGAAGTATTCTAAAACTATTGAGTTTGAGAAAGCGCAGATTACTTTGTTTGAGTAATCTGCGTAATCATTGCGTGTGCAATACTGCCTTTAAATGGAATTTCAGGAAGCTGATCAAATTTAAAGAATTGTGCATCAGCGATTTCATCTTCCTGCAAAGAAATCTCGCCTGACTCATATTCAGCTTTAAATGCAATCATAAGATTACTTGGAAACGGCCAAGGCTGGCTGGACATATATTGAATATTTTTAAGTTTAAGGCCCACTTCTTCTAAAGCTTCGCGTTGAACAGCCTCTTCAAGAGTTTCCCCAACTTCTACAAAACCTGCAATCAAACCATACATGTTGGTTTTATTGTGAATTGATTTTGCTAATAAGATTTCATCATCACCTTTAGTAATGATGGTAATGATGCATGGGTTTACACGAGGGTACTGGTGATAACCACAAGCAGGACATACCATCGCATATTCACTTGAGTGTACTTCGGTGGCATGTCCACAGTGGCTGCAAAACTTGTGGTTACGTCGCCATTCAAGTAACTGAACAGCACGACTCGCCTGTAAAAATTGCTCTTTTGACCAGTTGGAAATAAGTTGACGAATTGGAACGAGTTGCAGACCTTCCGGTATAGCTTCTTCACTCAGCAGGTCACGTGCAATGACCTGTTCGTCATGAGTGAAAAGCAGATCACTTGCTAACTTTTCGACTTTGGGTAATTGAAAGTTTTGGTCAACCAATAATTGTTGGTGATGAAAAATATAAGCAAGTGATAATTCAGACATTAAGCTGCCTTTTTTTGAAGTTGTTGACTACTTAGCAATGCTACATCAAACATGGATTGTAGAACAGGCTGTTTATTTTTTAAATTGTCAACTAACATATCTAGTCCAGCTAATACGTTAAAAATACAGTGAATCTGATCATGACTAAAAGCTTGGTTCTGATCGATTTGCTGCTGTACAAACTTGGCAGTTTCAAGCAAAGCATTTTGTTGGACCTTACTTCCTAAAAATTCAGCCGCACCAGCCAATTCTTTTAATGACCCTGCAATTGCTTCAATATTTTGGGTTTGATCGTTGGCATATAGAGTCAAACTTTGACATACAAAATCGATTAAATTTTTTGTCTCATTTAATAATGTTTCATGTGCTTCATCTAAACGATCTAAAGAAATATTAGTGTTGTTCACACGAATTTGTAGACGGTTAGATGAATAATGACGTACCAAAATACCAATTGCGTTCATGGCAGATAAAATGCTCTTCATGAGCTGCTGAGCGTAGTTTTCATTACTCAATATATTGATTTGACTTAAACTGCTTGCTTGATGAGAAAGCTCGGCTGCTGCTTCATTTAAGTTGAGTAAGTTAAAGGTATGAGCAAGCTGCATAAGACTGCTTTGAAGTTGCTGAGCCTTTTCTGGCGACATGTTCTGATAGTTATATTCAATATCATTACGAACTTTGTTCATTTCGTCTAAGATTAATTGACTTACCGTTTGCATGGTATCAAAGTCTGGACCATACAAATGTTGGCTCAGTGCTTTAAGTTGAGTATCGGTAAGGAACTCACGACCAATGTTTAGCTGCCCACGAATTTGCTGCGCAAGTTGATTTTCTTGTCCAATCACAATACTAATAATATCTGCTAGAGCAGTTAAGTTTGCCTCAAAGCTTTCTGGCGATGCTAAAAATAGACCTATAGCGCTCTCAAGATTAATGAATACACGTAAGCGAGCATCATTTAAAACAAGTTCATCAATGTGATTAAAGGCAGAGTTAACCAATTGCCAATATTGTTGGCTTGGTTGACCATGAGCCATGCTGACTAAATAGCTACCAATCAATTTGAATGCCTGAAAGTCTCGAGCGGTTTCAGTTTTATTTAAAAATTGATGCAAAGATAATTTATAAAGCTGATGGATAAACTGAGTTTTCTCATTAATGAGCACTTCAGGTAACTGTAACTCAAGTGAAGTTGTTGTAAGGTTTGAAGCGATCTGCTGACCAGATGATGTTAATGGTTTATTTAAGGCTTTTTCTAAATTGTTTAGAGTGCCCAAAAGAAACTGGGGTACTTCAACTTCACGTAAACAAATAAATTCAATATAGCGTTTCACCATGGTCGTGCCTTCACTTAGAGCAACAACCTCATCGGTGTCGATGTGTTCTGGCTTAGCCATAATTTTTTGCATCAACTCGGTTGAATATTGAGTGATTTTTGCCAAATAGGGGATATCAATAAGACGTAATACTTGAGTGCATTGTTTAAATTGTTCTAACGCATCATCAATACCAAAAGGGAGAGCTTGTTCTTCAATTAATGTACTTACAGCACCTTCTACCAGTTTAATTGAGTTATCAATTTCATTCTTGATAATAAGCAACGCTGTTGGATCAAATTGAATCGAATTATGCTCAGACATAAAAATTCCCCTTTGCAAAAAAAATCAATTGTTATATTCGTCATGGCCCAATATTTTGAGCTAAAAATCTATACGACTAATATAACTTAACTTGCAAAAGGGGAAACTAAAAAAACACTAGAGAATCAAAAATTTATTTTGCAAAAAGGCAAGGTTCTCCATGTTTTTTCTCAAATTCTTTGACCCAAGTCTCATGTATGTTCAACTCTTCATCTGAAGGGTAAATAACGGGTAAATCAATCTGGACTCTAGCTTTTGTCGTTTTTTGCTGGTCAATTTCACTTTGCGATAGAGCATCCATATCAAAGGAAACTTGACCACCGGTCATTGCCAAGTAAACATCAGAAAGAATTTCAGCATCGAGTAAAGCACCGTGGAAAGTACGGTCACGCGCTGGAATTTCATAACGACGGACTAAGGCATCAAGTGAGTTTTTCTGTCCAGGATGCTTATTTTTGGCTAAAGCTAAGGTATCGGTAACTTCACAAACTTCTGAAAGAGCAGGTAACCCAACACGTCTAAACTCCATATCGAGGAAGTTCATATCGAAGGTTGCGTTATGAGCGATAATTTCTGAGCCCTTTAGATACTCAAACAAAGTATCTGCAATGTCTGCATAGAGCGGTTTATCTTTTAAGAAATCATCACTAATACCGTGAATGTTTTCTGAATCGCCCACTGGTTTTTCAGGGTTAATATAGATGTGAATCGAACTACCCGTAAGCTTACGGTTAATCATTTCGATTGCGCCGACTTCAATAATGCGGTCACCATCTTGGAAATAGAAACCAGTCGTTTCAGTATCGAGAATGAGCTGACGAGGGCCTTGTAATTTAAGCTTTGCTTCGGTAACAACAATCTGTGGATGAATCTTGCTAGTTTGCTGCTTTGTTTCTTGCTCTACAGCTTCAACCTCATTTACTTCTTCGTCGACAGTAATCATCTCAACTTCTTGTGATGGTTCAATAGCGACATCTTCATCTTCGGTTGTTTCAACTAGATCAAACCCGAAAGGATCATCTAGCAACCAGTCCTGTTCAGGCTTTTTTATATCTTGCGGTGCAGCGACAGACTGTGGTTGCTTGAGTTCTTGAGCAGTCTTATCTGCACCTAAATTTGCAAGTTGGTCTGCCATTTCATTGCCAGGATGTCCTGCATGGCCTTTAATCCAATTCCACTCAATATTTCTACCTGCGCAAACAGCATCAAGTTTTTGCCATAGGTCAGGATTTTTAACATCTTTCCAATTTTTCTTTTTCCAGCCATGAATCCACTCTGTAATGCCTTGCTTTACATAATTTGAGTCTGTCCAGATAATTAATTGTGCATCAGGAGGGCAAAAAGAAACGCCCTCAATAGCAGCCATAAGCTCCATGCGGTTATTGGTTGTGTCGGGTTCACCGCCAAATAATTTATGTTCACCCTGTTCGGTAATGACATATGCACCCCAACCGCCTAAACCGGGATTGCCACGACATGCACCATCAACATACAGTGTGATTGTTTGAGACATAAATCGAAACCTAAACTGAAAGAAAAAGAACTGAATATGGTGTATTGTATACGCAAAAAGTTCGGTTCCATCGTTACAAAGCAAGCTTTTTTTAATTTCTTGTAACATTTCCATGCAAATGACATTAAATTATTGCCTTGTCTATCTTGCATGCTTTACTACAATGGCATCGAAGACCTAGGGTTTGTGGGCAGACCCCAAAAAATATTACGCGAGTTGTTTGGAAGTTTTTATGTATAAACCAACCACATTTGTGTGGCAGCCATCTGCAGCATCATTATTCAAAATTACAGTACTTAGCTCTGCTTTAGCTGCGTTGGGTATTACAACAGGCTGCTCTTCGACTCCGCAATCTGCAAAAACCTCGAAAACAAAACAGGTCAGTGGAGCAGGCTATCTTGATGCAAGCAGTCTAGACTCGTTAGAAGATTTACTTTCAGCAACAGATATGCGTGCTGTAGAGGGTGATCGTTTACTTATTTTAAAACACGGCGACGTTTGGAAGCGTATGGCTGTGGGCTTTAAAATGGATCTCGATCACTGGGATCCGCGTATTGAAGCGCAGCGTAGTTGGTTTATTTCACGTCAGCCCTACCTTGACCGTTTAAGTGCTCGCGCAAGTCGTTATTTATATCATACTGTTAAAGAAGCAGAACGCCGTGGTCTTCCAACTGAACTTGCATTATTACCGGTAATTGAAAGTTCATATGACCCTGCTGCAACAAGTAGTGCAGCAGCAGCAGGTTTATGGCAATTTATTCCAAGTACTGGTCGTATTTATGGTTTACAACAAACTGGTATGTATGATGGCCGTCGTGATGTTGTTGAATCTACACGTGCTGCATATGAGTTTTTAGGAAGCTTATATAACCAGTTTGGTTCATGGGAATTGGCTTTGGCAGCCTATAATGCTGGTCCGGGTCGTATCCAACAGGCGATTAACCGTAACCAAGCTGCTGGTTTACCAACGGATTACTGGTCATTAAAACTTCCACAAGAAACTATGAACTATGTTCCACGTTTCTTGGCAGTTGCACAAATTATTAAAAATCCACGTGCTTACGGGGTTTCATTACCACCAATTGCGAATAGACCCCATTTCCGTGAAGTGACATTGTCTGCGCCGTTGTCTTTAAATGAGATTGCTTCGGTCAGTGGTCTTAGCCGCGCCGAGTTATATGCATTAAACCCAGGCTATCGTGGTGAAACAGTAGACCCTGCAAGTCCAATGCGTATTTTAATTCCGGCTGATGTAAGCCCATCAGTTGATAATAAATTGAAAGGAATGAAAGCGGGTGGTGGTTCAGGTTGGTGGGCAAATGTCACTTCGCCGTCTAAACCGACAACAAGTCCTTCAAGTTCAGTCACAATTAAAACGACACCAGCGACTCAGGTTCAGCCTGTAAGACCAACAACACCTGCTAAAACAACCAGCAGCTCTGTAACTGTAAAAGGTTCAACACCGCGTGGTTCTGATGCTTTAGCTGCTTTTGCAGCCTCAGCTGATGTACCAAGTGCACCTCGTATTCCAGTTGCAGTAACACCTGCAACCAATGTTAAGCCAGTAAGAACAGAACCACCAATTTCAGCTGTTGAGCGTGAGAAAATTTTAGCAGCGGTTCGTGCTGAAGGTGAGAAGGAAACTGTTGAGCAAGCTTTACAGCCACAGGCCACTCAAGCTGAAAAAGACCAAGTGGTTGCTGAGTTAAAGGCAATTGCACCGCAAGGTACCGAAATTGTTGATCCTTACGATGGCAAAATTAAGTTAACTGCGATTCAGACGAGCCTGTCGGTTGCTGAACAACAAGGTAAAGAGTTAAGTAAAGGTTTTGCTTATCCGAAAACTTTAACTGAAGACGCAAGCGTTGCAAACTCTGAAGAAGCACAGCGCAATAAAGATAAGCCTTATATTAAAACTGATACCGATGTTGTCGTTGTACAGCCTAAAGGTAAGCGTAGTACCTATACCGTACAACCGGGCGATACATTAGCGATTATCGCAATGAAAAATGGGGTCAACTGGCGTGATGTTGCCAAATGGAACCAGATTGATCCTGAAAAGACTCTATTTGTAGGAACTAGCCTGTATTTGTATGATGCTAAACCGCAAGAGGTTGAGTCTACGACAAAATCAGCAGCTAAACCTGATGTATATGTTGTTCAAGCAAATGACAGTTTAACTGGCGTGGCAAATCAATTTAATTTGTCAGTAAAACAGCTTGCTGAATATAACGATTTATCTGTCAGTGATGGCTTATTTGTTGGTCAAAAGCTGCATTTGAAAGAGCCTAAAGGCAACCGTAATTCTGCTAAGGCAGAGCCTAAAGCTGTTCAGGCAAGTACACGTCGTATTGCAACAAAGAGCTATACAGTTAAACGCGGCGAGTATTTGAAGTTAATTGCAGATCGTTATGCATTATCTAATCAGGAATTGGCGGAGCTAACACCAGGGTTGTCAGCTGGTAGTAATTTAATGGCTGGCCAGAAAATTAATGTACCTGCAAAAGAAGTTGCTGCTGTTGATGAATCTGATGACAACAAAGCTTCTGGCAAATATGAAAAACTTGCAGCAGGTCCGTCGTATAAGACTGAAAGTTATAAAGTACAGCGTGGCGATACATTATCAAGCATTGCGACCAAGTCTAAAATTAGTTTAGCCGAACTTGCAGAACTGAATAACTTAAAAGCGAGTAGCCATGTACAGCTTGGTCAAAACTTGAAAGTACCTGCGGGCGTAAGTGTTCCAGACCACTATGTTGTTCAGTCGGGCGATAGCTTACATGCGATTGCGGCTAAATATAACTTACAAACCAGTTATTTGGCTGATTTAAACGGTTTATCTCGCACAGCAGGTGTTCGTGCTGGTCAGCGTTTAAAATTGACAGGTGAGGTTGAAACATCGAGCAAGGCTACGACTAAAAATGCCAAAGAAGAAACACCAGATACTTATACTGTTAAATCTGGTGATAACTTACGAAGCATCGCCAGCCGTTATCATTTACAGTTAGATTATCTGACTGCATTAAATGGTTTGTCTCGTAACAGCAGTGTGCGTGTCGGTCAGCATTTAAAGCTAACAGGTGATGTACCTACTGTAGAAACAGCGAAAGCTGATACAGCAAAATCATCAGCTAAACCTGTTGCAGCAGGCAAAAATACTGAAAAGTATACGGTTAAAGCTGGTGAGTCGTTAAATGCGATTGCGAGTCGTGCAGGTATTTCAGTTCGTGAACTTGCTGAAATGAATGCATTAAAAGCAAATGCTAACCTACAGCGCGGTCAAAATATTGTGATTCCAAAAACTGTAGTGGAATACAAAGTCAAACGTGGCGATACCTTAATTGGTCTTGCAAGTAAATATGGTCTAGAAACTACTTTACTGGCGGAACTCAACAACTTAACACCATCGACTCAATTGCGTATTGGCGATATTATTAAAGTGCCTAATTTATAGAATAATTAGAACTTTATGCAAAAGTTATATTCTCAACTGAGCCTGCTAGTCGGGCTCAGTGTTTTTTCACAAGTTGTATTCTCTGCACAGCAAATCACACCATATATTGCAATTCATTCTAAGCCTAAATACCTCGCAATGGCTGCTATGCCTTATGCCAACCCAAATGCACCAAAAGGTGGAGTATTGAGTCGGGCTGCGCAAGGAACTTTTGATAACTTAAACAGTATGAATGGGAAAGGAAACGCGACAGAAGGGGTAAATTATCTTTTTGATACTTTAATGACTCAGTCACTCGATGAAGTTGGGGTTTTATATCCACTTTTAGCCGAGAAAGTTTCGTATGACCCAGAAAGAACCCAATCCGTTACTTTCTATTTAAATCCCAAAGCTCGTTTTAGTAATGGTCAGCCTTTAACCGCGACAGATGTAAAATTTAGCTTTGATACGTATCAGACCAAATCTAATTTTGGTCTACAAATGTATCTTGCAGACTTGGCAAAAACAGAAGTCATTAACCCACATCAAGTTAAATTCACTTTTAAGTCTAGCCATAATCCTAAAATGCCATTTGTTGTGGCGAGCTTGCCGATTTACTCAAAAGCAGATTGGACGAACCGTGACTTTACTCGTATTACCTTGCAACCGATTGTAGGTTCAGGGCCGTATGTGGTTGAGAAGATTGATGCTGGACGTAGTATTAGCTATAAACGGAACCCGAATTATTGGGCAAAAGATTTGCCTATTAATAAAGGGCGCTATAACTTCGACCATTTAAAATATGTTTATTACCGAAATTGGGATATTGCATTCGAAGGTTTTAAATCTGGGCAATATACCTTGCATGAAGAAACTAATCCTAAAAAATGGGTCACTGACTACAAGTTTCCAGCGGTAAAAGCAGGTTTAGTCATTATATATAAATTTAGACACCATAACCCGATTTCAACCGAAAGTTATGTATTTAACACACGGCGCAAACCTTTAAACGATATTCGCTTTAGACAAGCCTTAACCTATGCCTATGATTTTGAATGGCAGAACAAAGCTTTGTTTTATGGACAATATCAAAGACTGCAAAGTTATTTTGAAAATAGTGAGTTGGCAGCAACAGGTCATCCTGCAAAGAATGAACTGGCCATACTAAAGCCTTTATTACCAAAGCTTTCTCCAGTCATGCAAAAAGCCGTTTTGGCTGATTGGAAATATCCAGTCTCAGATGCCAGCGGTTTTAACCGTCAAAACTTATTAATCGCAAGACAATTACTTATTCAAGCTGGCTATAAAATTAAAGAAGGGCAGTTATATACGCCCGAAGGTAAGCCTGTACAAATTGAGTTTCTTATCCAGCAAGATGGCAAACAAAGAACACTCATGCCATTTGTAAGAAATTTAAAAAAACTGGGAATTAATATTACTTTACGGCAAGTCGATGCACCGCAATATTTAGAGCGTACACGCCGTTATGATTTTGACATGACCACCATGAACTTGCCGCAATCTTTAAATCCAGGCAATGAACAGGCTCAGTTCTGGGGAAGTGCTGCAGCAGTTCAAGATGGTAACTATAACTACGCTGGTATTCGTAATCCTGTCATTGATGCAGTTATTTCAAAACTGGTTACTGCCAAAGACCGTGAACAGCAAATTACCTATACTCATGTGCTTGATCGATTACTTCGCGCAGGGTATTACCAAATTCCGACTTATGGAAAAGGTGATTATTGGTATGCATACTGGAATATGTATCAGCAACCTAACGTGAAACCCGTGCTCTCTGCTGGTATAGAGTATTGGTGGAGTAATCCAAACCAAGCCAAGAAAGTTGCCCAATATTTACATCAACAATAAAAGCACGCACCTAAAGGAAATCCTGTTATATGGGTTCATATGTTCTGAAGCGACTTCTTTTAATGATTCCAACATTGTTCATTATTTTATTGATCAACTTTGTGGTCGTGCAAATTGCACCAGGTGGGCCAGTTGAACAGGCAATTCATGAAATAGAAAGTGGCGTAGGAGCAGGGCGGATATTAGGTACTGAAATGTACTATCAGGGTGCTAAAGGATTAAGCCCCGAAATGGTAGAGCAAATTAAAGCACAATACGGTTTTGACCATCCTCCAGTAGAACGTTTTTTACTGATGTTAAAGGGCTATTTGACTTTGGACTTTGGACAAAGCTTTTTTAAAGATAAATCAGTAGTTGAATTGCTTTGGGAAAAAATGCCTGTGTCGATTTCGCTTGGGCTATGGAGCACTTTGCTGATTTATCTTATTTCAATTCCGCTCGGTATTAAAAAAGCCAAACAACAAGGTTCTTGGTTTGACCGTTCTACTTCACTGTTACTTGTAGTAGGTTATGCGGTGCCAAGTTTTGTCTTTGCTATATTACTTATTGTTTTCTTTGCAGGTGGGTCATATTTTCACTGGTTTCCATTGCAAAACCTCGTGTCAGATAACTTTCATCAATTGAGTTTTTTCGGAAAAATTACGGACTACTTATGGCACATGACGTTGCCGCTTATTACGATGGTTTTAGGTGGTTTTGCGAGCCTAACTTATTTAACTAAGTATTCATTTTTAGAAGAGCTTAATAAACCTTATGTTTTGGCAGCTTATGCAAAAGGTTTAAATAGCCAGCAAGTATTATATAAACATGTATTTCGTAATGCCATTTTAGTGGTTCTTGCTGGATTGCCAGAGGCTTTAGCAGGCATTTTCTTTGTGGGAAATCTTTTTATTGAAATTATTTTTCATCTAGATGGTGTTGGCTTATTAGGCTTTGAAGCAATTGTTCAGCGAGACTATCCGGTTATTTTTGGTGTATTGTTTTTCTTCACGCTTTTTAGCCTGCTTTTACGTCTTATTTGCGATGTGCTGTATCAATGGATTGATCCACGTATTCACTTTGATGCACAAGGAGGCAAATAATGTCTTTTATTGTGCAGTCACGGCTGCAAAAGTTTAGGCAACATAAATTAGGGTGGGCAAGCTTTATCTTGTTTAGCCTCATTTTAGTGATGTCCTTGGGTGCTGAACTCATTGCTAACGACAAACCATTGTTGGTGAAATATGAGGATGCTTATTATTTGCCTGTCGTTAAAACATATCCCGAAACCACTTTTGGTGGTGTGTTTGAAACAGAAGCAGATTATAAAGACCCTGCTGTACAAGAACTTATTAACCATAAAGGTTGGGCGATTTGGCCGCTCATAAAATTTTCTTACCAGACACCTAATTTAGACTTAGCTGTACCTGTGCCATCGCCACCTTCTAAGCAGAACTGGTTAGGAACAGATGACCAAGGGCGAGACGTACTGGCACGTATTCTTTATGGACTTAGAGTTTCATTACTTTTTGGTTTAGTTTTAACAGCTTGTGCAGCACTACTAGGCATTTTTGTGGGGGCTATACAAGGCTACTATGGTGGCCGGGTCGATTTGCTGGGACAACGACTGGTAGAAGTATGGAATGGTTTACCCATGCTGTTTATGGTCATGATTTTGGTCAGCATGTTTACCCCAAATGTATATTGGCTATTTTTTATTATGCTGTTCTTTAGCTGGACCGTACTTGTGGGAATTGTCCGCGCCGAATTTTTAAAAGCGCGTCAACTTGACTATGTCCGTGCTGCTCAGGCTTTGGGTGTAAATGATAGTGGAATTATCTTTAAACACATTTTGCCAAATGCCATAAGCTCTAGCCTGTCGCAATTACCTTTTATTTTGACGACCAATATTATTGCTTTAACCGCACTCGATTTCTTGGGCTATGGCTTACCGCCAGATACAGCTTCTTTAGGTGAATTATTGCTACAAGGTAAAAATAACTTAGACGCACCGTGGTTGGCTTTATCTGGGTTTTTTAGCTTAGCTTTTGTATTGTCATTATTAATTTATATTGGGGAGGCGGCACGTGATGCATTTGACCCAAGAAAATAACTTAAATGTAGATGCTAGATTGCTAAATATAGAAAACCTTTCAATCTCTACGCAAGATCAGCCTTTATTAGAAGGTCTCAATTTACACTTACAAGCTGGTGATACGCTTGCAATTGTAGGTGAGAGTGGTTCAGGTAAAACAATAAGCTGTTTGGCGATGATGGGATTATTACCAGAAAAATTAAAAACATCTGGACGTATTGTTATTGATTCAAAAAATATTTTAGAAACAGATAAAAAGACAAAAACACATATACGTGGCCGCCAAATTGCCATGATTTTTCAGGAGCCTTCCACAGCTTTAAACCCATTACATCGGGTTGAAAAAATTGTAGGTGAACATTTCATTTTACAAGGTTGGTCAAAATCGAAAGCTCAGCAGCAGGTAATTCAATTATTAAAAGACGTAGGAATAGCTAACCCAGAGCAAATTTTAAAGCGTTATCCGCATGAGCTTTCAGGTGGACAAAAGCAAAGGGTCATGATTGCGTCAGCATTGGCACTTCAGCCCAAAATTTTAATTGCAGATGAACCAACCACTGCGCTTGATGTGATTTTACAGTCACAGATTTTAGAGTTGTTAAAGTCTTTACAGAATAAATATGGCATGGCGCTGATTTTAATTAGCCATGATTTGAATGTAGTACGTCGGTATGCCGGCGAGCTTATAGTATTACATAAGGGGCAAGTTGTAGAACAAGGCCAGCTTCAACAGATTTTTGAAAAGCCCACATCAATTTATACCCAGCAATTGTTAGATCATGACCTTGGCTTTGCTGAGCCTCTAGCATCTGGTCAGAAAATTTTATCTGTCCAACAACTCAATGTTAAATATCCAATACGACATGGTTTCTTTAACCGAATTCAGGGTTATACCAAAGCGGTCGAAAATATAAATTTTGAGCTTAAACAAGGTGAAGCATTGGGTGTGGTTGGTGAAAGTGGTTCTGGAAAATCTTCATTGGCTTTAGCTCTGGTTCGATTACTGAAAAGTGAGGGGCAGATTAATTTTCTAGAGCAAGATATAAACCGCCTAGAACAAAAAGCTTTGCGTAAGATCAGGTCAGACTTACAAATTGTATTCCAAGACCCATTTGGTAGCTTAAACCCGCGTATGACAGTAGGGCAGATTATTGCCGAAGGGTTAAAAGTGAAAGCAGTGGCTGATAGCGAGATCAAACAGCAAGTTGAATCTGCTTTGGTAAAAGTTGAGTTGGCTGAAGACTTTCAACATCGCTATCCGCACGAGCTTTCGGGTGGGCAACGTCAACGCGTTGCTCTAGCGCGAGCTTTAGTGGTTCAACCTAAACTTTTAATTTTAGATGAACCAACGTCTGCCTTAGACCGAACCACGCAAAAAGCGATGATTCAATTATTGCGACGTTTACAACAAACAGAGCACCTCAGCTATATTTTTATCAGTCATGATTTAAATGTGGTCAAAGCACTGTGTCATAAAGTGATGGTATTACGACATGCAAAAGTTATGGAATATCAGCTAACTGAACAGTTATTTAATGACCCTAAAACTGAATATACCAAGCAATTAATTATGGCGAGTCTTTAATTTATTTAAATAAGTTTATGTTTTATAAGTATAAATATTATTTAAATTTTTAATGCAAAAAGTTGCATTTCTCTATACTTTTTAAATTTGACATGTGCTATTGTCAGTTATCGATTTTCCCTTGACATGACTTATAACTCATCTAAATTAGAGTAATTACTCTAGAGTATTAAAAGAGGTTAACCATGAGCCAGATTGCACAACCAATCACAATTAGAAATACCACATTTAAAAACCGGATTATTAAAGGGGCAATGAGTGAGGCACTTGCAAACTATGAGGGACAGCCAAATGACTTACATTTGGGCTTGTATGGTGCATGGGCTAAA
Source organism: Acinetobacter sp. ABJ_C1_1 (assembly GCF_044684115.1). Lineage (NCBI taxonomy): Bacteria > Pseudomonadati > Pseudomonadota > Gammaproteobacteria > Moraxellales > Moraxellaceae > Acinetobacter > Acinetobacter sp. ABJ_C1_1. The sequence goes on along the minus strand of NZ_JBITPU010000017.1, from coordinate 49,801 downwards.
GGTGGTTTAGGCTGTGCAATTACTGGTAACGTCATGGTCAATTTCGAAGCCAAAAACGAACCAGGCGTGGTTGTGATTGAAACTGAGCGTGACCTAGAGCGTTTAAAAGAATGGTCAGCGGTCGGTAAACAATATGGAATGGTACAGCTCATTCAATTGTCTCACCCAGGCCGTCAGTGCCCTAAAGGCTTAAATAAAGAAACAGTTGCACCTTCGGCAGTTCCTTTTAGTCCAGCTTTAGCGACTATGTTTGGCACTCCACGTGCGCTTACACATGAAGAAATTTTGGATATTATTAAACGCTTTGCAACAGCTGCCAGCATTTGTGAGAAAGCAGGTTTTGAAGGGGTACAGTTACATGGTGCACACGGCTATTTAATTAGCCAGTTTTTATCACCATTAACCAATAAGCGTACAGACCAGTGGGGAGGTTCAGTTGAAAACCGTACTCGCTTTTTACTAGAAGTTTATAAAGCAGTACGTGAAGCAACTTCAGAGAATTTTATTATTTCAGTGAAGCTTAACTCTGCTGACTTCCAGCGCGGTGGTATTAGCGAAGAAGATGTAATTTCGGTATTTAAAGCCGTTGATGAAGCAGGAATTGATTTAATTGAAATTTCAGGTGGTACTTATGAAGCACCTGCAATGGCTGGCGCAAAAGCCGATAAACGTAAAGCAAGTACCATTGCACGTGAAGCATACTTCTTAGATTTCGCTGAAAAAATCCGTCAGCATGTAAAATGTAAACTTATGGTGACAGGTGGCTTCCGTACAGTAGAAGGCATGAATGCTGCTCTGGCAAGTGGTGCATGTGACTTTATTGGTATTGCTCGTCCACTTGCTGTTGAAACAGATTTAACTGACCGTTTAATCGCAGGCCAAGACGTTCGCTACGCCGTAAAACCAATTAAAACAGGTTTACCTTTTGTCGACAAAATGGCGATTATGGAAATTATTTGGTACGCAGCACAATTTAAAGCAATTGGGCAGGGTAAAAAACCAAATCCAAAACTATCGCCTTTAATTGTGTTTTTAAATTACGCGAAGGGCAATATTAAGGCCGTTGTTCAGGGGCGCGTGAATTCACGTAAATCTGCATAAATAAATTACCAAGCAATAGCCCAGTAAGTTTGAAAAGTAGAAGCAGACCATTGACCTTTAATTAGAGCATTTTTAAAGGCAGGTCTGTTTTCTATCTGGGTCAGATAACGCTGTATATGTTTAAACTGGCTGTAATTTGGTGAGCAAGCCAGTAGCGGAAACCACATCAAAATATCAGCAGTAGTAAACTGATCTCCAGCAAACCATAAGTGACGTTCTAAATGTTTATCAATCATACTCATGTGTCGTTCTAATGATTGATTGAGATAGCCTTGATCAAATCCATATTTTAAAAGCTTAGGAACGAAACGGACCAGAAAAGGTGTGCGTTCTGCAATTTGGTGAAAGATTTGTTTGAGTACCAGATCGGGAATGAATGTCGCCTCACAGTAATTTTTCCAATAATAAAAATTTTGAAGTTGTTGGCTTAATAAATTGTTCTGTCCCAGTTGTGGGTATAAATGAGAGAAATAATCTAGGATTGCTGAGGTTTCAGCCAAAATTGAAGTTTGCTCTTGTTCAATAATTTCGAGCGTTGGAAATTTTGATAGTTGATGCGGTGAGTTATTATTTTTGTCTTCATCTGAATGATATTTAGTGATGAGCTCATAGTTGAGTCCTAATTCTTCTAAAAACCAAATAATGCGTTGAGAGCGTGAATTTTGTAAATGAAATAATCGAATTTGCATGTCATGTTCAAATTATAGTTCTGATCTACTTTTAGTATAGGGTAGAATATAGTTTAAGTATAATAAAATATTTATAAATCATAAATTTATAATATTTTATATGAGAAAATAAAAGCCACTGTATTTTTAGACAGTGGCTTTCTTAATGACTGCTATCCCTAGTGAGATCTTACACGGTAAAAAGCTGATGTTTGGTTCTTTTAATTTAGAACGTATAGCTTATACCTAATTGAACAGTACGTGATTCACCAGGATAGGCATATAAATTGAAAGCACTTTCATCATAAACTCTGTCAAAAATGTTCTTCACATCTAAGTTAAGGCGTAATTTTGGCGTTGCCTGATAATAAGACACGAGGTCGGTAACCGCATAGCCTTTCATGATGTAGGTACTATTGGCCGTTTGACCTGCACGTTTATCAATATATTTCTGATTGATACCTAAACCTAACCCTTGTAAAGGCCCATCCTGAAATTCATAGATATTTAAAAGATTAAAACTATTTTTTGGAATGTTGGCTAGAGCTGTTCCTTTTTGCAGGCTATTGTCCTTAGTTACTTCTGCATCTGTATAGACATAGCCGCCAATAATTTTCCAAGCAGGTGTAATTTGTCCTGCAATATTTAACTCTATACCACGGCTACGAACTTTACCTGCTGCTACTTTATAGGCTGAATCAACAGGATCTAGGGTTAAGACATTTTCTTTGTTGGCATAAAAAATAGCAGAATCAATCGATAACATATTATCAAGTGCTTGCCATTTAAAGCCTAACTCGTAAGCTAAACCTTCTTCAGGATCAAACCCGTCTCCATTACGGCTAGCACCAGTGTTTGGCTTAAAAGATTTTGCAGCATTACTGTAGATGGAAAGATCGTCACTGGCTTTATAGACTAAACCTAAACGTGGAATAAAGGCATTGTGGCTGGTATTCCAATTCGCGGTATTAGGTAATAGGTTCTTATAGTCATGCTCATAATGTTCAAAACGTAAGCCTAATAGCGCGCTTAAACGCTCATTTAAATCGACTTGGTCTTGTAAAAAAAGGGCAGTTGTTTTTAAGTTTTCACGGTCATGTGTGGTTACCCGATAAAGCTCAGGCAGAGGCTGCCCTAAAACAGGGTTGTAGATATTAATAGGGTAGCTACCGACATCTCCACTTGAGCGAATAATGTAGGACTTATAATCATAGTTTTCATATTCAAGCCCAGTCACTAAAGTATGGGCTAAACCTAAAAGCTGGAAATTGCCTGTGAGATTAATTTGAGCATCGGTATCTTGCCACTTTAGTTCACGGTAGTTGTAATTTCGACCTAGCGTTTCCCCGTCTTTTTGAATTCCATTTGCTTCTACTGCATAGCCATGTAACTTGCCATTTAAATATTGCACACCAGCATTGAGCTTCCAGTCATTTCCAAGCTCGTGTTCAACTCGTAATTGAGCCATATTGTTGTCATTGTAAAGTCGGTTGTTATCTTTACCCGTTTCCCATAAATAAGTGTCTGGTGAACTAATAAAAGACTTCTGACCTGCATAGCGTGTTTGTCCACGATCAAGCGGATGCTGGTTTCTTAAAATATCGGCTTCGAAGGTAACTTTAGTCGCGTCTGAAGCTTGCCATTGAATGACTGGAGCAATGCCGTAACGTTTAGATTCGACATTGTCGCGATAACTATCGCCACCTTCTGCAATCACATTGAGGCGATAGCCAACGTTTTCTGCATTTGGAATAGTGCCTGTCGTGTCTACAGTGGTGCGATATAAACCTTCACTGTTGAGCTGGGCACCCAAAGTGGTTTGTTGCTCAGACTTTGGTGTTTTAGAAATTAAGTTAAAAGTACCGCCTGGGTCACCACGGCCATACAAGCTAGAAGAGGGGCCACGTAAAACATCTATGCGTTCAATAGTATTACTATCTGGGACATTTGGATAACCACGGTTAATTGGAAATCCGTTTCGATAAAACTCGCCACTGGTAAAGCCACGGAGGTTAAAACCTGTTAAACCTTGACCACCAAAATTATTAGCACGACTAACGCCTCCAGCTAAATCAAGCGCCTCAATTAAACGAGTAGCACCAATATCTTCAATTACTTTTTGGGTGACCACACTGACCGACTGAGGGGTATCTTTTAAAGCAATTTTACTACGTGTAGCACTACTTGAGCTATCAACTTTATACGTTTGATCTGATGCCTGTTGGGCTTTAATTTTAATAGTGGCAAGAGTAGTTGAAGAAGTGTCTGCATCTGGAAAAGCAGAGGAGATACAGCATAGTTGAGCAATGCTCAGGGAGAGGAGGCGAAGCTTAAGATCCATTTAAAACCTTGTTGATAATAAATATCAGTATAAAAATAAGAATTATTATAATGTAACTGTGTGTAAAAGGAATATGGAATCAGTGATAAATTTGCACAAGTGTATTTTATTAAAAAATAAGAAACTTATCTCATGGATAAAATTTGAAGTGAGATAAAATAATTTGAAGCGATGATTCTTTGTAGAAAGAATATGGCGTCCCTACGGGGATTCGAACCCCGGTTACCGCCGTGAAAGGGCGATGTCCTAGGCCTCTAGACGATAGGGACGTTGAGGATGGCGGTATCTTAAGAAGCCGCCACCAAACTGTCAAGGAGGTAAGGTGACAGTTTGTTCAAAATATAGCAAAACAGTTCAGCAGTCTTCTGAGTATCGTACAAAGCAGAGTGTGCTTCTTTACCATCGAACTCAATTCCAGCTTGAATACATGCTTTAGCAAGCACAGTTTGTCCAAACATAACGGCACTTAGCGTAACCGTATCCATGACTGAAAAACTATGGAATGGATTTTGGTTTTTCGTGCTTGTACGTGCAATTGCTGCTTGTAAAAAACCAAGATCAAAATGCGCGTTATGGCCTACAAGTACTGCATGAGTACAATGTTGTTGTTTACGAACTTCATTGACCGATTTAAAAATGCGACGTAAGGCAGTTCGTTCATCCTCAGCCATTGCTATACGCATTGGATTGAATGGATCAATACCAATAAAGTCGAGCGAACGGCGATCGAGGTTAGCCCCTTCAAAAGGGTTAATATGTGCATGAAATGCATGACCAGGGACAAATTGTCCCTGAGCATCATACACAATTGGAATGCACGCGATTTCTAGCAATGCATCTGTCTGGGCATTAAAACCTGCCGTTTCAACATCGACAACAACAGGTAAGAAGCCACGAAAACGTTGGCCAATGACCGGGACAGAATTTTCTTGTGTCACACTTTTCTCCATTGCAGCGTTTTCCCGGCATGCAGCGGGATAATTTTTTGATCATCTAAATAATCAAAAGATTCTGGAACGAGGTTATCTTCTTTAACCAAAGTAATGGTAGAAGTATTACGCGGTAGACCGTAGAAGTCTGCACCAAAATGGCTAGCAAAACCTTCTAGGCGCTCTAATTTACCGACTTGGTCAAATGCTTGTGCATAAAGCTCAATTGCATTTGGTGCACTATAGCAGCCTGCACAGCCACAAGCATTCTCTTTTGCATTTTGTGCATGAGGGGCGCTATCTGTACCTAAGAAAAACTTAGGATTACCGCTTGTCGCCACTTCAAGTAAAGTCGTTTGGTGTGTTTGACGTTTTAAAATTGGTAAGCAGTAAAAGTGCGGTTTAATACCACCAACCAACATATCATTACGGTTAAATAATAAATGCTGAGGAGTGATTGTTGCTGCAACATTACGGTCTTGTTCTAAAACAAAGTGCGCAGCATCACTTGTTGTGATGTGTTCAAGCACAACTTTAAGTTTCGGGAACTGTTTCAATAATGGTGATAATACCTCATCTAGGAAGCGTTTTTCACGATCAAAAATATCTACATGATTGTGAGTCACTTCACCATGAAGCAATAACGGCACTTGATGCTCTTCTAATTGCTCAATAACTGCATAAACTTTGCGAATATCACTCACACCATTGTCTGAGTTTGTGGTCGCACCCGCTGGGTAAAGTTTAATTGCATTTACATGTTCTGATTCTTTAATTTTACGAACTTCATCTGGTGAAGTGTGATCAGTAAAATAAAGCACCATACGAGGGTCAAAATTATTGCCTTCTGGAACATGAGCAAGAATGCGTTCGCGATAAGCTAAAGCTTCTTCTACTGTTTTTACAGGCGGCACAAGGTTAGGCATACAGATCGCGCGAGCGAATTGTTTAGCCAAATCTGGAACAGTACGTTTTAATGCTAAACCATCACGTAAATGTGCATGCCAATCATCTGGCTGGAGCAGGGTAATAGAGTTCAAGGCAGTTCAAACTTCGAAATAAAACAAATGATAATCGATAAAGTGTGAAAATGGTAACGAGAATTACGGACAAATGGCAAAATAAAGCGCAGGGAGCTTTAAAAATTAATGTTATATTTTGTTAACGCGAAATATGTAGGAATCGACTAGTGGCGAATAGGGGAAATGTCCATCAATTACTCAAATCTAAAGAAGAAATCGAGTACTTGGTCACTCTACATACCCATCGTTACGCCAATATGCCTTTACCAACACAACTAGAAAAAAAATTCTGGTGTTTAAATCTTGATCGTACTCGGCAAAATATTTCGAAGTTTCTGGCAAGTGGTGTGCTCACTTATTTAATTTTTATTTTGTTAGCCCTTCCAACCGACTACTTAGTGATAGGCAAGCCTTATATTACTTTGGACTTTGTCCATTGTGTATTAAGTGCTATGAATATTGCATTCGCACTTTTACTATTTTGGATTTTTGCCAGATTCAAAAAACTTTCTGAGCACTTTTATTTTGCGGCCTGCGGCATCGTTTTCTTTAGCATTATTACGAGTGCTATGTTGTTGCTGAGTGTTGGAAATATGGCACTTAAAAATCAGTCGATGTTGCTTCTTTCTTTTTTATATATGCTTGGGTTTATCTTAAGCGGGATCAAACCACTCCATATGCTGTATGTAGGTTTATCCGCAGCAATACTAGTTTTTGTTTTTCTTAATTTATTAAACGTAAATTGTGATTATATCGCGCTGGGTCGTGCTTTATTTGGTACTTGTATTTTAGGTTTTTCAATTAGCACGATGCTCATCTCAAGAGAGCGAAGTCTTTTTTTAAATAACCAACTTGCTGAAATTAATGAGCAGATTTTACGGATAGAAGCATCTGAACTACTGCATTTAAGTCAGCAAGATGCGCTGACTCAAATTTCAAACCGTCGTACCTTTGATGAAATGTTTGATTTCTTCTATTACCGAGCAAATCAAGAGAAACGTCCTTTAGCTGTTTTATTTATTGATATTGATTTTTTTAAAAACTATAACGATTTTTATGGGCATCAGATGGGGGATAAAGTCATCTCATCTATTGCTTCTGCAATTAAAAATTCGATTCGTCATGTCGATTTTGTTGCGCGTTATGGGGGTGAAGAGTTTGTCGTACTATTACCTGAAACACCTGCACAGGGTGCTTATTCAGTGGCAGCAAATATTTATAAAGCCATTGAACGGCAAGCTATTCCTCATGCCGCTTCGTTAGTGTCGAAGTATGTCACTATCAGTTTAGGGTTCACCGTATATACGGGCGGATTAAAGATGGGACAAGATAACTTAATTCATGCAGCGGATCAGGCGTTATATCGGGCAAAGCAACTTGGCCGTAATCAAATTTACTATCAACCGTTACAAGTTGCAGAAATTGCCTAACTTAACTTTAAATATAAAAAAGCCACCTATAGAGGTGGCTTTTTTGACATTATAAGAAAATTATTTTTTCTTACTGTCTAATTGAGGGATTGCAGAACCTTGACCGATTGAAAGCAAGCCAGCATCTGTATAGATACCAAGTTTTGCACGTGTATCGGTAATGTCGAGGTTACGCATAGTCAATTGACCAATACGGTCCATTGGCGTAAACATTGAATCGCCTTTTTCCATAGTTAAACGTTCAGCTTCGTACGTTAAGTTTGGAGATTCAGTGTTCATGATGGTGTAGTCATTACCACGACGAAGTTCAAGCGTCACTTCACCAGTAATCGCTTTAGCAACCCAACGTTGTGCAGTTTCACGCAACATAAGTGCTTGAGAGTCGAACCAACGGCCTTGGTAAAGTAAACGACCTAAACGTAGACCATTAATGCGGTATTGTTCGATTGTATCTTCGTTATGAATACCTGTAACCAAACGCTCGTAAGCAATATGAAGAAGGGCCATACCCGGTGCTTCATAAATACCACGAGATTTCGCTTCGATAATACGGTTTTCGATTTGGTCAGACATACCTAAACCATGGCGACCACCAATACGGTTTGCTTCAAGAATAAGTTCAACCGGATTGTTAAAAGTCTGGCCGTTTAATGCAACTGGTACACCTTCTTCAAAACGTACAGTGACTTCTTCTGGTTTGATTTCAACTTCTTCTTTCCAGAAAGCAACGCCCATAATTGGGTCAACGATTTTGATACCAGCATTTAGGTATTCAAGATCTTTTGCTTCATGAGTCGCGCCCAACATGTTTGAGTCAGTTGAGTACGCTTTTTCTTTTGACATTTTGTAGTCAAAACCGTTGTCGATGAGGAACTGTGACATTTCTGCACGGCCACCAAGCTCATCAATAAAGTTTTGATCTAACCAAGGCTTATAAATTTTAAGATTTGGGTTAGTCAACAAACCATAACGATAGAAACGTTCAATATCGTTACCTTTATAAGTTGAACCGTCACCCCAGATGTTTACGTCATCTTCTTTCATTGCAGTAACGAGCATAGTACCTGTTACTGCACGACCGAGTGGAGTCGTATTGAAATAAGGAACGCCACCTGTACTGATATGGAATGCACCACACTGAATTGCAGCAATACCTTCAAGCGCCAATTGTAAGCGGCAGTCAATTAAGCGAGCTTTTACAGCGCCGTATTGTTCTGCTTTCTTTGGAATTGCATCGTAGTCATCTTCATCTGGCTGGCCTAAATTTGCAGTATATGCATAAGGCTCAGCGCCTTTTTGTTTCATCCACAATAAAGCAGCTGAAGTGTCTAGACCACCGGAGAAGGCAATCCCAACTTTTTTGCCTACTGGTACATGCTGCAAGATAGTTGCATTATCAGTCATTGCTAATCCTAACATTTATGAAAAAGACCCCGTTGAGGTGGTCTCGAGAATTCTGAATGGCGGCTATTGTAGCACTATTCATGGTGCTTTTTTGGCAAAAAAAGCATTAATTCACTTGTTATGATTGGTATTTATTATTTAATAAAATATGGGATTGTCATCTGTATAGGTAGATTGACCATAATCTCAAATAAAAAATAATTCTTGGTCATCCAAAATTATTAAAAAAGTATTAAAGTACTATGCAACAAGTTGCAAAAAACTATTGGGACGCAGCATGACAAGTTACGCCAATTTATTAAAACCATTACATTTAGGCTTTACCACTATTAAAAACCGTGTGGTGATGGGTTCCATGCATACGGGACTTGAAGATCGTTTTTATAATTATCCAAAACTGGCCGCTTATTTTGAAGAGCGTGCAAAAGGTGGGGTTGGCCTGATTGTGACAGGTGGTATTTCTCCGAACCGTCAAGGCTGGTTGGCTCCAGCTGGCGGTACTATGAATAGCTTATTTGATATTCCTCAGCATCGTCTAGTAACGCATGCCGTCCATAAGCATGGTTCAAAAATTTTAATGCAAATTTTGCATGCAGGGCGCTATGGTTATCAGCCATTTGTGGTGTCTTCAACAGCAATTAAATCGCCAATTTCACCATTTAAACCGCGTCAGCTTTCTGAAAAAAATATTCTCAGCACCATTGAAGACTATGCACAGTGTGCCGACATTGCCAAAAAAGCAGGATATGATGGCGTCGAAATTATGGGGTCAGAAGGATATCTGATTAACCAGTTCCTAAGTCGCCATGTAAACCAGCGTACTGACCGTTGGGGCGGTGAAATCGAAAACCGTATGCGTTTTCCGGTTGAAATTGTAAAAGCAATCCGTGCCAAAGTAGGCGAAAAATTTATTATTTGTTTCCGTTTATCGCTACTCGACCTTGTGCATGACGGTAACACCATGCAAGAAGTGGTGATTGTTGCTAAAGCTTTAGAAAAAGCAGGTGTCACTTTATTAAATACGGGTATTGGTTGGCATGAAGCACGTGTACCAACCATTGTAACCTCGGTACCTCGTGCAGCGTTTGTCGATTACACGGCTCATGTAAAACAACATATTTCAATTCCAGTCATTGCATCTAACCGTATTAATATGCCTGAAACTGCCGAAGAGATTTTGGCAACTGGCAAGGCAGACATGATTCAAATGGCTCGTCCTCTATTGGCCGATGCTTTTTGGGTAAATAAAACTGCGACCAATCGTGTTGATGAAATTAATACCTGTATCGCGTGTAACCAAGCCTGCTTAGACCACGCATTTAAAAATAAACGTGTGTCTTGTTTAGTGAACCCGCGTGCGGGCCATGAAACAGAATTAGTCTATTTAAAGACTAAACAGCCAAAACGTATTGCCGTTGTAGGTGGTGGTGTAGCAGGTATGTCTGCTGCAACTGTGGCGGCAAGCCGTGGTCATGCAGTGACTTTGTTTGAAGCCAATAAAGATGTAGGTGGTCAGTTCAATTTTGCCAAGGTTGTACCAGGTAAAGAGGAATTCCACGAGACAATTCGCTACTTTAAAGTACAGCTTCAAAAAACAGGGGTAGATGTACGCTTAAACACTCGTGTAAATCGTGAGCAACTTGAGCGTGAAGGTTTTGACGAAGTTATTGTGGCAACGGGTGTAATACCACGTGCTTTAAAAATTGAAGGAAGTAATTCACCACAAGTTCTTTCCTATGCTCAAGTTTTACAAGGTGCAGAAGTTGGACAAAAAGTTGCAGTGATTGGGGCAGGTGGTATTGGTTTTGATGTATCTGAGTTTTTACTTAAACCACCACATCAGCCACAGCCTCAACCTTTAGCAGAGTGGCAACGTGAATGGGGTGTAGACCCAGATCCGAATTATGTTTCTGAAGGTGGTATGCAGCCACCTGTGGTTGAACCAGCAATACGTGAGATTTATTTACTACAACGTAAAACAACACCTCTCGGTATTGGCCTTGGTAAGACTTCAGGTTGGGTACACCGTGCACAGCTTAAAAAGCATGGCGTGCGTATGTTACGTGGTGTGCAATATAAAGCAGTCACTGATGAAGGGCTTTGGATTGAGCACAATGGTCAAGATCAGCTTTTACGCGTAGATACGGTCGTGGTGTGTGCAGGTCAAGAGTCGGTAAAAGACTTGATGCCAAAAGAAGGTGAGTCGACTATAGCGAACTACCATATTATTGGTGGAGCAAAGCTCGCAGCAGAGCTAGATGCGAAGCGTGCGATCAAAGAAGGAGCAGAATTAGCTGCTCGATTGTAAAATTGATGAAACAATATGCACTTGAACACAAAGCGATGATATTTTTCTTGAATAAAATGAATAAGCTTTGTATTCTTACGCACATGGAAGCGTGGCAGAGCGGTTTAATGCACCGGTCTTGAAAACCGACGAGGGTGTGAGTCCTCCGTGAGTTCGAATCTCACCGCTTCCGCCAAAATTCTGAATAAGCCCTTGTTTTTACAAGGGCTTATTTTTTACTTGTTATTTTACCCCTCATCCTACCCCACATTAAAACTTGGATTGGAATAGCCAAAATAAGAATAATTCAGATGGCTTTGGATAATCGATAAATTGAGTTTAAGTTATTTCATAGAGAATAAACTCATATATAAATGTACTGCACAGCTAGGGTTGGCTATAAGTATTGGGGGGCTAATAATTAGCTTTGCTGTTTTTTAATTGAGATATTTGCAAATTATCTTGATAAGAAATAGTAATGCTGACAGTTATAGTTGAAGTCATTATGGGGGTTTTATAGTGAACTTTAAAGCTTCAGAACATCCTACTATCAATATAATAGTACATGGCCTTTTGGTGGCGGTAATCGGCTTTTTATAGCACTATCTTCGTCAATCGTAGAAGGTTGGGGTTTTTCGGAGTTGGATAATAGGAGAAGCCTAAGCTAAATGAAGATATCTAATAGATAGGAATATTTGAGTATTTTAGACTCCCAATTAACCTGAAGAAAATAGCCCAAGCGAAGAGTTGCCTAACTTAAATCAGAATAAGTTTTTGTCTAAGGTAAAACTATTGTACCCAAATCTATTACATGGGCTTAATCTTACGTGATTGTTTCAATTTGCAGGAAGCATAGCTCAGCCCAGTAGATTGACCTACAAAACTAAACAGCTGGGTTTTATCAGGAGGCTTTACATCATGCCGCACGGCAAGCCTTTGGCAGGAGGATGGGCAAGAGGGGTTGGATATTGTGGAAGAGTTATATACTGATGAGTTGAGGTCTGAACAGCATCATCAATCCAATGAGTCCGTCCATGTTCAGGATATTCAGAAAAATCTGCTTTTAAAATATGGTGGTCAGTTGGTTAATCGTCAACATATGAACCGAAGCTTTAATCATGGTTTGATAAGTTGAAAAATGCAGCAAAGGAATTAGAAAGTAAGGGGAAGAAGTTTTTATCCCCCTACTTTAACGATTATAAAGTTGTCAAAAATATTCTTTAATTAGATTTTTAATCCAATCAACAAACTTAAAGCCTGAAAAGCTATGGGCAAGGAGTCTAAATACATTGGAATATATTTTTAGCACTTCCAACTTCATTTCTGCTTGTGTTTGCAGGCTAACTTTATTTTGTTTTTTTGGATTATTCTTGCGTTTATTTTTGATTCGGCGTTTTGACATGATAGGTCTCTTAAATAAGATGATCAGTCAACACGTTCAGAAGTCATAAACATAGAAAGTCCTCCAAACGTGTCATTAAATACGTTTGGACATTAAGCAAAGCCTTCAAGCTGAGATAGATAGGTTTTTCTTGATTGTAAAGTTACGGATAACTATGAAAATAAGAGGTAGAAAAATAGATTCTATAGATCGAATCATGTTGCAAATTGGAGTTATAGTTGCTTTTTGAATTACTTTAAGAGCCATTAGTAAAAGAAAGTTTTCTAAGGCAATAAGCTTTTTTCTATCTTTAACCAATTGACTATCTGGCAATTCATTAAGTAGCTTAGAGAATCCTTTGTTGCGTATAAATAATTTTAAACATGTGAATTTTTTGGTTATATCAAGAAATTTTGAATTTAACTCACTGCTATTGCCATAGATAGAAAAGTTACTAATTGCAGAATTTATAATTTCTTGTAGTAGAGCTTTATGTGGGGTTTTATCGATGGGTGGCTGAACGTTATAAGTAAGTTGCACTCGTGGAGGCCTTATTCTTTGGAGTTTTCTCAATTTTTGCTCCTTTAAAAATTGATTATTGATATATAAACAAAAAAGTTGTATCAGTCAATTTTACAATTTTTTATAGCTGAAGTTGTGCTTCAGATTCATTTAACTGCCCCTTAAATAGTGAGATGTAAATTTTTAACTGAGATATCGCTACAGCTTGTAGCTCATCTAAGATGAGAGCATCTAGGTCCAATGTTGATATCTGTTCATAAGCTTCTTGTTCTAGTTCACTTTTAAGTAGGTTATGAAATTGGCTAGAAAGAAATTTAAAGAAATCATTTCCAAAGTAACTGGCCAAATGATTCATTGATTCTTGGTAGTGTTGGGTTAAAAGTTTATTTTTGTCTTGCTCGACTTTAATGCGTTGTTGGGTTTGGTTTAATTGGGTCTTTAATAGCTTCAGTTCCTCTGTTAATTGCTGGTTTTTTCTTTTTTCATCTTTTAAATCAAATTGATTGTTATTTACTAGGTCGTATAGACAATTTTCCAATGTGCCTAATTGATTGTTGATTGTTAATTTTTCAAGGTGCTTAAGTAAATTTCGATCCAAATAGATCTGTTTTTTTATTCGATTCTTTTTTGTATTTTGACGATTAAATTTAAAAATTCGGAAATTCTTTTTGAGCTGATCGAAAGTCGTTTCTGATAACTGTATCGATATCGTACCTACTTGAGGAAAGTTATCAATAGTGCCTATTTCAGAGATCGGCGGAATGACTTGAATTTCGGAAATGATTCTCTCATTGTCTCCATTACTTAGCAGCAGAGAAGTGAATCTAATTAGTCTATTTAGTGTTAACTCTTCTGATAAAAACTCTATTTTTAAATTTTCCTCTTTTCCAAGCCATGCTTGTAACGACATTTTTTTGTTGGCCATGATAATGTTAAAAATTCTTTAATTGAATAACATTAATATAATATTAATAAAAAATTTAGTAAACATTAATATTTCATTAAATAAACGTTAATATATGAAATTTTTTAAAAACTAGTATGTTTTTGTGCCTATCATGTCCTATGTTATAGTTAATAGGTACTCTTATACTCAATAAAACAAATATGAATAAAGATCAGAATCTTGTTCAACTATGGTTGATCATAAAATCTATATATGAACTAAAATGTCGTCTTTCTGCATATGGTTTCTGGGTTTTTATTCGCTTTATACAGCTGTATGGAAATCAAAAAAGTGACAATGTTTCACTTGAGGTTTTGGCGCAACTGATAGGGGTACAACATAAAAAACTACGCATTGTTCTAGACGAGTTGGAACAGAATAAATTACTCATCATCACTTATCCGTACAGTGGAAGATTGACGCGTGTAAGACAAATTAGAGTAAGAATGGAGGACGCAACCTACAAAATGTATGAGTCCATTTTGAATGGAGATGATAGAGGAAAGGTCGAAATTAAAAGACTTAAAAAAATGTTTCCTTTATTTGCGCTTATGCAGCAACTTTTCAAACATGCTCGAACGATCTTAATTACTAATAAAAGAGAAGGTGACCAGCAACCTGGGTTAGATTTCAGGTCATTCCTTGTACTATTTACTTTGCTTAGATACAGCAATAGATTCGGAGTCGTGCTTGGTTGTGGTACATCAGAAATTGGACAGACAACGGGTCTAAAAAAACAATCGATTTATCAAAGCCTAAACAAGCTTATGAAAATGGGGTTGATTCAAAGTAGAGCTGAAGGAAATATACGTAGTCCGTTTATTGACTTTGAGGCTCCGATCTACAGTTTGAATCTGTCGCATGCGCTTTTTGAGGATCAAAAAATTTTTGGTAATTTTTATATTATTGAGTATCCAGAACAACATCTTTTTGAAGTAGACAAACTTGTTAGGGTGAGGGAATTAATTCATGAACTATTGTCTACTGGAAGTGATAAGGTCCAGCTTGATTCTCAGATTAGGGAAATACTCAAACAACAACCAGAAAGTTTACTTTCGGGTACTAAACAACGCCAACACAATTATCCATTTTGTTATTACGATGTTTTTAATATTGCTGAAAGTGCAAGTTATGAAAGTGTGCAAACATCGTTATTGAAGCAAATCATTCATTCCTTAGTCAGATTTGACCAATTACCAGAAGCTTTTCTAAGATTCCTGAAATATGATGAATTGGGACAAAATAAGAATCAAGTTGCTGAATCTTATTTTAAAAAGAGTACAGGGTTGTTACAAAGTTATTTAGAACAGCATTGTAGTCAAATCTTTTCTGATGATAACCAGCTTGCAAATCAGTTGCGAAAATCACCACGTCCTCTTTTACAACTTTTTCCATCAAAAACCGTACTCTTTGGTAGTAGGTATTTACGTTTGGAGCATTTTCTGGTTGATACAAATACATCATTGCTGAGTTTTGTAGCTGAAAATTTCTTAGAAGAAATGGGTACACCATTGACAGATGATGCAGTCAAAACAAATTCTGCAACTGAGATCGTTGAACCATCACGTGACGAGATCGAACGATATTTTGAAGATATAATTTTGTGGGAACTTGATTTAATTGCACTTAATCAAATTTATTTTTACCTCAGAATGTCAGAAGCAGAGCAAATAGCCCAATATGGGCGACTACATATACAACCAGACTTTAGAATTATTCCACGCAGTCAAGAGCAAGTTAGATATAGCTGCATATTCGAACGTATGGGTGGTCTTAAAGTTAATCACTATTATCTTGGTACATTGAAAGTATCTGAGTCTGATACAAATGAGAAGGGCGTTAGTTTTGAATATACTAAAATTGATCCAACGGATGAAGAGTTAAAGGTATTTGGGTTGCGCTTTTAAGAGTTATCAAGTAGTGCGCTGTATTTCCTATTTCGGTGAGTTAGCGTTGAGCAAGTTTAGACTCAATCCACTCATTAATTTCAAAGGCGGACCAGCCAACGCGGTTTGTGGTTAGCCGAACCTGTTTAGGGAAAGTAGAATCATAGTATTCTGATTTAGGATCCAACAAATTGTAAATAGTGGCACGACTTAGACCAGTAAATTCTATCACTTGTTTAATATTGATGATTTTGTTCATCACAAAGGTTGTTTGAGTTAAAGTCGCATTCATGGTTTATTCCTGTTGAGAAATACGTGCGTTAGTGCACATACCATGGGCAACCCAATAAAAAATAACTTACAGCTTCAAATCCTTGTGATTTGAAAATAAGGCAGATGTTTGCTGCCATATTTCCAATAGTTGTGTGCGTAACTTTAGCTTACCCAATTTTTAAGATATTCTCGGTAAAAGGAACATCCTTTTATCCAAGATATTCGGATATCCGAGTAATTCAACAGGCATGTCTTAGTGGGTTATTTATATTATTCCTACTACTATCTACGATTATTTATCTACTTTCTGTATATATCAGATATCAACTCATAGTAATGCTATCAGCTTACTTACCCATGGCTTATGTCTGTATAGGGTAATGACTACTCTGGTAGTGACAAGACTATCAGAGAGTAGGTGTATAAGAGTGTTAGTGTTATAGAGAGCAGTGGGTAGTGACTCAGTACAATTAAAAAAATATGCATGACGACATAGCTATGATGTTTAACTCATAGGACTAACACATGCAAACTGAAGCAAAGACATTGCTGCGAATTGAAAAATTTATTATAGCAACTGGAGAGTTACCTTTTGACCAGAGGATGAATCCTGAAAGGCTGAAACAAGTCATTCGGGAATGTTGTCAGATCATTCCCGCCTTTAAGCAGATATACCGAAACGATTTACACTATGCTCACTTCATTACTGAGTTCAAACGGTATGTCGTGGACTATATAGACCGGTTACGTCAGTTCAAGGGATATTCATTGGATGATCTTGAGAATTGTGAAGAAGGTTATGGGATTATTCTGGCGCTTTATCATGTTTATAACAGTTTTAGTTTCAGTGAGAAAAATGCTTATAGACGGCAGGAGAAACGAAATGCGTATAGTTTGGGGCACTATGTGAAGAGTCTGATTGAGCACTATAGCCGTTTACTGTTTGTTCGTGTTGATTTGAAGTATGAGAAGAATCATCCTAAGGAAGTGACTATCTCAGATGTTTATGCACATCTAGCAATATTATGTAATCGCCTTTCCAATGCTGATGGTTGTTTTAAGCATTTGCAGGGACATGCCTGGGCTTTAGAACAGGGTGAGCAGGAGGGCGGTTATCATATTCATTTACTTCTCATCTATGATTATTCGAAGATTGACAATGACAAGCATCAAGGGAAGCTTGTTGGTGAAGAGTGGATTAATATTACAGATGGTTGTGGTGCCTATTTCAATCTGCATGATCCAAAATATCGAGAGAAATATATTAAAAGTGGAACGGATGGTTTGGGGTTAGTCAGTCGAGATGATCCTCAAAAAGTGAAGAATGCGATCAATGTTGCTTTATATCTCACTCGACCTAGTAAGTATCTGCAACGATTGCGGGTCAAGGCATCTTTATCTGCAAATACCTTCAATAAGGGGCTTTATGTTCGTAGTTATCGTCGTGGTCTGAATTTTGATGTTGAGTTTAATTTAGATGATTATAACTGGAAGGGGCGTTAGAGCCTGTCATATCTGAAACCGTCGGGTCAAAAGGTGGCCTGGCGGTTTTGAAAATTCAATTATTTTTTATTGAGTTGTATGTCCTATGTGATTAAGCATGATTGAGTAGGACAATGAACATGACAGGCTTTAGCTTAACTTATCTTGAACATCAGACAGCTCCACGTTTTGAGCATGATATTCATCAAATGTATCAAAGGATTCGTTTTAAACAAGGCGGAGATTTTGACTCCAAATTCTGGTTTGACCGTTTATTCGCTTACTTTCATGACTGGAGTTTATTATGCATGCGGATGGAGTTTTATTCAGGGATTTGGATTGAATCTTTTAGACGGTGTTATTTTGCCAGTCGTAGTGAGCTTCCTGCGCCTTACACCAATCAGATGGACTTTGAGCAATATAAAGCCAGACTGATTGAATTGATTTTAACCAAGCTAGTTAAGATTTTTAGTTTGCCAGCCATATTGGAAGAAATTAAAAAGAAAAATGATCAGCACAGAAAAACAGTAGAGAGGTATCAGGAGGAGTATGATGAAGCAACAGAGCACTATTATAACCTTAACAAGATCAACCTGTTTTTAGGTTATCAGCCAGAATATGCGAACAATATTTCCATTATCGAGTTGAATGAGCATATTCGGAGCTTGATAAAATATCTGCATAATCCCAAGTATTATCCGATTGATTACCTGTTTCAATATCAATGGGTAATTCGTTTGCCGAATACCAATGAATATGGCGTATTATTTTCAATGACACTGAATGGAAATATATATTCTGATGTGTCGGTGATGATTCAAATGATCATACAAAGCTGGATTTGGGCCACACAACGGCAGGGGATGGGAATTAATCTGGAAACGGAGGATGCTCAGAAAAATCATCCATTGGCATTTATGTTTGGAGAGTTTGATGATCAAAATGATCTGGAGTCATTACTGCAACGAGATGTTGTGAGTACGACTGAGGATTCGATTAATGTCAGAGTCTGGCCAATTGCCTTTAAACACTTTATTGCTCGAGCAGCTAAACGTTAGGACAATAGTTTTTCTGTACTTTTTATCATTTCACTTTTGATGTTTGTACTCAGAAAAAATCTTTTTTCAATTGATCAAGTATTTAAAGTGTGGGGTAATTCTTATTTTTGGATGGGCTGCGAGATGTGCGTATGTAGAAGCTCAGTTAGCCTAAGTCATAGAGTAAAGCCCTAGATGGGCTTTACTCAGAGAATCTTTTATCGACTTAAAATATCTGAAATCTTTTCTTTTATTAAACTATTAGATTTACCTAACTTAATCATTTATAGATACGAATCGCATGTGTAATGGATTGGCTTTGGGAATGAGGAATGAAGTAAGGATGTCGGAAACTGTATCAAGTTCGGGAAAGTACTTCTTCATGGTCACTCCTTTCTTATAGACCACGTAGATAATATCTATATAAATTCAAAGCAAATACAGGAACAGATTTTTTAAAAAATAAGTAAATACAATCTGCTTGTAAAAGACTAAATTAATTTTTATAAAAATAAATCAGCTAGAAGGAGATTCTTTTCGAAAAGAATCAGGTGTCGTTCCCATCCAACGCTTAAACATATTTATAAAAGCTGAGGTGTTAGCGTAACCTAAATTTAATGAAATAGTTTTGATAGATTGTCCTGTTTCAAGCATAGGTAACGATTTGAAAATTTTTAAACGTTGTCTCCATTCGGTAAGGGACATTCCAAGCTCTTTATCACAGTAACGTGCTAAAGTCCTTTCTGTTAAATTTGCCATACGGGCTAAATCCGATAAATGTGAATTATCTTCTGGATGAAGGTATAAATAATTTAGAATAATTGAAAGCCCTGTATGTTCAGAAGTTGGTAGAAAAATATCTACTTTTTTTAGTATTTCTAATTGATCAAGTGTAACTTGCAATAATCTAGTTTGTTGGATTAAACAGGGTACTCGGGGGGGAGAGTTTTTTAACTCAGTTAAAATTACTCTTAAAAGGGGAGTAGTCATTAAAACACAAGCATCAGAGGGTAATGATTTACAAAGATCAGGTTCTAAAAATATTGAAGAATGCATTGTGACATCACGATTTAGTCCTCTATGTTCAACATTTGGAGGCAACCAGATTCCATAAGGTGGAGGAGCTAAAAAATGAATTTTAGGTAATTTAATTTCCATTGCCCCTTCAAATGAATAAACAAACTCTCCCCAGTCGTGATGATGTTGAGGGTATGTTGCATCAGCTGGCATGCTTGCGAGATGAAACCAAATTGGAGCTGGAAGTGAGTCGGTAAAGGGAACACTTCTAAAAATCTTTGGTTCATATTTCTTACTTTTCATGATTTAAACCTTAAAAAAGATTAACCTCATTCTTTAAAAATGACACATTCTAATTTGCCCATTTTTTATTAGTATATAAGAAATGATCTCAATAATTCCATAAAGTATATCTTTTTATATATATAATTTGATTGAGAATTTTGTTATTAAATTTTTTATATAAAATATAATAATTTTTTTTGAAAAATTAATATTAATAAATTTTTAAAAATATTTTAATTAAGGTAATTAAATGTATTTTTAATAATTAATAAATATAATTAGGAAAATAATTTTTTATATTAAGAGATATTTCTATAATTTTTTTATTCTTATGTGTTTGTTTTATAAAGACTAATTTTTTGGATAATTCATAACAGACAAGTTGTAATGTTAATAAGACATATTTAACTTTAAATATTGTGTAAAGATTATTTTTTAGACATAGTGAATTAGGCCTTTTATTAAATTAGGTCTAATCTATATTTTGATTAGTATTTAAAGTTTTATGAAAATACTTGTATAAAGGAAAGGTATTGGTATGAGCATTCAATGGCAAGGAGTTTTTCCAGCAGTAACTACTAAGTTAAAAGCTGACTTTACTTTAGATGAAGACGCTATCCGTACAGGATTGGAGCGCTTAATCGAAAACGGTGTAAGTGGCGT
The DNA here is from genome assembly GCF_044684115.1 of Acinetobacter sp. ABJ_C1_1. NCBI lineage: Bacteria > Pseudomonadati > Pseudomonadota > Gammaproteobacteria > Moraxellales > Moraxellaceae > Acinetobacter > Acinetobacter sp. ABJ_C1_1. The sequence goes on along the minus strand of NZ_JBITPU010000017.1, from coordinate 29,127 downwards.
AGTTATGATGGGAATGGTTGGTGAAAACGCTCAATTATCACCTGATGAAAAGTTACGTGTTCTTCAAATTGCTAAAGAGACTGTAAATGGTCGTGTAGCGATTATTTCAGGTCTTGCAGAGACTAATACAGATAAAGCTATTGCATTTGCAAAAGAAGCTGAAAAATTAGGTATTGATGGCCTAATGGTATTTCCAGGTTTAACGTACAAATCAGATGCTCGTGAAACTATTAATTATTATAAAACAATTGCTAAAGCGAGTAGCTTAGAGATTTTGCTTTATAACAATCCACGTGGTTATGGAGTAGATTTAACGCCAGATGTAGTTGAAGAATTATTATCTGAACCTACCATTACAGCAATTAAAGAAGAGTCATACGATACAACTCGTGTCACGGATCTTATCTCTCGCTTCGGTGGACGTTTAGCCGTAGTTTGTGGTGTTGATGATTTAATTCTAGAGAGTGCTGCCTTAGGTGTAACAGCTTGGGTATCTGGTATGGCAAATGCTTTACCTAAAGAATCAGTTGAATTACTGAAATTAGCAGTATCGGGTGAATATAACAAAGCACGTAAATTGTATGCTGCCTTAACTCCATTATTCCATTTAGATACCGTTGTTAAATTAGTTCAACATATTAAATTATCAGAAAACATTATTGCAGGTTTCGCTGAAACTGTTAAACCACCTCGCCTTAATCTAGAAGGTAAAGAACGTGAGCAGACTATTGCTATTGTTAATAAAACTTTAGCAGATTTGAAAGCTCTAGGTTATTAATTAATTTACTTTGGTGAAAAGATATATCTTTTCACCAAAACCATTCTATCTAATTGATTTCAAAAAAGGATTTTATATGAATCATACATTTTTTTGTATTGATGGTCATACATGTGGAAACCCAGTACGTCTTGTATCAGGTGGAGCACCACGGCTGAAAGGCAAAAGTATGATTGAATATAGGGCTGATTTTGAAAAAAACCATGATTGGATCCGTACAGCACTTATGTTCGAGCCACGCGGTCATGATGCAATGTCAGGTACAATTGTTTATCCTCCAACACGAAATGATTGTGATGCCGCTATTTTATTTATTGAAGTAAGTGGCTGCTTGGCTATGTGTGGGCACGGCACAATTGGAACCGTGACATTCCTAATTGAAAATGGCCTCGTAACTCCTAAAGAATCAGGCGTTTTAAGGTTAGATACGCCTGCAGGTCTTGTACTGGCCGAATATAAACTAAATGAATTTAATTTAGTTGAGACAGTTAAATTAACGAATGTAGCTTCTTTCTTATTTGCAGAAAAATTATCAGTAAATATTGAAGGTTTTGGTGAGATTAAATTTGACGTTTCTTATGGTGGTAATTTTTACGCAATCATTGAGCCTCAAGAAAATTATCAAGACCTCGAACAACTCTCAGTTTCTGATATTCAAAAGCTAAGTCCTATAATTAGAAAATTAGCAAATGAAAAATATCAATTTATACATCCTGAAGCTCCAGAAATTAAAGGTTTATCCCACGTCATGTGGACAGGTAAACCTCTTCGAGATGGATCAAGTGCTCGGAATGCTGTTTTTTATGGTGATAAAGGAATTGATAGATCACCTTGTGGAACAGGAACCTCTGCTCGTTTAGCTCAACTCGTTGCACAAAAGAGATTAAAGATTGGAGAAAAATTTATTCATGAAAGCATTATTGGCACTACATTTAATGGCATAGCTATTGCGGAAACTAAAGTTGGTCAATATGACGCCATAATTCCTACAATTGAAGGATGGGCAAGAGTTACTGGTCATAATACTATTTTTGTTAATGACAATGATCCTCTTAAACATGGCTTTTTACTTAAGTAATGGATGAGAAAGATTATGTCTAAAAAGATTAACTTAAGTCTAGATGAAGTACATCAACTTGCTTTTCAAGTATTAACTAAATATGGCATGTCTGCTGTTCATGCTAATTCAATTGCTGATGTAATTACAGCAGGTGAGCGTGATGAATGTTTTTCGCATGGAATTTATCGTTTATTAGTTTTAAGTCATACACTTAAACAAGGTTGTGTTTCAGGTGATGCTTTGCCTGATGTAAAAGAAAGTAATAATGCCATAGTTGAAGTTGATGCAAAATTTGCTTTTTCTCAATTAGCATTTGAAAGAGGCTTGTTGCCATTAATTGAAAAAGCCCATCGATATGGAATAGCAGCACTTAAAATTAATAATTGTTTTCATTTTTCTGCTTTATGGCCTGAAGTTGAAAAAATTACAGAAGCTGGATTGGTTGGTATTGCATTAACTCCTAGTCATGCTTGGGTAACTCCTGCTGGTGGTTCGAAACCAGCTCTTGGAACAAATCCCATTGCATTTGGTTGGCCTAGAAAAAACAAATACCCATATGTATTTGATTTTGCAACAAGCGCTATTGCTCGAGGTGACATAGAGTTACATTCCCGAGAAAATATCCCGCTTCCAGAAAATGTAGCAGTTGATAAAAGTGGTAAACCTACAATTGATGCGAATGCCGTATTTGATGGGGGATCTATGCTTACATTTGGTGGGCATAAAGGTTCTGCATTATCAACCATGATTGAATTACTTGCAGGGCCTTTAATCGGTGATTTAACTAGTTTGGATTCTCTTAATTTAGATAATGGAAAGGGATGTACTCCCTGCCATGGTGAGTTGATTCTTGCTTTTGATCCCAAAATATTTGGTTTGAATGATCTAGCATCGAATGGTGAACGAGCAGAGAGGTTATTTTCTTCAATAACAGAACAAGGAGCTCGATTGCCTTCTCAGCGCCGTTATAAAGCAAGAGAGAGAAGTTTAAGTAAGGGAGTATTTATTTCACAAGATCTATATAAAGACATTTTAGATCTACTGAAATAAAGGTTAATAGGTATTTAGGAGGATTAGCGATGCCTCATGTGGTTATAGCTGGTGCAGGAATTGTTGGTCTAAGTTGTGCATGGTATGCGCAACGAAATGGTTGGACAGTAACATTAGTAGATAAAGATTTCGAAGGTGATAGAGCATCTCATGGAAATGCTGGTGGAATTGCCATTAGCGAATGTATTCCTCTAAGTTTAGCAGGTTTGGGTTTAAAACCCCTTAAATGGTTATTAGATCCAGTTGGTCCTTTGTCTATTAGACCTTCTCACTTATTAAATTTGTTACCTTGGTATTTAGGTTTACGAAAGGTTTCTAGGCCAGAAAATTTTATCCAAATTTCTAAAGCTCTTGCTGATTTAAATGCATATTCTTTAAATGCTTTTGAAGAAATGTTAAAGGATATTGGTTTAGAAAATGAAATTCATCATAAAGGTGCTTTAACAGTTTATGAAAAGGAAAGTACCTTTAAAGCTGAGTCTCGTGATTGGGAAATTAAAAGATCACATGGTGTTAAATTTCGCGAAGTCAACACAACTGAACTTATACAGCTTGAACCTAATTTAAGTAATAAGTTTGAAATGGGGGTGATGATCGAAGATTGGGCCCATATTAATGATCCGCTTTTCATTGTACAGACATTAAGAAAAGTTATTCAACAGCGTGGAGGGGAGTTCATCAAAGGAACTGTTACTTCCATAGCAATAGATCGTCCTAATCAAGCTGGTGTTGTGGTTGATGATCTTCGAACTATATATGCAGATAAAGCCGTAATCGCTACAGGTGCGTGGTCTAAAAATCTGGCATCGTCTATCGGTGATAACGTACTGATAGAAAGTGAGCGTGGTTATAACACTACACTTCCACAATCGGCAAAACTTTTAAATAGAGAGGTCATTTTTGCTGAAAGGATGTTTGTTGCTACACCTTTAAGTATTGGTCTTAGAATTGGTGGTGCAGCAGAATTCGCAGGTTTAAATGCTGCTCCTAATTTTAAAAGAAGTGATGCATTGCTCAGTCTTGGTAGAAATTTCATACAAAACTTAGATGAGACTAATCCTAAAAAATGGATGGGTAACCGCCCAACAACTGCCGATTCATTACCTGTTATTGGACCTTCAGGTAGACATAAACATGTTCTTTATGCATTTGGTCATGGGCATTTGGGATTGACACAGTCTGCTTCAACTGCCCAATTATTATTTAGTCATTTAAACAATGACTCATGTCCTATTAATCCTTCACCTTACTTAATCTCTAGATTTGGATAATCTCTAGTCTAAGTAATTAATCAACTTAATCTATTGAAAATTCTCTATATTTATTTATGGAGTGGAGAGTCTTTGACTCTTTTGGGAGTATGCGATGGAATTGCTGAAAGTATTAAATGATTTTTTATGGAATCCTTTAGTTGTTTTTGTTCTCGGATTTGGATTTTATTTAACAATCAAGACAAGTTTTCTCCAAATTCGGGGATTACCACATATGCTACGTTTAGTTATACAACCCTCATCAGGGAATGATGGTATCTCCTCATTTCAGGCATTAGCATTATCATTATCTAGTCGAGTAGGTGTTGGTAGCATTGCTGGGGTAGCTACGGCAATTACAGTGGGTGGTCCCGGTTCATTGTTTTGGATGGCGGTTATGGCCATATTAGGTGGTGCTACAGCTTTTGTTGAGTCTACCCTAGCTCAAATTTATAAGACTAAAATTAACGGCGTTTATGTGGGTGGAATTCCTTATTACATTGAAAGAGGATTAGGTACGAAAAAAATAGCTGTAATTGCGGCTACAGTTGCCGTTCTGCTATACGCGATTTTTGCACCTGGTATTCAATCCAACAATATTGGTTTGGGATTTGAATCTGCTTTCGAAGTACCTAAACTTTATTCAGGTATAGCTGTTACAGCTGCTTTAGCTTTTATTATTTTTGGTGGTAGAAAAAGATTAATTCATTTTGTCGAATATGCTGTTCCTTTTATGGCTGGCGCATATATTTTGGCTGCTTTAATTATTGTTCTTGTCAATATTGAACTAGTTCCTAGTGCGATTAAATTAGTTCTTTCAAGTGCTGTTGGTTTGAATGCCATATATGGCGGTATCGTTGGTTCTGCTATTGCATGGGGTGTCCGTCGGGCGTTATTCGCTAACGTAGCAGGTGTAGGAGAAGGGACTTTTGCATCCGCAGCTGCCGATGTATCTCATCCAGTTAAACAGGGACTAGTTCAATGTTTTTCAATTTATATTGATACGCTGTTTGTATGTATGGCCACTGGGGTAATGATTATTATCACTGGTCAATATAATGTGATTACAGAAGCTGGCGTTCATATTACAACGAATTTACCTGGTATTGAGGCAGGTCCAGCTTATGCTCAAGCTGCAATTAACACAGTTTTCAATGGTTTTGGCGCTCCATTTGTTGCTGCTGCCATTGCTCTGTTCGCATTCACAACTTTAGTTGCCTTCTACTATATTGCTGAGACAAATCTATCCTATCTTTTAAAAGGCTATAACAATAAAGCGGCATTTTTACTTAAATTGGTGCTATGTGCAGTAACATTTTATGGATCAATTGAGTCAGCAAAACTAATTTGGGCAATTGGTGATGTGGGTTATGCAAGCTTGGCATGGGTAAATATGATTTGTCTCGTATTGCTCGCGAAACCAGCATTAAAAGCCTTAAAAGATTATGACCAACAAAGAAAAATGAAAAAAGATCCTATTTTTGATCCAAAAAAACTTGGAATCCCGAATACAGATAGTTGGGATAAGTAATCCGTTCTAATAGTTATCCTCTAAAACTAATATAGGAGTTTAGGTATGTTACTTACTGGTGAAATGATCATTGGTTCACGGACGATTCGAGGCTTAAGTGGAGAACAAAAAGCATTTAATCCAACATTAGACCAAGAAATACCGCATCCAAACTTTGGTCTTGGTAGCTTACAGGAAGTTGAAACTGCAGCAAATTTAGCCGAACAGGCATTTGACCAATATCGCAATTTACCTCTTGAAAAGCGGGCGGCCTTTTTAGAAAGTATCGCAAATAATATCCTTGAATTGGGTGATGACTTAATTGAACGTGCTCATCAAGAAACAGGATTGCCACATGTCCGATTACAAGGCGAAAGAGGTAGAACAATTGGGCAATTACGTATGTTTGCACAAGTAGTTCGTGATGGACATTTTCTATCTACAACAATTGATCCTTCACAACCTGAAAGAACACCTTTACCTCGTGCAGATTTACGTTTAATGAAAATTCCATTAGGTCCAGTTGCTGTATTTGGAGCTAGTAATTTTCCATTAGCTTTTTCGGTCGCTGGAGGAGATACAGCCTCTGCTTTAGCAGCTGGAGCGCCAGTAATTGTAAAAGCTCATAGTGCGCACTTGGGAACATCTGAGTTAGTTGGACGCGCTATACAAAAAGCTGTTATAGAGAATAATTTACCTGAAGGTGTATTTTCACTTCTATTTGGCGCAGGTAGGACAGTTGGTGAGGCTTTAGTTTCACATCCAGCAATTAAAGCAGTTGGATTCACTGGATCGCGGCAAGGTGGTTTAGCTTTAGTAAATATTGCTAATGCTCGACCAGAACCAATTCCTGTTTATGCAGAAATGAGTAGTACTAATCCCGTTTTTTTATTTCCTCACGCCTTAAATCAAAATGCTGAGAAGATTGCACGAGGCTTTATAGATTCATTAACTATGGGGGCAGGGCAATTCTGTACGAATCCTGGGTTAGTTGTTGTAGGAGAAAGTTCTGATTGCGAAATATTTATTAATGCTGCCTCACAAGCATTAACTGAAAAATCAGCACAAACTATGTTAACTGCCGGAATATATGAAGCTTACCAATCAGGAATTGAACAAGTAGGGGACACAGATAAAGTTGAAAATATTTCTAGTGGTCAAGAGTCTGGAAATATGTGCAATGCAGCTCAGGCTCAGTTATTTGTTACTACTGTTGATGAGTTTATCTCTAATAAGACACTTCACAATGAGATGTTTGGTCCAGCTTCAATTATTGTTAAAGCAAAGAATTCTGAAGAGTTCATCAAAGTTGCAAAGCATATTGAAGGTCAGTTAACAGCTACTTTACATATTGATGAATTAGATTATCAACAAGTTAGTCAAATTCTTCCAATATTAGAGCGTAAAGTGGGGCGCATTTTAGTTAATGGATATCCTACTGGTGTAGAAGTTTGTCATGCTATGGTCCATGGAGGACCATTTCCCTCAACATCAAATAGTATGTTTACCTCAGTTGGTGCATCGGCAATAGATCGTTTTTTAAGACCTGTTTGTTACCAAGATGTTCCTGAAAATTTACTACCTGAACCTTTAAAAGCCTCTAATCCACTTAAGTTGATACGCTTAGTAGATGGAAATTTATCAGTATAAATAATTTTGCATGTCCTATTTTTAATAGGACATGCTGATCATGGATGAGATCAATATTTATGAAATATTTAGTTATATTAGCGAGTTTGTTAACTTTGGGAGTAAGTTATTCATCTCAAAGTAATGCTGAAATGAAGTACATAACGAATAAAATAAAATTGAAAAAAAATAATTGTAAACAACTTGATCCGTCACTTCAGTGGAGCCAAGGAGTAAGAGAATTCTTACAATCAAAGATTGAAGAAAATAGTACCTGTATCGGAACTTATTCTAAAGAAAAAGATAAAAAGGTAGCAATTTTTGATTGGGATGATACAGTCATCAAAAATGGTGTAGGTTATTTAACTAATTATTACATGCTACGTAAGGGACTTGTTTTACAACCTCCCAAACAGGACTGGCGACAGTTAAATAAATATTTATCTGATGCAGCTGTTACTGCTTTAAATAAAGCATGTGGAACTAACATTCCAGCAGGCCATCCTTTACCTACAAATACAAATATTGCTTGTGCAGACGAAATTATTTCAATTTTATCTGATAAAACTAGTGATGGAGAAGCTGCTTTTACCGGTTTTGATCATCGCCGGATGGAAGCTGCATATTTATGGAGCGCAGCTTTATCAACTGGATATAGTTCAGAACAACTTTCAAAAATAGCTAGGGAAGCCAGAAAGGAAAGTTTAAGTGCCCCAATTGGTGCTAAGCAAAAAATAGGTAGTAAGGAAGTTAATGCTTATAACCGCTATTACCCTCAAATAAAAGATTTAATACAAACACTGCAAGCTCATGGGATAGAGGTGTGGATTCTTTCTGCCTCACCTGAACCTATTGTTAAAGTATGGTCTTCAAGTGTAGGAGTAGATGCTAAGCATACAATCGGGATTCGAAGTATTTACAATGAAAAAGGTAAGCAAACCCCTGATTTATATGGGTGTGGAGATATATTAGATAAAGATAATTCAGTAATACCAACTATAGATGGAAAAAGATGTTGGGCGAATAAAGTAATTTTTGGTGTTCAAGGTAAAGAAGCTTGGGAACAACTCTCTGCTGATCGTAGGCAAATTATTGCCGGAGGTGATTCAGTTACAGACGTAACGTTTGTGAACGATGCTACTGTAGTTTCAATAGCAATCAATAGAAATAAACCTGAATTGATGTGTCGTGCTTATGATGGCTTATTTACTAAAGGGGGAAAATGGGCGGTAAATAAAATGTTCATTGAACCTTTTCCAAAGCATAACACCTATGATTGTTCTAATGCTTACGTGAATTCCGATGGAACAAAAGGTCCAGTTTTACGTATGGATGGAACACAAATCGCTGATCAAGAAGATTTAATCTATTAATAAAATTCATGAGATAGATATTAAAAATATCTATCTCATCTTTATTTTGAGAAAGTAATTAATGGAAAAATTAAATTATACTAATGCAAAAGCACAATTATCTCAGGTTATGGATAGTGCTTTATCTGGACATCCTATAGAAATCACTCGTAAAGGTAGAGCCTCTGTAGTAGTTATAAGTAAATCTTCTTATGAAAAATACAAAAAGGAAGAATTTGAGAATAAATGTCAAAATCGAAAGTTGTTTTAATTAAAAGAAAAGATAGGTGTGAGGTATTTGTTTACTAGTAAACCCTATAAACCGAATAGTCTATTTAGACCATCAGACTATCGATCAAATGGACCGTTAAATAGTCCGTTGGGCCAGAACTGTACAAAACCTACAGGCAACAAAAAAACCCATAAATCAAATATTCATGAGGCTTAATGATGGTGCCGACACACGGATTCGAACTGTGGACCTACTGATTACAAGCCATTTGTTTTGTAAAATCAATTAGAAGATAGTGTAGATAACTATACATGTATTATTTCAATCAATTTAAAGAGATGTTTTAAACATATGTGCGCTGAAAAAATGATTCAATTGCTAGGTCAAGCCCTCTCATTGAACTCCAAATTAAATATTTTTTGAATGCGCTTCATCAGGTTATATCATCAATTGCAAGGCAAGATTATATGCCACAGTATTCGATATAGCTTCAGCGACAAAAAATCCTGAGGTGGGGTGAAGTTTAAAGTCTGTTTACGATAAAAAGTTAGTTTTCCTGTCTGCTTGTCCTTAAAAATAAACTCATCATCAGCATGAGAATATTCTTGTCCATACAACGGACCACCAAGACACTTTAATCGTAGCACTGAATTCCCCTTAAAATTTACTTAATGGTTAGTTTATAGGCCTAATGTAATGAAAAACAAGAATAATCAATTTACGACTTAGTCGATAGATGATTGACACCTTAAATTTTGCAGATTATCCTTTGCCTGCTGGCCACATTGCCAGTATGGTTTTGACAGACCATTGTGTAAGACCGCATCAGATTATTCCTTCTGAGGAGTAATTTTATGTGTACCTCTCGTTCCCTCCCGTTGCGGTAGGACGGGAGAGGGACACCTATGGTGTGCTGGAGTCTTACCCAGTCTGTCAACCCTTTCTCGTTCTGCCACCATAATTCTAAATTAATGCTTTGGCAGAACTCCAAATATAAGGAGTTGGCTATGCATATTCTTTTTATACATCCCGATTAGTTTTAATCGAGTTCGATGAACTTCTGGTTTCTCAAACTTTAGTTTTTTTCGTCTAAAAATTTAACTTTAAAAATGTCATGTGAGCTACACCGTGGCAGGGCTTTGTGTTGCCTAAAAAAGCCTGACCTCCATGACAAAATCACTGGGTATAACGATGAAAAATAAAATTTTGATGGGTGTGGTGAGTGTCAGTGTTCTGATTCTAAATGGTTGTTCTTCCCAATTTGAAAAGGGCGTCAAGCAGGGCTGTTACAACATGGGTGGCAGTCGTAGCTACTGTTCATGTGTCTATGAGAAGGTTGAAGAACATTATGGTCGCAAGGTTATGCGCCAGATTGAGGGTATGAGCTATCTCCCAAATGACCTAGACCGTGTGATGTATCAGTCAGGTCAACAATGCGTGGACAAACTCTAATACCAGATATCTAAAACCTTAAGCAAATTATTGAATCACTCATTTCCTGTTGCCTGTCTGGGCAACGGGAAGGGGTTATGCAACTCAATTTAGGAATATTGATCATGAAACATCCATTTTTCACCTTCTATTTTACGATTGTCATTGGTTACTGGTTGTATTGCATTTGGGAATATCCGGGGCATTACTCTGGTGCTTATCTACTTGGTCGTGCGCTGGTCTGGCCTTTTATATTTATACGCTGGTTCTTCTAGGGGCATGATGATGAGCATATCAGATCGAATCCTGCAAAGTCAGTGGGTGCTCTTACTGCAAGCTAGTGACAATATTTATTTTGCACCAGTCATTCCCAATAAAAAGCTACAAGGTGCTATGACTTATCTACCTCATGGTGTGAGCCCCAAAGATGTATTGATGCTGATTGACGATACGGTATTTGGTAGTGCCAAGGTTGGGATGTGCCTCACGGCAAAGGGAATATTCTACAAAGCCAGCTTTGAAGATGAGCAGGCTTATCTGTTTGAGCACATTCAACAGGTCGAGGCTGATATTGGAATACTCACCAGTTCCATTCTGATCAATGGTCATGATGAACTGAACTTTAGTCAACTCGATAAAGGTGCGATTCGTGCTTTAGCGGCATTCTTAAATGAATGTTGTCAGGGTAAACAAGCAACCAAGCAAACGAATGTAAATATTGATGCTGAGATGCAGATCATGATTGATCTGTTTGCCTATTTTATTACCTTTAGTGCAGGCCAATGGAATGCTCGATCGAAAGAAGCGGTATCAGACCATTTCACTAAACTGAATGATAAGGCAGTGCATCAGTATGTCGAGAAACTATTGAATGAACAGATGCGCTTCGATTATGAAGACCTGTTGCATCGTTTGGCAGACCTGAAAGATAAGTTGGCTTATAACTTCCGTAGGCACATGATTGAACAACTAGTCTATGCCATGGCATTGGGTCAAGTTGAACAGGACCAAGCTGACCTTTTCATGACCCATCTGTGCCGTGTATCCAACGTCTCTCGGGCAGTCTTTCCAGACCTCGTCAAAATCATTTATCAATGTTTGGCAGGTGAAATAAATCAGAAAAAAGTTTCTGATCTGAATCACGAACAACTACAAGCATGCCAACTTCTTGAGATTCAACCCGAAGTATTAAGTGAACAAACCCTGCAAGCTGCTTACCGAAAAAAGATGGCAGATTTCCACCCTGATAAATACCAGACTTTACCCGAGTCAGTACAACATCTTATTGAGCAACAAGCCCAGCAATTCAATCAGGCCAGAGCTGTATTAAAAGCCTATCTTGGAGTGTAGCCGATGAAGATCAATACACAACGTTTGAAACGGCGCTGGCGATGGTATGCAGCTTATGTAGTGATTTTTATCCTGTCTTTTGCTTTGTTTTATGCCTATGACCATGCGCGGGATCAATCAACAGAGCAGATGCTTGAAGATATCCGCCGTCCTGCAATAAGTCATGATGATACAGCAGTGACAAGCATTACTGACAAAGATGAAGTCCCTGCTTTTGATAAAACTGACCTCAATAAGGAAAAACATAAATAAAGAAATTTTAAATACATATTACCCAAATGAGAGAGCTACCGAATTGCTCTCATTAATGAAGCAAATTCATGAAACCGAAAGGGGGAAGCATGATGACATCACAAGCTAAAAATATTCAGACTTTTATTATTGGCGTTTTATCTACATTAGTAGTGGTACTTGCAGGATGGGTCGGCTATGACAAGTTTTTAAAGCCTAAATCAGAAACAATAGTTACAGCATCTGTTTCTGAACCTGCTGCTGCCTCTGAGCCTGTAATTCAGGCATCCAGTGAACCCCTATTAGTAACGCAGGAAAAAGAAACTATCCCTACTCAAAAATTAGAGGAAAATACAAAAGGTGAATACCTTGGAAGCGGACTTTATACCTCAAACATGGATAGCGGTAAGTGTTTAGGTTCTGCCAAAGTAACCTGTGGTTTGTTTGAAATGAATAAGCTGCCGAAAGAGTGGGAAAATGTAGTTGAAGCTACTTCTGAGAAAAATCTCGAATATTGGTTTTCAACAACTGATCCGAATAAGGTGACTTCAATTCCCCATGACTGGTCTGGCTGGCAAGTTATGGAATATGGTGAAGACAATAAAAAGGTGATGGCTTTCTTTGATAGTGCTTATACCAATACAGGTGAATGTTTATTAACTCAAACTGTATATGACATCAAAACCAAGAAAGAAATTGATAGCGTTGATCTTGCCTGTAACTAAACCCTTAAGAAATAGAGGATGATCAAATGAAAAAACTATTTCTGGGTATGGGAGTTGCAGCTATAAGCATTTCAACTTATGCATTGGATTTACAGTCACATGAAGTACCCGCTTATTTAATTCAACAACAAGGCTATTCAGGGCAAGTGAACTGTACGTATCGTGGTGTTCTAAAAAGTGGAGTCCAAAGAACCTTTAAAGTATCTATGTTCAATGAGTGTGAACAGGTTTTGGCACTGAGTAATGCTACTGTCCATAATGCAATGAGTGAGGCAAGGATTCCATATAGTAGCCATCGAACTTTTGTCCGATTTATTGGGGTAAAACCTCGAAAGTTTAGAGGTATTTATATTCCTGGGCGAAGTGATCCTTGTCACCCGAGTTTACGTTCTATTCCACAAGCTGTTGCTGACTGTAAAAATAAACAGCGTGCTCATTAAATAAGAAAATCTAACCAAGACAAAAGAGCCTGCGACTTCGCAGGCTCTTTTTTTTATGCCTTTTATTTAAGGAAGAAGACCATGCACCAGTGTCCTTACTGTCATTCATTACACATCACATTACTTCGCCAGACTGAGCCAACTTCGGGCGTATTTGCAAAGCTTTCATCATTCTCGCCGATGTCTCTGGCAGTCGCTTGTATGCAGTTATCAAAACGCAGTCCCGTTCACCCTTTGGTGGGTGGCTTTGTGGGCTTGGTTATCGGTGGCATGTTTCTGCTCTACGTTCAGCATCAAGACAATATGGTGACGCTGTTTTACCAGTGTGAGCAATGTCTGGAACATTTTGAGATTCAGCAATCAGGTTTCTCATAACTCAACATCATTTATAGCATTTAAAAGATTTCAATCACTTAATTAAAAACACTGAATAGGAAAAAACTATGGCACATCAAATAGAAACAATGGCATTTGTTGGTCAAACCCCGTGGCATGGTCTGGGCAATCAACTCTCGCCACATCGGCCGATCGAAGTCTGGGCGAAGCAGGCAGGCATGGACTGGCGAATAGAATCCTCCAATGTTAGTTATATGGCAAAGAATGCACGTGGGCAAAGCATTATCATGCCTTATGAAGAACAGCGGGTGCTGTATCGTTCCGATACCCATGCACCGTTATCGGTGGTGAGTCAGCGTTACCAAGAAGTACAACCTAAAGAAATTCTAGAGTTTTACCGAGACCTGACTGAACAATCAGGTTTTGAACTGGAAACCGCTGGGGTACTTAAAGGCGGCAAGAAATTCTGGGCATTGGCAAGAACGGGGCAATCGGCAGCATTAAAAGGTAAAGATGTCAGTAATGGCTACGTTTTGTTGGCAACAGCATGTGATGGCACATTGGCAACCACGGCGCAGTTCACTAGTATTCGCGTAGTGTGTAATAACACCTTAGCGATTGCCTTACGTGGGCAGGATAGTAGTGCAGGCGTGGTGAAAGTTCCACACAGTACTAAATTTGATGCAGAGAAGATTAAACAGCAATTGGGTATTTCGGTTCGTGCATGGGACGAACATATGTATGAGATGAAGCAATTGAGTCAAAGGAAAGTGACACATCAAGAAGCGGCAGCTTATTTCGATGCCGTGTTTAATAACACGACAATGAGTTCTACAGAACAGGAAGAAAGTATTATTCAGTATTACCTTAAAGCAGCATCTATGGACAAAAAATCAAACTCTAAATCCGAACCAAATGGTCGAGCGATGTCGAAGGCTATGGAAATGTTCAATGGGCAGGGTCGGGGGGCTGAGTTGGGTTCTGCGAAAGATACGGCTTATGGCTTACTTTGTAGTATTACTGAGTTTGTTGATCATGAACGCCGTGCGATGAGTCGTGATCATCGATTGAATTCAGCATGGTTCGGGAGAGGAGCTACTATTAAGCAGAGAGGATTGGAGCAGGCATTAGATATGGTAACTTAAACCTAATTAGCCTAAGTATGGAATAGCTATATCTAGTTAGATATAGCTATTAAGACAGTGTTACTTTTATTTTTTGAAAAATAGTACATCTCTTATATCAATAAAACAGATTGGTAAATCCCTTATATTTTCTGTCCTTTTCTTTATCTTTTTAAATTGTAGACACATTGTATTATTTGAGAAATGGAGAATTATACAAATTGTAGACATTTCCCATAAAGGTAGGAACCGAGCTCAGGCTTATGGATGGAGTGGTTAAGATGGATAAGAAAATACGATTAGCCGAAACATTAAAACGCCGAATTATTAGTATGGAATTGGCACCGGGCGCAATTGTAGATGAAATAGCCCTGAGTGAAGAGTTTGGAATCTCTAGATCACCCGTACGTGAACTAATCCGTCAAATGGCAGCTGAAGGCTATCTTGAGCTTGAAGCAAATCGCGCTGCTCGTGTTTCTTCGATGAGCCATCAATCACTACGTAATTTCTTTTTAGCTGCGCCACTTATTTATATTGCAACTACCCAGTTGGCCGCAATAAATGCAGGACCAATTGAGATTAATCAATTGAAAGAAATCCAGCAACGATTCCGTCAAGCAATTGATGAAAATGACTTGGAAGGCCGTGTTTACTATAACAACCAATTTCATTTAGAAATAGGACGAATTGCACAAAATGCATATCTCTTACCTAGTCTAGAACGCTTGCTCATTGATCATGCACGATTAGGCAAAATTTTCTATCGCCAACCTACTTCAACAGATATGCAAGAAGACCTCGACACAGCAGTTCTTCAGCATGACCAGATTATTGATGCGATTGAGCGTCACAACGCAGGTGAAGCTGGTGAGCTGATCCGCGTGCACATGGATTTATCTCGCCGTCGAATGACAGAATATGTTATTCCGGCAGGTATTGATGTTCCACTTACTTATTAATTAAAGGCAGAACCTTTTACAAATAATATTTTCACTTACAGGAAAAGTAGGTGAGTGGACAATATAAATGGAGTTTTTGAAATGACTAAAGTTACAGCCTTACCTGCCGATGAC
This sequence comes from Acinetobacter sp. ABJ_C1_1, assembly GCF_044684115.1. Lineage (NCBI taxonomy): Bacteria > Pseudomonadati > Pseudomonadota > Gammaproteobacteria > Moraxellales > Moraxellaceae > Acinetobacter > Acinetobacter sp. ABJ_C1_1. Next base: position 13,556 of record NZ_JBITPU010000017.1, on the reverse strand, counting down.
CAACGATGTGCATGGTATCACCTCAGCCCAAAACGAATGGTTAAACCAAGCCATACTGGCAAAAGCGCAGCACGCTGGGCAGTAATTGGTGCAGGATATACGGGCTTGGCCGCAGCACGTCAATTAGCACTCAATTTTCCCAATGATGAAGTGATCTTGATTGAAGCACAAGAAGTTGGTTTTGGCACAGCTGGTCGAAATGCAGGTTTTGCAATTGATCTTCCACATGATATTGGTGCTGAAGACTATATTGGTGATATCAATATTGCCAAAACGACATTGAAGCTAAATTTGTTAGGTCAGTCTATTCTGCATGACTTAGTAAAAAAACACGCAATTGATTGTCACATGCGTCCAAGTGGTAAATATCAAGGTGCTGTAGAAGACCGTGGTATTAAGGTTTTGGAAGCCTATCAACGTGGTTTAGATAAACTCGGGCAAGAGTACCAAGTCATTAATGGTTCGGAATTGCCAAGCCATATTGGAACTTCATTTTATAAAAAAGCACTGTTCACACCAGGAACAATGTTGGTTCAGCCATCAGCATTAGTAAAAGGGTTGGCAGAAAGTTTACCGTCAAATGTGACGCTATATGAAAATACAGCAATTACTGAGGTTGAATATGGCGATAAAGTTGTATTAAAGCATGACCTTGGTCAAATCACTGCGGATAAATTGATTCTGGCAAATAATGCTTTTGGCCAACGTTTTGGTTTTTCACAATTAAAACGCACCATGTTGCCCGTCTTTTTATATGCAAGCATGACTCGTCCTTTAACACCAAGTGAGCAAGCTGAATTAGGCGGTAAAGATTTCTGGGGTGTGATTCCATCAGATCCTTTTGGTAGTACCGTTCGCCGTACACACGACAATCGTATATTAATACGCAACAGTTTTAGTTTTAACCCAAATGGAAAACCCAAACCGCACTGTCTAGAACGTTTTATTTTTAAACATCAGCGTTCTTTTGATAACCGTTTTCCAATGTTGCCAGACGTTAACTTTGAATATACGTGGAGTGGTTCACTGGCATTGTCGCAAAACCATAAAGGCTTCTTTGGCCAGCTTGCTCCAAATGTTTATGGTGCTTTGTGTTGTAACGGTCTAGGAATTACTCGCGGAACAGTCACAGGTACTTTATTAGCTGACTGGATTGCAGGCCAGCGTAACGATTTGATTGATTTCCTTTTAGAAACCTCTGGTCCAAACAAAGTTCCGCCTGAGCCATTCTTATCCATTGGCGTCAATGCAACCTTGTGGTGGGGGCAAAGAAAAGCTGGATTGGAAGAGTAATTTAGGTGGCATTAGGTTTATAGGTTTTAAATCAAATTAATTAGGTAAACAGCTTTAAACAGCGAAGGTGGCGAAATTGAGTTTTCAGTTTCGCAGGGGCTTTTCAACCTTAAATTTCTTAAATGTGTAGGAAACACATCCACTTCGGTGGACGAGTATTGGAGATAAAAATGACAACGAATCATATGTCAATTGATGATGTACCAGTAAATGGATTTCATCAGTTATTGAGTATTCGTACAGGTGGCGGTTGGCTACTGGATGGCTATGTTCTAAGTATTATCGGCGTTGCATTAATGCAGGCCGCTGCGCAATTACAGTTATCCAATTTTTGGCAAGGCATGATTGCGGCATCCGCTTTATTCGGAATGTTTTTGGGCGGCTTTTTAGGTGGCTGGCTAAGTGATTGGATAGGGCGCAAGAAACTATATTTTATTGCTCCAACTTTATTTGTTTTATGTTCTGTGGCTCAGCTTTGGGCTGATTCCGAATGGGTATTATTTTTATGTCGTTTCATGATCGGGATCGCAGTCGGTTTTGAATATGCGGCAGGCGGGTCATTACTGACTGAATTTCTACCGACCAAAGCACGTGGCCCTCGTTTAGCAATGCTTACAATCATGTGGTTTTTTGGTGCGATGCTAGCTTATCTCTTCGGCAATATGATTTTAAAGATGGATCTTAACGAGGCTTGGCGTTGGGTATTTGCTAGCCCAGCTGTGATTGGTCTGATTTTGATTTTAATCCGAATTGGCACGCCAGAATCACCACGTTGGCTCATCAGCAAGGGCCGTAATGCTGAAGCAGAAGTCATTATTAAACAAGTATACGGACCATCTTTTTCACTTGCTAATGTGCCCGTTCAGGAAGAGGTTAAAAATTTATCTCTTACTCAAATCTTAGCTTCGGGCTATGGCAAACGCGTATTTTTCTGCTCGATGTTTTGGATGTGTGCGGTGATTCCTGTGTTTGCTGTCTATTCCTTTGCACCTCGTGTTTTAGACGCAATGAATCTCAAAGGCTCATGGGCTGAATATGGTTCAGTGGCAATTACTTTAATGTTCGTGGTGGGCTGTGTGATTGCAACCAAACTGATCAATGTGATGGGTCGCCGTAAATTGATCATTCACAGTTTCTTATGGTCAGGTTTGGCATTGCTAGGTCTAGGTGAATTTGCTGATGGTTCACAAATGTTGGTCTTGGTTTTGTTCTGTGCATACGCCGTATTAATTGGTGGGGCGCAAGTCTTGGAATTGGTTTATCCAAATGAACTCTTTCCAACAGAAATGCGTGCGATTGGCGTCGGCATGGCAACTTCATTTTCACGAATCGGCGCAGCAGTGGGTACATGGCTGGTTCCGATGTCATTAGACACGATTGGTATTGGTAACACAATGTTTGTGGCAGCAGGCGTCACCTTACTTGGTTTGATTGTTTCGATTATGACGGCACCAGAAACCAAAGGGTTGAGTTTGGAACAAGCAACTTCTTTGAAAAATTAACAATTGATCGGGTTGTCATGATCCCAAGCTCTCAAATTGATTATGGCAACTTTCAAAACACTTTAAAACGGAGAAAATATCATGACATTTTTTGAAGGCATTTATACACCAGCAATCACTCCTTTAGCTGCTGACGGTTCAATTGATAAAGCTGCTTTTGCAGAAGTTTTAGAATATTTAATTGATGCAAAAGTACACGGGATTATTGTGGCAGCAACAACTGGTGAATATTACGCACATACTGCCGAAGAACGTTATGACCTTGCTAAATACGCGAAAGATGTTATTGGTTCACGTACTTCATTGATGATTGGTACAGGCGCAATTCGTACTGAAGATTCGGTTGAATACGCAAAAGTGGCTAAAGAAATTAAGGCTGACAGTATTTTAGTGACTATTCCGCCTTATGCATTGCCAACTGAACAAGAAGTTGCAGCTCATGCTTTAACAATTGATAAAGCCGCAGGCTTACCAATTATGTTCTATAACTACCCAGCTCGTATGGGCGTAAGCATGGGTAAAGAGTTTTTTGATACTGTTTTTGCTGAATCTAAGAACTTTGTTGGTATTAAAGAAAGTTCTGGCGATATGAACCAGCTACACATGTTGGCGCGTAACTATCCTTTCTTCGAACTTTCTTGCGGTTGGGATGATCAGGCACTTGAGTTTTTTGCATGGGGAGCACGTAGTTGGGTTTGTGCAGGTTCAAACTTTGTACCTCGTGAACACATTGCCTTATATGAAGCTTGTGTAATTGAAAAAGACTTTGATAAAGGGCGTCGTATTATGGCTGCAATGATGCCTTTAATGGATTTTCTTGAAACTGGTCATTTCATTCAATGTATTAAATATGGTTGTGAACTTAATGGTTTAAAAGCAGGCAGTGTTCGTGCACCGTTACAAGATATGGATGCCGAAAAAAAACAAGCTTTCAAAGTGATTGTAGAAGAGCTTAAGCGTGAAGTTGCAGCCATTACAGGAGGTGTTTAATGTCTGAGCTTTTAACTGCATCTGAATATGCAACGATTGCCAAAAACTTATCGTTTCAGACTTTAGCGTATATTGACGGTCAATTTCAGGCATCTGTTTCAGGCAAAACGTTTAAAACGACCAACCCTGCAACAGGTGAGTTACTTGCTGAAATTACTGCATGTAATAGCCAAGATGTGGACCTTGCGGTTGCTAAAGCTAAAGCAGCATTTGATGATGGCCGCTGGCATCGTTTATCTCCGAATGAGCGTAAACACATTTTACTTAAATTTGCTGATCTTCTAGAGAAAAATACAGTTGAACTTGCTGTTATGGAAAGCCTAGACAGTGGTAAGCCTGTAAGCGAATGTCAGTTAACTGATGTGCCAGAAATGATTCATACCATTCGTTGGCATGCGGAACTGATCGACAAGATTTATGACAATACAGCACCTGTAGGTTCAGACACTCTATCACTGGTGGTGCGAGAAGCGATTGGTGTGGTTGGGCTTGTTTTACCTTGGAATTTCCCATTACTGATGTTGGCTTGGAAAATTGCGCCGTCTTTAGCAGCAGGCTGTTCGGTGGTGATTAAACCAGCCAAGGAAACGACTTTAACTGCGCTGCGTGTTGCTGAGTTGGCTGCTGAGGCTGGTATTCCGGCTGGTGTATTCAATATTTTGCCAGGTGGTGGACGTGAAGTCGGTGAACCACTAGGTAGACATATGGATGTCACTATGGTGAGTTTTACCGGCTCTACTGAAACAGGCCGTCTATTTTTACAATATGCTGCCGAATCAAATCTAAAACGTGTTGTTCTTGAGTGTGGTGGGAAAAACCCTGCTGTTGTGATGAATGATATCGATGATTTAGATCAGGTTGCACAGCATATCGTGAATGGTGCTTTTTGGAACATGGGCGAAAACTGTTCTGCATCTTCTCGTTTAATTGTTCATTCTGATGTTAAAGATGAGCTATTAGGATTAATCGGTATACATCTGAATGACTGGAAAATGGGTAACCCACTTGATCCAGATCATAAACTGGGTTCGATGGTTAGCAAATCACACTATGAAAAAGTGAAGTCTTATATCGATCAGGCAAAAGCTGAAAAACAAAGCATCGTTTTTGGTGGTAACACTGAACAAGATATTTTCGTTCAGCCAACCGTGGTTGATGGCATTAAGGCGACAGATACCTTATTTAAAGAAGAGGTCTTTGGACCAATTCTGTCAGTGACCACGTTCAATACAATTGATGAAGCCATCGCACTTGCCAATGATTCGGTTTATGGCCTTGCAGGTTCGGTTTATACCAGTAACTTACGCAATGCGATCAAGCTTTCACGTGCTATTCGTGCTGGCGTAGTGACCGTGAACTGTTTTGGTGAAGGTGACATTACGACACCGTTTGGTGGCTACAAAGAGTCTGGTTTTGGTGGCCGAGATAAATCGATTTGGGCGCATGACCAATACACAGAATTAAAGACCATCTGGATTGATGTGTCTGAGTCTTAAAACTTCTGTAACCCTTGGTTCTTGGGAACCAAGGGAGTTTTAAAAAACACGTTAACTTTTAATTCGAAAACAAAAAAGTTTTTGAAGGGATCGTTTTATCCAAAATTCATTTAAATAAGGAAATGTAAATGAATAATGTCTATATCAAAAAAGTGGGAATGGGGTTGTTTGTAGCTGGTATGTCTACACCTATTTTTGCTGGTGTAACTTTCGGTGACCCAAAAACTGAATTGGGGGCAGTTACAGTTTCGGGAACTTTACGTGCCAACTATCAAGATAAACACTACGGCGAATCTGCTTCTGATCAAAAAATTAAGTTTGATGCAGCGATTCTAAATGTAGCTTATGAGTCACCCGACTGGTTTGGTAAAGTCCAATACCGCTGCTATCAATACGATAAATTTTGTGATTTCTCGACTTTGGTACAGGCCTATGCAGGCTACCGTTTAAATGCGACCGATAATATTACGGTCGGTTTGCAACCGATTCCTTTTGGTCCAGGTCGCTATTGGGATAGTAGCTTCTATGCAGGTATTAACAATACCATGGGCCTACAAGACGCTTTAGATTTAGGTGTGAACTATCACTTTGAAATGCCAACTGCGACTAAAGTGGATTTAGCCTATTTCGCAACTGACGGTGGCAACTATCACGGAACAAGTAAGGATTCTGCACGCTATACCGCCAATGTAGTCACTTCATCTGATCCACTTAAAACCAACCTAAATGAAAAAAACATGTGGATGGCTCGTGTTGATCAAGACCTTAAGTTTTTAGGTACGGATGATTTAAAAGTATCGGTTGGAGGAAGCTACTGGTATTCAGAAATTGAAAATAAAAAGACATCTGCCGATGGAAATCGAAACACATGGGCCGTGTTTAACCGAATTAACTATAAAAACCTAAATGTGGTACTTACAGGCGGAAGGCAGTCGATTAGCAACAAAGATACTGTAAGCCCTGCAAGCTCTACTTTTGGCTCGTTTGATGGTGAATACGATATTGCCAATAAGGGTTATTTCTACACGGTAGATACCAGTTACACCTTTAAGAATGTACGAGACTCACTCAACGTAACGCCTTATGTCGTGTTTAGTGGTTTCAATAAAAAAGAACAAGGCTTTGACGACTCACAGCGCAACATTGTGGGTGTGGCATGGGACTACAAAAATGTTTCGCTCTATACCGAATATTTAATGAGTAAAAACGATCCATTTGTGGGTGGAACGGGCAGCTCACTTGCAGCGGGCGATGATGGAAAGTGGAACAAGCTCTTAAATGTAATGCTGGTTTATAACTTCTAAGAGTTGCGCCTTAACTGATCAATCTACTTCTATTAACTACGCTCTCAAGCAGAGCTGACAAGAATGCTTGAGAGTAATTTAAAAGTGTTAAAAAGATGAAACCAATACGTAAAATCTTAGTTGCTAACCGTGGTGAAATTGCAATTCGAGTGATGCGTGCTGCCACAGAAATGGGCATCCGCACGGTCGCAATTTATGCAGAAGAAGATAAATTTGCTTTACATCGCTTTAAGTCAGATGAAGCTTATTTGGTAGGCGCAGGCAAAAAGCCAATCGCCGCCTATCTGGATATTGAAGATATTATCCGTATTGCACTTGAGGTAGGGGTAGATGCTATCCATCCGGGCTATGGTTTCTTGTCTGAAAACCCTGAGTTTGCCGAGGCTTGTAATCAAGCGGGAATCCGTTTTATCGGCCCAAAACCGGAAGTAATGCGTCAGTTAGGCAATAAAGTGATGGCACGTAACGTTGCAATGGTTGCATGTGTACCTGTTGTTCCTGCCACATCCGCACTACCGGAACGTATTGAAGACTGCCAGTTACTGGCCGCTGAAGTGGGCTATCCACTCATGCTCAAAGCGAGCTGGGGTGGCGGTGGCCGTGGTATGCGTGTAGTTGAAAATGAAAATGAACTCGAAGATGCAATTACAGTTGCACGTCGTGAAGCCAAATCTGCATTTGGCAATGACGAAGTCTATCTAGAGAAACTGATTCGTCATGCCCGCCATGTAGAAGTACAGATCTTGGGTGATACCCATGGCAATATCGTACATCTTTTTGAACGGGATTGTACCGTACAACGACGCAACCAGAAGGTGGTCGAGCGTGCACCTGCACCTTATTTATCTGAAATACAACGTAGTAAAATCTGTGACGCTGCTTTAAGACTGGGCCGTGCGGTAGATTACACCCATGCCGGTACGGTTGAGTTTTTAATGGATGCCGAAACAGAGGATTTCTACTTTATTGAAGTTAACCCGCGTATTCAGGTTGAACATACGGTTACTGAAGAAATTACTGGCATTGATATTGTTAAGGCACAAATTCGGGTGACGGAGGGAGCTGCGGTCGGAGATGGCAGTAGTTTTATTCCATCACAAGAGCAGATCAAATTATTAGGCCATGCATTGCAATGCCGACTCACCACAGAAGATCCTAAAAATGGCTTTATGCCGGACTATGGACGTCTTACTGCATTTCGTAGCGCAACGGGTTTCGGCGTGCGGGTAGACAGTGGCACTGCCTATACCGGTGCGGTCATTACACCATATTACGATTCATTACTGGCTAAAGTTACGGTTCGCGGTGCAAGTGGTGATGAGGCCAATGCCCGTATGCTGCGAGCGTTACAGGAGTTTCGTATCCGCGGCGTCTCAAATAATCTGGCATTTCTAGAAAATGTGGTGACCCATCCTTTATTTACACAAGGCACCTGTACCACCCGATTTATTGATACCACACCTGAATTATTTAACCTTAAACCTAAGCAGGACCGTGCGACTAAACTACTGGAGTTTCTAGGTGACATTACCGTCAATGGACAACCCGAACTCAAAGGGCGTTCACTTCCTGAAACCGTACCAGCTCCGGCACAGCTACCGACATTTAACTTAAACCAGCCGCTTCCAAGTGGAACCCGAGACCAGTTTAAGTTGCTGGGTGCAGAAGGTTTTGCAAACTGGATGCTCGACCAAAAACGTGTATTGGTCACTGATACTACTATGCGTGATGCCCATCAGTCCTTATTTGCAACCCGAATGCGTACAGCAGATATGCTGGCGATTGCACCTTATTATTCTCATATGGCCAGTGAGCTGTTTTCACTGGAATGTTGGGGCGGGGCAACCTTTGATGTGTCGATGCGTTTTTTAAAAGAAGATCCGTGGGAGCGTCTGGCTCAACTTCGCGAAGCAGTGCCAAACATTTTATTCCAAATGCTGCTGCGCTCATCTAATGCTGTAGGGTATACCAACTATCCGGATAATGTCGTCCGTCACTTTATTGCACAGGCCGCACAAGGTGGAGTCGACCTGTTCCGTGTATTTGACTCACTTAATGCGGTCGATAACATGCGGGTTGCCATTGATGCGGTTCGAGAATCAGGCATGCTGTGTGAAACAGCAATTTGCTATACCAGTGATATCTTTGACAACAATCGCAGATATAACCTTAACTACTATGTAGATATGGCAAAGCAACTGCAAAAAGCGGGGGCTAACATCCTTGCTATTAAGGATATGGCCGGTATTTGTAAGCCAGCTGCAGCACGTGAGCTGATCAAGGCATTGAAAGAAGAGACAGGATTGCCGATACACTTTCATACCCATGATACCAGTGGTATTGCCGCGGCCAGCATTTTGTCTGCCATCGATGCTGGCGTTGATGCAGTCGATACCGCCATGGATGCCATGAGTGGACTCACTTCACAACCTAGCATGGGCTCGGTGGTTGCAGCCTTACAAAATACCGATCGTGATACAGGACTCAACCCTAATAACCTGCAACAGCTTTCAACTTACTGGGAAGGTGTACGCCATATCTATGCACCGTTTGAGGCAGATATGCGTGCGGGTACGGCCGATGTCTATCATCATGAAATGCCGGGTGGACAATATACCAACTTACGTGAACAGGCTCGTTCGCTAGGCATTGAAGAACGCTGGTCGGAAGTTTCCGATGCCTATGCACAAGTCAACTTATTGTTTGGCGACATTGTGAAAGTTACCCCAACCTCTAAGGTGGTGGGTGACATGGCTTTATATATGGTGTCGAATAACCTGAATTCAGAAGATATTAAAAACCCGAAGCTGGAGATTGATTTCCCTGAATCGGTGGTTTCTCTGTTTAAAGGTGAGTTAGGCAGACCAGCACATGGCTTTCCAAAAGAGTTACAGCACAAGGTATTAAAGGGTGCAGCGCCGTTAAGTGATCGCCCAGGAGCAGTAATGCCACCAGTCGATTTGGCAGGTGAAAAAGCAATACTTGAAAATATGTTCGGGAAACAACTGACCGAACAGGAGCTAGCGTCATATCTGATGTATCCAAAAGTCTTTACCGACTTTATGAAGCACAAACTGAAATATGGCACGGTATCAAGTATTCCGTCTTCAGCCTTCTTTTATGGTTTAAAAGAGCAAAGCCCTGTCGAAATTGAGCTTGAACGCGGGAAGACGCTGGAAATAAAACTGCTGGGCCGCTCAGAAGCCAAAGATGGGGTGATTGATCTATTTGTAGAGCTGAATGGTCAGTTGCGTCTAGTGCAGATTAAACAGGCAAGCCAAAATGAAGCAACGACCCATCCGAAAGCAGATCCGATGAATCCGAAACATATCGGTGCTTCAATGCCGGGCATGATCAGTACAGTACCAGTGAAAATTGGTCAATCTGTTAAAAAAGGCGAGACTCTATTTACTATTGAAGCGATGAAGATGGAGCTTGCCATTAAAGCTGATCAGGACTGTGTGGTTCAGGAAGTTTTAATGAGTGCGGGCAAGCAAGTTAGAAATATGGATTTGGTTTTAGTCGTTCAATAGAGCGGCTATCAATTTGAGAAGTGGTTTAAAGATATGATAAGCAAGAGAAATGCAACCTTAATAGGACTCATCGCTGTTTTGCTATGGAGTTCTATTGTTGGGCTAATTCGTAGTGTAAGCGAGAGCTTGGGAGCGACTGGTGGTGCAGCCATGATGTATAGCGTTGCGTCTGTCTTTCTCTTGATTAGTATTGGGTTTCCAAAGATTAGTGAATTCCCTAAGCGCTATTTAATTTGGGGAAGCTTATTGTTTGTATCTTATGAGTTATGCCTTGCCTTATCTATTGGTTATTCAAATACCAATCGCCAAGCTATTGAAGTGGGAATGGTCAATTATTTATGGCCAGCTTTAACAATGGTTGCAGCTATTTTATTTAATAATCAAAAATCTAACTGGTTAGTGATTCCCGGATTTGTCATTGCCATTTTGGGAATCTGCTGGGTACTTGGAGGTGAACAAGGTCTTGATTTAATAAGCATGCTTGAAAATATAAAAGATAATCCGCTGAGTTATGGATTAGCTTTTATTGGTGCATTGATATGGGCTGCTTACTGTACTGTAACTGCAAGAATAGCCAAGGGGAAAAATGGCGTAACGCTTTTTTTCATGCTTACAGCACTTGTTTTATGGGTGAAATACCTCGTCATTGGCGGGGCACCAATGGTGTTTAACCTTCACGCAATTATCTATCTAGTACTCGCTGCGGCGGCAATGGGTTTTGGTTATGCCGCATGGAATGTCGGTATCTTGCATGGCAATGTAACGATTCTGGCAGGTGCATCTTATTTTATACCTGTGTTTTCAGCAGCTCTAGCAGCAATCGTTTTACAAACACCGCTATCAATGTCTTTTTGGCAGGGGGCAGCTATGGTATGCATCGGTTCGGTTTTATGCTGGCTTGCCACGCGGCAGAAGCGTTAAAAAAAACGATGGTCGGTTCAGTTCCTAACGATTGGATGTAAAGAGATATTGAATTTCTCTAGCTATCTTTTTAATAAAAGGACGAATAACTGACCAGTTTGTAGAAATCCAGCAAATAAAAGAGCCTGCCGTCACCATTGCAGTTCCTTGCCAAAAGTTTATAGACAATTGGGTTTGCAAAACGAACATTGCTAGAAGAGATGAAATGATCGGGGTAAAGTAAGAGGCAACAACCAGCATGGTAATATTTCCATGGATAATACCAATATTCCATGCTGCATAACCTAAACCAATAGCAACAGAAGCGACCCCTAAAGTTATAAATGTCGCTAGATCGATAGAGGGTAGTGTTGCATGGCCTGTGATAAACAGCTTAAACCATAGGGTGATAGCTACACAGATAAAGAAAATTGAAATTGGATTTTGCCCATTGCTCATTTTCTTGGTTAACACACAGTAAAAAGCCCAAATGACAGCGCCTGCAAATGCCAAAATATAACTTAAAGGGTTACTATGAAAATTATCGACAATACTATTGAGACTAAAATCGCCATTTCCGGTCTGAATAAAAATGATGCCTGAAATTGAGATGAGTAAACCTAGGATAATAATAAAATTAAACTTTAGTTCTTTAAAAATGACAAAGGCTAAAACTGTTAAGCTTGGCCAGAGGTAATTAACAATGCTTACTTCAATAGCCTGTTGAGCTGTCTTTGAATAGGCAATTGCAAATGAAAAACAGAGTTCGTACGCAATGAATAAAGCTGTACCTAAAATTAAATATTTTTTAGAAATTAGCTTAAAATTTGGAACTCTAAAAATAATAAGCAATAGCACTGCACTGAAAGTATAAATCAGCGTAATACCCATATCTGGACCGATTGCGGCAGTAATATGCTTAACAAGACCGACCATAGATGCCCACATGAGGATGGCGGTTAAACCTATTAAGGTTGCTAAATTTTTAGACATAAGGAAAGTAAGAACTCAAAGAATTGACTGAGCCGCTAACGGAAAGTAGAAAAAAGCATGAAGCCTGGCAGATTAAAAGAATTTAAAATTAGAAAATAGGTTATACAGGACAATTTATATAAAATATCGCACTTTAGTTGTGTGATTAAATCTAATGGTTATTTGAGTTTTTCTACCTCGTGACGGCGTTTTCTATATGTAAATGGGGTTTCACCATATTGTTTTTTAAACCAAAGAATAAAATGAGAAGCATCAGAAAAACCACATTCAATAGCAATATTTGTGATGTAAGCATTGGTATTAGCAAGTAATTTTCTAGCATGTTCTAATCTTAGTTTGCGCCAATAATTTGATGGTGGTTCATTGGTGCTAGATAAAAAGGCGCGATGCAGTTGTCTTGGGTTGGTTCTCGCATGCTCTGCTACTTCTTTTAATGTAACGTGCGCACTTAAATTTTCACTCATAAAAGCTATAGCTTTAGAGACAATGTTATTTTCATAGGTAGTTGGGCTATCTAAAAGTATCTCTTCTTTTCCATCAATGATTTGTTTGTCAGCATTAATGAGTAAATATTCTAAGCTTTTTTGTGCCCGAATATCACCGCAATGACGTCGTATTAAATCCGCTGCTAAATCTATAGCAGTTCCGCCAGGGCAAGTAAAAATACCTTGGTCTTCAACATAAGCTTTATCCACGACTGTGATTGCTTTTGGGAATCTTTCTGAAAACTCTTCTCTGGTAGTGAAATGAATTGCACATTTCCTACCATCCATAAGTCCTGCATTTCCCAAAACAAAACAGCCTGAACATAAAGCGATAATTGGAATTCTGGCAGCGTGCACTTCCTGTAGAATTTTTATTAACTCTTCTGGAGGATTTCTTGTTTCTGTAAGGAGACCACCAGCAACTACAATATAGTCGTAATTTTCTTTTAAAGCTTTTAGGTTAAGTGGTGTTGTTGGGTTAACGGATAATCCGCAACTTGCAGTAACAGGCTCATCATTAAAAGTCATCCAGTCCCATTTACAGTAAATTTGCAAACTACGAAAAGATTTATCTGCTGCAAATCTAAGAGATTCAACAAAACCAGAAATAGGAGCTAGCGTGAATTTATCCATCAGAATAAATCCAACACGTAAATCTGGATGAACCGAGGAGAGACTTTCTTCAGAAGGAGATGCTTCATCATAAGCATGAGAAGAATATTTCATATAACTTCACCGTCAATATCCATATAGAGCAGTGATTCTTAGAATCTGCGATACTTATTATAGGTTCTGAAGATAGTAAAAGATATTGTATTAATAAAAAGCGATCATTTGTTTAATATATTCTTCTTTAATAAAAATTGTAATCTGAGAAATCTGCAACCTTTTCACTTTTTAAAGGTTATGCTCCTGAAAGTCTTGCTCCATAAGACAGTAATCACATTAAATTGAAAAAATGGATGATTTCTTTAGCTTTACATAAATAAAAAATCCATAAATTATAATGGCTTAATTTTTTTTATTGGATTGTATAAAAGTTATGGATTAGACAAATTTG
>NZ_JBITPU010000016.1:0-92211 GCF_044684115.1 Acinetobacter sp. ABJ_C1_1 | reverse complement strand
ATAAAGCGGATTTTGATCAGTCAAATATTTTTTTAAAATCTGCATTTATGGCAAAGGCTGATAAAAAGTTTTTGAAAATGTTATTTTTTATAGGCTTATGCGTCATGAAATCCAGATTTCAATTGCAATATCTTTTAAAACGATTGGTTTTTAAAATAATTACGATAGGCTAAGCTATGAAAATTCTTTTTGTAATTAATTCCTTAAAGAACAAATCTGGAACTGAACGTGTTGCTATTGAACTGGCAAACAAATTATCACTCATGGCTAATTATGATATTACTCTCTTAAATAGAGAATCAATTAAAAGTAATACAGCTTATCCAGTTTCTGATAATGTAAATGTAGTAGCAATTTCGGGTAACTTCTTTGAATTTTATAAAAAATTAAAGATACATCTTTCTCGTCATTCTTATGATATGGTGATTGTACATAATATGGGTAAGTTATCTTTATTATGTGCTCTTTTACCTAAAATCAAAAAATTGGTTACATTAGAGCATGTCTCTTTTATTAGTCGTCCTAAAAAAGTTCAAGTCTTAAGTAAATTCTTTTACAAGTGGGTTGATCAGGTTGTTACCTTAACTCAAAAGGATAAAGAGCAATTTGATAAATTTCATTCTAAAGTTATTGTTATTCCCAATTTTTCACCCTTCCCTATTGTCTCAGAATCTCCGCTGAGTAGTAAACAAATTGTAACCATAGGTCGTTTAACCGATCAGAAAAATTATCTTCATTTATTGAAAGCTTGGAAAAAAATATATCAAATGATACCAGAGTGGCACCTTAATATTTATGGTGAAGGTGAACATAAAAAAATGCTACAAGATTATATTGAAGAGAACTCTCTACAGCGCGTTCTTTTGAAAGGAAGTACATCAAATGTGCAAGAGGTATATAGACAATCAGACTTTTTTGTAATGTCGTCTAAATATGAAGGTTTACCTATGGTTTTAGTAGAGGCGCAGAGTTTCGGGTTACCTATTGTTTCTTATGATTGTCCTTTTGGACCAAGTGATGTTATTCAAAATCATAAAAATGGCTTGTTGGTTGAGAACCAAAATATTGAGGCATTGGCAGATGCGATTTTACAACTTGCTTCCTCTCCAGATATGTTGGCGCAATTCTCACAAAATTCATTGATTAATGCTAAAAAATATCAGCCTGAACAGATCTTAAAAGTTTGGATTGAAAAGGTTTTGGAAGGTTAAAATTGTATGTTTTCGGTTCTATTATCTCTATATCATAAAGAAAAACCTGAATATCTAGAAAAGTGTTTTGAAAGCATTTGGGATAATCAGAGCTTGAAGCCAAGTGAAATAGTTTTAGTTTTAGATGGGCCTATTGGTGAGCAACTCACAACTTCTGTACAGGAGTGGCAAGTTAAAATCGGTGAAAAACTAAAAGTAGTTGCGTTACCGCAAAACGTAGGGCTTGGTAAGGCATTAAATGAAGGGCTAAAACAGTGTAGTGCTGATTGGGTTTTTCGTATGGATACTGATGATATTTGTACATCTGATCGGTTTGAAAAACAACTTGCTTTCATAAAACAAAACCCCGATGTTGTTTTGTTTAGTTCTCAAGTAATGGAATTTAATCAAGATATTACTGATGCCGATGTAATCAAGTCTGTACCTTTAACACATGACGAGATTAAAAAATTTGCACAAAAACGTTGTCCCTTTAACCATATGACCGTCGTGTACAAGCGTGATGTTATTTTATCTCTCGGAGGTTATCAGCATCATTTATTTATGGAAGACTACAACTTATGGTTACGTGTAATTGGGAATAATTATAAAGTTGCGAACTTACCTGACGTCCTTCTATATGCTCGTGTTGGTAATGGTATGCACGCACGACGAAAAGGTTTCCAATATATTAAAAGTGAAAAACAGTTACTAGATTTAAAAAAACAACTAAAGTTACAAAATCCTGTATATGCTAATATGCTGTTTCTGATACGGTCTGCGTTTAGACTGTTGCCAGCAAATATGCTAGGTAAAATTTATAATACCTTTCTTCGTAAAGATATTAAAAAATGAGTGAATGAAAATATGAAACGTTTAGTAGACATAGTCATTTCTTTAATAGCTCTAACCGTACTGTCGCCAATATTTCTGATAGTTGCTTATAAGGTCCGTAAAAATTTAGGTTCACCCATATTCTTTTATCAAGAAAGACCTGGGAAGGACGGAAAATTATTTAAAATGATTAAGTTCCGTTCGATGAAGGATGCTTTTGATGCGCAGGGGAATCCATTGCCAGATGAGGCTCGTATTACTCCATTTGGGCAGAAGTTGCGTTCTACTAGCTTAGATGAAATGCCACAGCTTATTAATGTCTTAAAAGGTGATATGAGTGTGGTGGGTCCTCGTCCAATGTTAAAAGACTTTGTCGCTTTATATTCACCAGAACAAGCACGTCGTTTAGAAGTTCGCCCTGGAATGACAGGTTTAGCTCAGGTCAGTGGACGTAATGAACTAGATTATGAAGAACGGTTTAAATGTGACGTTTGGTATGTAGACAATCATAGTGTTTGGGTTGATTTTAAAATCATGTTTAAAACAGTCAAAGTGATGTTAAGACGCGAAGGTATTAATGCACCAGGACATGTAGGACCATCTTTATTTAAAGGTAATGACGTCCAAGAAAATGTCGACTCATCTGTAAAGTAAATTTTATATCTTGAAATATTTCTTATGATCAAAAAAGCAGTTTTACCAGTAGCCGGTTTAGGAACGCGTTTTTTACCTGCAAGTAAGTCAATTCCAAAGGAAATGGTGACCGTTGTTGATCGCCCAGCTATTGAATATGTAGTGCGTGAAGCGGTGGAAGCAGGAATTGAACAGATTATTTTAGTGACTCACTCTTCAAAAGCTTCGATTGAAAATTATTTTGATCGAAACTTTGAATTAGAAACAATATTAAATGAAAAGAAGAAATTGGATTTGCTTGCAGAGATTACGCAAATTGTTCCTTCTCATGTGAGTGTTGTGAGTGTACGACAACCTCAACCTCTAGGCTTAGGGCATGCTGTTTTATGTGCGAAAAGTGTAGTAGGACAAGATGATTTTGCTGTGCTATTACCAGATGTATTGGTGAAAGATAGTTCGGGGCAGAATGATTTATCGCGTATGATTTCTCGTTATGATGAAAGTAACGCGGCACAGATAATGGTAGAAGCTGTGCCTGATCACTTGGTAGATCAATATGGTATTGTTGATGTTGCACAGAACCCAAATGAAGGCGAAAGCATTGCTATGCAGGGTATTGTTGAAAAACCTGCTGTAGGTTCTGCACCATCTAATTTATCTGTTGTTGGTCGCTACGTTTTACCCGCAAGAATTATGCAACTACTTGAAAATACACCGAAAGGTGCGGGTAATGAAATTCAACTAACAGATGCAATTGCGATGCTGCAACAAACTGATGTAGTTGAAGCCTATCGTATGCAGGGACAAACCTTTGACTGTGGTAGTAAGCTTGGTTATTTAAAAGCTGTTCTACACTATGGTATTGAACATCCTAAATTAGGAAATGATTTTAAACAGTTGATTCAAGAACTTAAATTATAAATTTTGTAGCTCAACTTAAGTATTTGTAAAAAATAATGAATATGTGAGCTGTTCAATATATTCTCTTCCCATAATGGGAAGAGAATTCTATAGAATATTAAAATCAGGTGTACAATGAAAATCGCGGTATTTGGAACCACCTTGCACGCTGGTGTAATGGCAGCGTTACTAGCTGAATATGGTAATCAGATCTATTGGTGTACAAGTGTCACCTGTGAAGAAAATATATCTGTACTTTCATATCAAGATCAAGAAGTTAATCATTATTTAAATAAACAAAGAAAGGCAGGTTTTTTAACAGAAAGTCCTTTTTCTCAAATTCCTTTAGATATTGAAGTTTATTTATTTTGTTTTAGCCCTACACAAATAGACCTTGCCTTAAAAACGGTTGAGAAGTTAAGCGAGCGTCCAATTGTTCATCCAAGGTTAATGGTTAATGGTTCAACTTTTGGTTTACATGGTACAGAAAAATTAAAGCAACATTTACCTAAAGACGAGTGGATTTATTTTCCTGACGTGATTCAGGAGGGTAATGCGATTAATAGTGTACTCAATGTAAAACATGTCATTGTTGGTGTTGAATCAAGCTATGCTCAAGACATAATGCAAGAGTTATTACGTCCATTCTTCCGTTTTAGTTATCAATATTTATTTATGCCGATTTTAGATGCCGAATTTACCAAACTTAGTATTTCAGGCATGTTGGCAACTCGCATTAGCTACATGAATGATCTTGCTCTAGTTGCTGAAAAGTTGGGCATTGATATTGCCAATGTAAAGCATGGCATTGCTGCAGATACACGTATTGGCGCAGCTTATTTATCAGCAGGTGTTGGATTTGGCGGTGAAAATTTTTCACATGATATTTTAACACTCTCCAGTACGGTTTCTGAAACAGGTGCGAAAAGCCGTCTTCTAGAACAAGTATGGGCGATTAATGAACAACAAAAAGAAATTTTATTCCGTAAATTATGGAACTATTATCATTGTGACTTGAGTGGAAAAACGGTTGCAATTTGGGGGGCTTCATTTAAAGAGAACACTCCAAGCACACATAACTCACCTATTCATATCTTATTGGCTGCTTTATGGGCCCAAGGTGTAAAAGTACGGTTACATGATCCGCAAGCTCTTGATGAAATTGCAGCTTTATATGGCAGTCGAGAAGACCTGATTTTATGTGCTGATCAATATGAAGCAGCACAAGGAGCACATGCTTTATGCTTAGTCACGGCATGGAAGCAGTATTGGAGTCCTGATTTTAAACAGTTACAACAATTGATGCAGCATCCTCTTATTTTGGATGGGCGTAATATTTATGATCCAGCATATGTGAAATCTAAAGGTTTTGCTTATGAAGGAGTAGGTCGATTATGAGTAAATCTATCGAGAAGTTTCCCAAAGAGCTAGTTTCCCCTATCGCGCAGCTTCATTCTTTGGTTGAGAAAAATTCAAATTTACATATAAAAGAATTATTTGCATCAGAGCCCGATCGATTTCAGCAATATTCTGTAAAGTTCGATCAACTGGTTTTTGATTATAGTAAGCACCGTGTGACTAAAAGTGTGTTAGAGCAATTGGTGGCTTTAGCAAAAACTAAACAATTGACTCACTGGATTGAACGATTATTTTCTCAAGATAAAGTCAACTGTACCGAACAGCGTGCTGCAATGCATTGGGCTTTACGTTTACCATTAGAATATTCTAAATTTCCGGAATTAACTGAAAAGGTCCATAGCCAATTGCAGCGTATGTATGCGTTGGTTGAAAAAATCCATGCTGGACAATACCGTGGCGCCACAGGTGAAGTCATTCAAGATGTCGTTAATATTGGGGTAGGGGGATCTGATTTAGGGCCTCAAATGGTGACCCATGCATTATCGGATTTTAAAGTAAAAACAGCCAAACCACTCAATGTTCATTTCGTATCAACAATGGATGGTAGTCAGTTATCGGAATTGCTTCATCAACTGCGTCCAGAAACAACTTTATTTATTATTTCTTCGAAGTCATTTGGCACTATTGATACTTTATCCAATGCACAAACTGTTCGACAGTGGCTTGAGAAAGCGTTAGGGAAACACGAACGGGTGGTAAAAAGCCATTTTATTGGTGTTTCTACAAAAGCTAACAAAATGTCAGAGTGGGGGATTGCTCCTGAAAATCAATTATTACTTTGGGATTGGGTTGGTGGACGTTATTCTCTTTGGTCGTGTATTGGGTTACCTATCGCATTGTCAGTTGGGGTTGAAGGTTTTCAACAGCTTTTAGCTGGTGCCCATGCTGTTGATGAGCATTTCCAAAATACAAGTTTTGAGCAGAACATACCTGTGCTTATGGCATTATTAGGCGTCTGGAATAATAACTTTTTAAATATTCAGACCCATGCTGTATTACCTTATGATGGCCGTTTAAAATATTTTGCAGCTTATTTGCAACAGCTCGAAATGGAGTCTAATGGTAAATCGGTACAACGTGGTGGACAAAAAGTTGAATTAGATACTTGCCCAATTGTATGGGGTGAAGTTGGGCCAAATGCTCAACATGCCTTTTATCAATTACTCCATCAGGGAACTCAGGCAGTAAGTTGTGATTTTATTGCCCCTATACAACGTTACAATGCAGATCATTTTACTTATGTAGAAAATGCTGAAGCATTAGTTGAGCAACATCATCTTGCGCTTTCAAATTGTTTAGCACAATCACGTTTATTGGCTTTTGGTAACGAAGCTCTAGATACAAAAGAACTGGAGAGTTTGCCTATTTATAAGCAATATGAAGGAAACCAGCCAAGTTCAACATTACTTTTAAAAGAGCTTAATCCTTATAGTTTAGGGATGTTGATTGCTTTATATGAGCATAAAGTATTTGTTCAGTCTGTAATCTGGAACATTAATCCCTTTGATCAGTGGGGAGTGGAAAAAGGTAAGCAGATTGCTGACCAGTTACTCCCGATTTTAAATGGTGTTCAAAACGATCTTTCAACACTCGATGCTTCAACGCGTGGATTAATTAAAATTTTATTAGGAAAAATAGATGGCTAAAATTCTGGTTACTGGCGGTGCTGGCTATATTGGTTCACATACCTGTGTAGAGCTTTTGAATGCTGGCCATGAAGTTATTGTTTATGACAATCTTTCAAATAGTTCAGAAGAGTCTTTAAATAGAGTTCAAGAACTCACCCAAAAAAGTTTAACTTTTGTAGAGGGTGATATTCGTAATGCAGATGAGCTTGATCAGGTATTTCAAAATCATACAATCGATGCAGTTATTCATTTTGCAGGTCTAAAAGCGGTTGGTGAAAGCCAGGAAAAACCTCTTATTTATTTTGATAATAATATTGCAGGTAGTATCCAACTGGTTAAGTCAATGGAGAAAGCAGGTGTTTATACACTTGTGTTTAGCTCATCTGCAACAGTATATGATGAAGCGAATACGTCTCCTTTAAATGAAGAAATGCCAACAGGTATGCCAAGTAATAATTATGGTTATACCAAATTGATTGTTGAGCAATTATTACAAAAATTGTCTTTTTCTAACTCTAAATGGTCGATTGCTTTACTTCGTTATTTTAACCCAGTAGGTGCACATAAAAGTGGACGTATTGGCGAAGATCCACAAGGTATTCCAAATAATTTAATGCCTTACGTTACACAGGTTGCTGTTGGCCGCCGTGAAAAATTATCTATTTATGGTAATGACTATGACACAGTAGATGGTACTGGTGTACGTGATTATATTCATGTCGTTGACTTAGCCAATGCACATTTATGTGCTCTAACTAACCGATTACAAGCAACAGGATGCCGTGCATGGAATATTGGAACGGGTAATGGCTCATCAGTATTACAGGTTAAAAATACCTTTGAACAGGTCAATGGCGTATCTGTTGCTTTCGAATTCGCACCACGCCGAGCAGGTGATGTGGCGACTTCTTTTGCAGATAATACTCGTGCTGTTGCTGAGTTGAGTTGGCAACCGCAATATGGTTTGGAAGATATGTTAAAAGATAGTTGGAATTGGCAGAAGCATAATCCAGAGGGATATAGAACTAAAAATTAATTAATATTAATAGGATATTTTCAGAGATAGTATTCGTAATATATTAATGGGGCTTATTAAAAATAATGGGTCCCATTAATATTATTATTTTTTCAAAAAATTGGAAAAAAAATGATTAAATCAATTCAATATTTGAGAGGATTGGCAGCTCTTGCTGTTGTTTTACATCATGCTAGTGGAGCTATATTGGTTCATTATGCAGTAGAACAAAAAGATTATTATTCTTGGGGGGCGGGAGGAGTAGATTTATTTTTTATTATCTCTGGTTTTATCATGATGTATATTACTTTTGGGAAAAAAGTAGAAGTTGGGGACTTCTTATATAAACGAGTAGTAAGAATTTATCCAATTTTTTATGTATATGCGACTATAGCTTTATTAATATTTCTTATTAGTCCAGAGTCAATTAATAGAAGTGCATCAGCACCAACAAAAATTTTACCCTCATATTTGTTAATTCCATATACAGAATTTGTTAATCTTGTTCAAGTAGCATGGACTTTAGTATACGAAGTCCATTTCTATTTATTGTTTGCAATATCATTATTATTAATTAATAAGTATAGATATATATTTACTGGTTTTGTTTTGTCTGCATTTTCAATATCTAGCTTAATCCAATATAAAACCTTTTATTTGGGTTATCTTTCAAATCCTATTATTTTAGAATTTTTATTTGGAATGATATTGTATTTTCTAATTTATAGAAGAGAAGCTAGAGATATGTGGTTCCTAATAGGGTTTGCTAGTATAGCTCTAATAACTTTATCAATAAATAATAGTATACCAGAAAGGCTGTTTATTTATGGGCTCCCTTCTTTTATATTAATGGGCCTATTGCTAACTTTAGATAATAAAGGTTTTTTTGATAAAAAAGAAACAAAATTATCTAATTTATTCTTGAGAATAGGTGATTCTTCATATTCACTCTATCTTTCACACTCATTTGTTCTAGGTGTAGGTGTAATTGTTTTAAATAAAATAAATTTAATAAATAATAATACAGTACAATTAATGATTATTTTATTATCAATAGGAGCATTAATATGGGGATGGATATCTTATAGCTTCATTGAGAAGCCAATGATTAGCTTCTTTATGCGAAGAGGCGTGGCTAAGTGGTTTTTGAAAAGAAAGAGCGGGGAGGCAGATCTAGCAAATTGATAGATCTACTAATTTGGCGATTACTTTTATGGTAGTATTCGCCATTGCTCTTTGTCACTTTACTTAAAGTCATGGTCTTCCTACGTCAACAATTGTTATTTATCTTTATTGCTTTTTTATCCACCTGTATAGGTGTATATGTTGCGTGGGATATGAACCTGACTTGGCATAAGTTTTATATCCATCTGATTTCAGAAAAGGCTATTTTTTCAATTCTTTTTAACTATGCAGTAATTCAACTATTTTTTATTGTGGTTGGTCGTAAATATGCTGCTATTTTTTTAAGCCAATTATTCGTTATATTTTTGAATTTTATTAATAAAAAGAAGCAACAGTATTTATTTAGTAATTTAAGCCCTGAAGATATTTTTTTACTACCAGAGGCAATGAAGGCTACTCCTTGGCACTTGCAACTTATCTTTTTTACTTTGATTATTTTCTTTCTTATCATACTACTCATCGCTTTACGTAAAGAAAGTAAAGCCACTTTTCATACATATGTTCCCAATATTGTTATCTTCGGATTAATCAGTAGTGGTTTAATTTATTTAAACTTTATTAAAAATCCTACAGGAGCTTGTTTTTCTGAAAATAAACCGAAAATTTGTGCAAGCTTACAGGAGTTTCCAAATACTAGAAATGACTGGAATGGCGATTATCGGAATATTCAAGATTATGGATTTGTAACTTTTTACGTATCTAAGGTATTGGATAATGTAACAAGTGTTTTATTACCGAACCGTAAAGTATCTGAGCAAGACATACACCAGATTTTGCAGCAACATCATTCTACTCAACCTTTAGAAGAGAGTGGGAAGGAATATCCAAATATTGTTATAGTGATGGAGGAATCTTTTTGGGATGCTCATCATTTAGAAAGTGGTTTACCAAAAGACTTACTATCTTTTGTTCATCAAAATCAAGTATCTAATTTATTGTCGCCCTCTTTTGGTGGAGGTACTGCGAATGTCGAATTTGAAGTACTGACGAGCCTCAATACAACTTTTTTCCCAAACGAGCTGTTATATGTTTCTAAATTGAAAAAGCCAATTTATTCTTTGCCTTATTTCTTAAATTCAA
This sequence comes from Acinetobacter sp. ABJ_C1_1, assembly GCF_044684115.1. Classification (NCBI taxonomy): domain Bacteria; kingdom Pseudomonadati; phylum Pseudomonadota; class Gammaproteobacteria; order Moraxellales; family Moraxellaceae; genus Acinetobacter; species Acinetobacter sp. ABJ_C1_1. Next base: position 82,327 of record NZ_JBITPU010000016.1, on the reverse strand, counting down.
TCGGCTATCAAACTGTAGTTATGCATAATAACTACAGTTATTATTATAATCGTAATAAAGTATATCCACAGTTAGGTTTTCAGAAATTTATATCACTTGAAAATATGGTCACTCAAAGAGATCAGAAAAAAGTCTTTAATTTGGGAGGCTGGGCTTCGGATGATTTTATTTTTGATTCGATTAAATCGACTTTAGATGAGAATGAGCAACAGCCAAAGTTTATTTATGCGATTACTGTTGAAAATCATCCTACGTATAATGATGATCGATTCGGTAAGCAGAATTATAAATTTAACAAAGAATTATCTGAAACCGAAAAGCAGAAATTAAGTACTTATACTGCTGGAACTGCGCGTGCTAACCAAAAACTGAAAGAGCTCGCTGAATATTTAAAGACAGTAGATCGACCAACAATTTTAGTGGCCTTTGGCGATCATTTACCGAATCTACAAGAAGTTTATGAGAATTATGGATTTTTTAAAGATGATCCTGAGCGAACTAATTTAAAAAATTACCAGACACCATTTGTGGTATGGAGTAATTATAAATTAGATAAGAAGCCTTTAAAGCAACCTTATATTGCTGCAAGTTTTGTGGCTCCAAAGCTATTAAAGCTCGCAGGGCTACCTTTATCTGATTACTATCAATTTGTTGATGATGTCTCGAGTTGTTATAGTGCCATTCACCAAAAATTTATCAATGAAAATCCAACGTGTAATTTTGATAAGAAAGCGCTGTTGAAAGGTTATGAAAATCTAAATAAGGATGTATTAGACGGACATAATCATACTTATAAAATTATGCAGAATAACCAAGAAGAGATGGAACAATAATGTTCCATCTCTTTGATATGAGCTCTATTAAGACTGAATTAATCCAGTCAATTCATCTACATAATGCTGCATTGGCTGAGCTTGACGATCTGCACGGCTTTCAATGTTAAGACGTAGTAAAGGCTCAGTGTTTGAAGCGCGGACATTAAAACGCCATGCACCAAAGTCGAGGCTTACACCATCGGTACGGTCAATTTCTGGTTTTTGTTCGGCATAGAAATCGAAAATCTTTTGAATAGTGGTTTGTGTGTCAGCCACTTTAAAGTTGATTTCACCACTACAAGGAAACTTGGTAATCATATTTTCAACGAGTGTTGAAAGTGATTGTCCTGTTTCAGAGAGTAGGGCAACGGTGAGTAACCAAGGAATCATACCGCTGTCGCAGTAAGCAAAGTCACGGAAATAGTGATGGGCACTCATTTCGCCGCCATATACAGCATTGTTCTCACGCATAACGTCTTTAATGAACGCGTGACCAGATTTTGACTGTACTGCAACACCTTTGTATTCATCTACGATATCAAATGTGTTCCACACTAAACGTGGGTCATGCACAATTTTCTCGCCTGATTGTTTAATCAAGAAAGCTTGAGCCAATAGACCAACAATATAGTAGCCTTCAATGAACTGACCTTTTTCATCAAACAAGAAACAGCGGTCAAAGTCACCGTCCCATGCAATTCCCATATCCGCTTTATGCTCAAGTACAGCATTTCGAGTACTGTCACGGTTTTCAATTAAAATCGGGTTAGGAATTCCATTTGGGAAAGTACCATCTGCTTCATGGTGAATTTTAATAAATTCAACTGGTATGTTAAGCGCCTTAAATTTTTCTTCGATTGCATCAATCACGTGGCCAGCTGCACCATTACCCGCGTTTACCACTAACTTAAGTGGGCGGATTTTTGCAGGTTCAATATAGGTGATTAAGTGATCAACGAACTCAGGCAAAATGTTATAACTTTGAGTTGTACCTTTTTGACTAACTTCTTCAAAGTTATTGGTTTCTGCTAAAGCCTGAATTTCTTTTAAACCAGTATCGGCACTAATTGGACGAGCATTTTCTCGTACCAATTTCATACCGTTATAGTCCATTGGGTTATGGCTCGCAGTAACTTCAATACCACCTTGCACATCTAAATGGAAAGCGGCGAAGTAAACTTCTTCAGTACCTGTCATGCCTAAATCAAGAACATTGACACCCGCGTCATTTAACCCGCGGATAGTCGCTTGTTTTAAAGCCTCACTGCTTAGACGAATATCACAACCTACAACCACAGTCTTTGGTTTATAGATTTGTCCGTAAGCGCGGCCAATTTTATAGGCGATTTCTTCATTCAATTCGGTGCCGAGTTTGCCTCGGATATCATAAGCTTTAAAACACGTTAAAGTAGTCATTATTCAATTCAATACATGTGGTTTGAGTTGTGTGCACATTATACATAGATCATGAAACAGGAATGTTTATAGTTTTTATATTCAAATTTTTCACTTCATTTTTACAGACTCGATCTAAAATTATGAGAAAGATTTTTACAACTTTAGTCTAATAAATAAATCTATAAATTAGGAATTACTTGATTTTGCTTAGTGCTATTGGTCATACCAATTATAATGATTATTTAATGATTGATCTTACCAATATCTGTGTTTATGATGCGATCTGTGGTTTAAGGAACAACATTTGCACTTAATTTTTAATTGGTCATACCAATTGTGCTGAATGTTTAAAAATTTAAGGTACAAAAATTCGCCCCGGCATTTCAAGGAGATGACAATGCTCAATATGTGGCAACAACTTTATGACCCTTTAAATAATATTTGGCTGTCCAGTGCGGTTGCATTAATCCCGATTATTTTCTTCTTTTTGGCATTAGCAGTTTTTCGTTTAAAAGGCAGTATCGCGGGTACGGGCACAGTCATTATTGCATTATTGATTGCTCTCTTTTTCTATCAAATGCCGGGTCAAATGGCCTTTGCGTCTATTATTTATGGTTTCTTCTATGGTCTATGGCCAATTTCATGGATCATTATTGGGGCAGTGTTTCTATACAAGATTTCGGTAAAAACGGGACAGTTTGAAGTTATTCGCTCAAGCATTTTGTCAATTACTGAAGACCAACGTCTGCAAATGTTACTCGTTGGTTTTGCATTTGGTACTTTCCTTGAAGGGGCTGCAGGTTTTGGTGCTCCTGTCGCAATTACGGCTGCACTTCTTGTAGGTTTAGGCTTTAAACCTCTTTACGCAGCTGGTTTATGTTTAATTGTAAATACAGCACCAGTTGCATTTGGTGCAATGGGTATTCCAATTATTGTGGCGGGGCAGGTGTCAGGCGTAGACACTATGGAAATTAGCCAGATGGTTGGGCGTCAGTTGCCGTTTTTAACGCTGATCGTACTGTTCTGGATCATGGCGATTATGGATGGCTGGCGTGGTGTTAAGGAAACTTGGCCTGCTGTATTGGTTGGTGGTGGCGCTTTTGCGATTGCCCAATATCTTACATCTAACTTTATTGGCCCTGAATTACCAGACATTACTGCTGCAATTGCTTCATTGGTCAGCCTGACTGTATTGTTCCGTTTCTGGAAACCAAAACATATTTTCCGCTTTGAACCTGAAGCTGGCCAAACTCTAATTCAGCAACCTACAACGGTTCAACGTTACAGTATTGGGAAAATTGCTAAGGCGTGGTCTCCATTTGCAATCTTAACGGTCATGGTAACCATCTGGAGTGTTAAGCCATTTAAAGCATTATTTGCAAAAGATGGCGCTCTTGAGCACTGGATTTTTAAACTTGAAGTACCGTATTTGCATAAATTGGTCGAAAAAATGCCGCCAATTGTGGCAGAGATGAAGCCATACGAAGCGATTTATAAGTTTGACTGGTTCTCTGCAACTGGTACGGCAATTTTTATTGCCGCAATCATCACTGCTATTTTATTAAAAATGAAAGCAAGTGAAGCAGTAACGACTTTTGGTGAAACACTTAATGAGTTGAAAACACCGATTTACTCGATTGGTATGGTGTTGGCTTTTGCTTTTATTGCGAACTATTCAGGTTTATCTGCAACTTTGGCTTTGGCGCTAGCACATACGGGTCATGCGTTTACTTTCTTCTCACCATTTTTGGGTTGGCTTGGTGTATTCCTTACGGGTTCAGATACCTCTTCAAATGCTTTGTTCTCGGCATTACAGGCAACTACAGCGCAGCAAATTGGTATTCCAGAAGTATTGCTTGTGGCTGCCAATACCAGTGGTGGTGTGACAGGTAAGATGATTTCTCCACAGTCAATTGCGATTGCGTGTGCAGCAGTAGGCTTAGTTGGAAAAGAATCTGACTTGTTCCGTTTCACGGTAAAACATAGCATCATATTCACTGTCTTTGTTGGCATCATTATTACGGTTCAGGCTTATCTGGTGCCGTGGATGATTCCATAACTCCAGTGAAGGAAACGCGATGAGAATCTCCGATCAAGTGGTCATGAAATTGCAGGCATTAATTGAAGAACGCCACATGAAAAAAGGTGACCGTTTGCCTGCCGAACGCCAGCTTGCAACAAGTTTAGGGGTTTCTCGTCCGTCTTTGCGTGAAGCGATTCAGCAGCTTAATAGTCAAGGTGTGCTCAGTAGCCGCCGTGGCGATGGGACTTATATTCAGCAGTTACCTGAACAGTGGCCACAGCAACTGATTGTGAACCCAATTAGTAACTTGATTGAAGAAGATCCGCTGTACCGTTTTGATGTGCAAGAGGCGCGGTTATTACTTGAAGGTGGCACGGCATGGTATGCCGCATTGCGCTCAACGCCTGAAGATCGCGCCAAAATTCATCATTATTTTAATGAAATTAGTCGCCATCAAAATGCAGGTGACTCTGCGCAGGCTGCGGTGGCAGATGCTGAATTTCACTTAGCAATTGCTGAAGCATCTCACAATGTGGTGCTGATTCAAATGATGCGCAGCTTGTTTGATTTGCTGCAATACAACGTCTTGTTAGGGCGTAAAAAAGTTTATAACGATCCCGTAAATGGTGACTTGCTGAGCGAGCAGCACTTTCAGGTGATGGATGCTATTGATCGTAAAGATCCCGAGGCCGCACGCCAAGCTGTCTGCGGTCATATTGAATTTGTGATTAATCATGTGCGTTCTCTGGATGAAGATGAAGCTCGCCAGAAACGTGCAAATCGTTTAAATAGAGTTGATTCAAAATGATTATTTCTTCTGGCAATGATTATCGTGCTGCGGCACAACGTCGCTTACCTCCATTTTTATTTCACTACATTGATGGTGGAGCGTATTCGGAATATACCTTAAAGCGTAACGTACAAGATTTGTCAGAAATTGCATTGCGTCAACGTGTGCTGAATGACATGTCAGCGTTAAGTTTAGAGACAAAACTATTTAACGAAACCTTGTCGATGCCGGTTGCATTAGCGCCTGTTGGTTTAACAGGTATGTATGCACGCCGTGGTGAGGTGCAGGCAGCGATGGCAGCCGACAAAAAGGGCATTCCATTTACGCTTTCAACGGTTTCGGTATGTCCAATTGAAGAAGTTGCACCTGCAATTAACCGCCCTATGTGGTTCCAGCTTTATGTATTACGTGACCGAGGTTTTATGCGGAATGCCTTGGAACGTGCAAAAGCGGCAGGCTGTTCAACACTGGTGTTTACTGTAGATATGCCTGTGCCGGGTGCGCGTTACAGGGATGCTCATTCGGGTATGAGTGGGCCAAATGCAGCGATGCGTCGTTATATGCAGTCTGTGTTCCATCCACATTGGTCGTGGAATGTCGGCTTAATGGGGCGTCCGCATGACTTGGGCAATATCTCTAAATATTTAGGTAAACCGACTGGGCTTGAAGATTATATTGGCTGGTTAGGCTCGAACTTCGACCCATCGATTTCATGGAAAGACCTTGAGTGGATTCGTGAGTTTTGGGATGGCCCAATGGTAATTAAGGGCATTTTAGACCCTGAAGATGCCAAAGATGCTGTGCGTTTTGGTGCTGACGGTATTGTAGTGTCGAATCACGGTGGTCGTCAGTTAGATGGCGTGATGTCTTCTGCTCGTGCATTGCCTGCAATCGCTGATGCGGTAAAAGGTGATTTAGCGATTTTGGCTGACTCAGGCATTCGTAATGGTTTAGACGTGGTGCGGATGTTAGCTCTTGGTGCCGATACAGTTCTACTTGGCCGTGCATTTGTGTATGCCTTGGCAGCAGCTGGTGGGCAAGGGGTATCGAACTTGCTTGATTTGATTGATAAGGAAATGCGTGTTGCGATGACGCTTACAGGTGCTAAGTCGATTTCGGATATTAATGCGGATTGTTTAGTACAGGCGATGAAGTTCTAACATTTCCGTATTAACTTTGATGATATTGGCACGACGGAGTCTTATCGGAAAAAGTTCAGTGGAAGTAGCTAATTGACGTTACTTTTTTAAAAAAGTAACCAAAAACCTTTTGTTGAGCAAACCGTACTTCCTTGTACAGTTGCTCAACAGGCGGCATCCCTGCCGCCAACGCGTAGCCAATTTGAATTAAATCTAACTCTAGAAATTAGTCACTGGTGCTAAGCGTCACTTACAGCCTGCGTGGTATGAGCAAGGATTTGTTTTTGCAATATAAATTGAAAAATGGATACAGCGAATAGGTTCTGTAAGTGAGAGTGCCTTTGGTTACTTTGGGCAAAACCAAAGTAACAGAATGAGCTGCTTACATCGAACTTTTCCCTGTAAGACTCCGTCGCGCTGATCTAGTTTTAGCATGGATTACAGCTAGATCTTATATGGATGACCAAAAGGAAACCATCATGCAAACATTTTCTCCTCAAGCAGTGATTGAACGCTTACAAAACATTGTAGGGCGTTCGCATGTTATGACCGATGATCAAAGCACGCGTCAGTACCGTCAAGGTCGTCGTTTTGGTGAGGGGAAAGTACTTGCTGTGGTGGTGCCGGGTACATTGCTAGAACAATGGCAAGTTTTGCAGGCTGCAATTGAGGCGGACTGTATTGTGATTATGCAGGCGGCCAATACAGGACTCACTGGTGGTTCAACCCCATATGGCGATGATTATGACCGTCCTGTTTTGGTCATGAGTACGCGCCGATTAAAGGGCATTCAAGTCATCCATGACGGCAAGCAAGTCATTTGTTTACCAGGTGCGACCTTAGATAATTTAGAGCAAATTTTAAAAGGCTATGATCGTGAACCACATTCGGTGATTGGTTCATCTTGTATTGGTGCATCGGTACTTGGTGGTGTCTGTAATAACTCTGGCGGTGCCTTGGTACGCCGCGGTCCTGCGTATACGGAACTGGCGTTATATGCTCAGGTCAATGCTGCTGGTCAATTAGAGCTGGTGAATCATTTAGGGGTGAATTTAGGTTCGACTCCCGAAGAAATTTTGACTCGATTAGAGAAGCAGAAATATCAAGCCGTAGATATTTTAGATGATGCTGAAAAGCAGGCATCGGACCATCATTATGCTCACGATGTGACTCAAGTTGATGAAGATACGCCTGCTCGTTTTAATGCAGACCCGTCACGTTTGTTTGAAGCATCGGGTTCGGCAGGTAAAGTGTGTGTATTTGCGGTTCGCCTTGATACTTATGAAAAAGTAGAGAGTAATGTCTTTTATATAGGTACTAATGATGCCGATGATTTAACAGCGATTCGCCGTTACTTACTGACCTCACTGCCAAGCCTACCAATCGCTGGTGAATATATTCACCGAGATGCTTATTTGATTGGTGAGAAGTACGGGAAAGACACGTTCTTATTTATTGAAAAGTTCGGCACAGCCAATGTTCCAAAAGCTTTTGCCATGAAAGATAAAGTTGATGGCTTCTTAGAAAGATTTAAAATTAAAGGCTTAACGGATCATATTTTACAGGCGATCACCTTCTTTTTACCGAGTCATTTGCCTAAGCGTATGACCGAGTATCGAGACCGTTATGAGCACCATTTGGTTTTACGTGTCGAAAATAATTCAAAAGCTCAGACCGAGCAGTTTTTAAAAGAATATTTTGCAGTGCATCAGTCAGGTAACTATTTCGTATGTAGCGAAGAGGAAGGCCGAAAAGCGTTCTTACACCGTTTTGCGATTGCAGGGGCGGCAATTCGTTATCGTGATACACACCGTAGTGAAGTTGAAGATATTGTGGCGCTTGATATTGCTTTACGTCGTAATGACCGCGAGTGGGTAGAGCAACTGCCTGCCGAAATGGAAAATAAAATCATCCATAAACTCTATTATGGGCATTTCTTTTGTCATGTGTTCCATCAAGACTATATTCTTAAAAAGGGCCATGACCCATTAGAAATGGAACATCAAATGTGGAAGTTACTGGATGCGCGCCGTGCTGAGTATCCAGCAGAGCATAATGTCGGGCATCTCTATATTGCCAAGCCTGCCTTAGCTAACTTTTATCAAAAACTCGACCCAACCAATAGCTTTAATGTGGGTATTGGTCATACCTCAAAACTGAAATATTGGGGCAAAGCTAAATCTTAATATCGAGACATAAAAAAAGGCGCCGAAGCGCCTTTTTTAATAGATGTATTATGCCGCTTCTGTTGATTTAGCAAGCACTTCTGCAACTGCTTTAGCAACAGTGTAAACATTGTTCATGTTTAAACCAGCAACACAAATACGACCACTGCGTACTAAGTAGATTGCATATTCTTCACGCAAGATATCAACTTGCTCAGCAGTTAAACCTGTGTAGCTGAACATACCTTTTTGGTTTACAAGGTAGCTAAAGTCACGGTCTGGTAATGCTTTAGTCAGTTCGTCTTTCAAGATGCTACGCATTTTAATAATACGTTCACGCATCTCTTTCACTTCACCTTGCCATTGTTGGTTAAGTGCAGCGTCATTTAAAACTTCATCAACTAACCAAGCACCTGTTGTAGGAGGGCTAGAGTAAATACGGCGTACAGTCGCTTTTAACTGACCGAATGTGCACTGAGCAGCTTCTGCATCGTCACATACGAAAGTTAAGCCGCCAACGCGCTCGCCATATAAAGAGAAGATTTTAGAGAACGAGTTGCTCACAATGAAGTTTAGACCCGCTTGGTCTAAAGCACGGATTGCATACGCATCTTCTTCCATACCGTCACCGAAACCTTGGTAAGCGATGTCTAGGAATGGAATAAGGTTACGGTCTTTTAATACTGCAATCACTTGGTCCCATTGCGCTGGGTTTAAGTCAGCACCAGTTGGGTTGTGGCAGCATGGGTGCAATAACACAATGCTTTGCTCAGGCAAAGTTTTAAGTGTAGAAAGCATACCGTCAAAATCTACACCACGTGTTTCGTTGTCAAAATATGGGTAGAAATGAGTTTTGATGCCAGCGCCATTGAAAATCGCAACGTGGTTATCCCAAGTTGGTTGGCTTACCCAAACGTCTGAATTTGGGAAATAAGTTTTTAAAAAGTCCGCACCAACTTTCAATGCACCTGAACCACCAAGTGTTTGGATGGTTACAGCACGGCCAGCTTTAACTGCTGGGCTGTTTGCACCAAATAAAAGTGCTTGAATTGCTTCACGGTAAGGTTTGAAGCCTTCCATTGGCAAATAAAGTTTGGTTTTACCGTTTTTAGGCTCGATACGCTTTTGCGCTTCAATAATGGTCTCTAACTGAGGAACAATACTGTCTTCGTTATAGTAAAGACCAATACTCAAGTTCACTTTTCCAGAACGAGTATCAGCATTGAACTGTTCCATTAAAGAGAGAATTGGATCGCCTGCGTATGGGGGGATATGTTGAAACATCAAAAAAGTCCTTTCATTCAACAATATGCATAGTATTGGGTTTTTTCTGTCTCGAAAAATACGCCACAACTATGTCGATGCTCAATAATGTATCAATAAAGCTACCGTGAAGCACCTGATAATTTCACTAATATCGATATTTTCTGGATGAAAATGATAAAAAGATTTAAAAGAAATTACGGTAAATAGAAACTAATTTCTAACTCATGCTTTCATTCAAGCAGATTGTCTACAATCTTGCTGTAATACATTGGTTGTAGACTAAAGTTTGAAACAAAAGATTAGAGGTCGAAAAGTAGCTAAAAAAGTGCCATAAATCTATAGGTAAAATAATATTAAATAACTGTTTTATAAATACTAATTGGCAAGTGGTTTAATGCTTTAAATATAAGGTGATATAAGCGGTGAGGCTATAAAAATTGACCTGATGCGTTCTGTAAAGTGTCAACAATCACCTTGATTTTTTTCATTCATACCGCTATAAAACTCATAATTGATTAAAAATTGTCGACAATATGCAAGATTTGACCTTCGCACCAGAGCCACTACAAAGTCAGGGAAGAACACTGACCGAGAATGTATTTAAACAAATACAGACGGCGATTGTTTTGGGTCAAATTCCGGCAGGCAGCAAGATTTCCGAGCCTGAACTGGCACGCACTTATGGTATTAGTCGTGGGCCTTTGCGCGAAGCGATTCATCGCCTTGAAGGGCAACGTTTGGTTGAGCGTACTGCACACGTGGGCGCGCGCGTGGTTTCGCTTTCACTGCAACAGTTTAAAGAGCTTTATCAGATTCGTGCGTCTTTAGAGGGTTTGGCTTGCAAACTTGCTGCACAGCATATTGATAAAAAGCAAATCTTGGCGCTACGTGATGTTTTACGTATGCATGCTGAAGATGAAAACTTTAAAGCAGGTAAGGGATATTACTTGCAAGAAGGGCAGGACGATTTTCACTACTGCATTATCAAAAGTAGTGGCAATAAAACGCTAGAAAAAATGCTATGTGATGAGCTTTATCACCTCATCCGTATGTACCGAATTCAGTTTTCAAACACACCCGATCGACCGAGCAAAGCTTGGGACGAACATATCCGTATTTTAGATGCAATTGCAGAAGGCGATGGTGAACTTGCCGAGCTGCTCATGCATCGACATATCAATGCTTCTTACAAAATTATTGAGCAAACACTGCTACAAGCACAAGGAGAACATAACAATGGCTAAACAATCCGCAGGTCAGCTATTTCGCGATGCCGTAGCCCAAGAAAAGCCATTACAAGTGGTTGGAACCATCAATGCCAATCATGCACTTTTGGCAAAACGTGCAGGTTATAAAGCGATTTACTTATCAGGTGGTGGTGTAGCAGCTGGTTCTTTAGGCTTACCTGATTTGGGAATCAGTAACCTTGATGATGTGTTGACAGACGTACGTCGTATTACCGATGTATGTGATCTTCCACTATTGGTCGATGCGGACACAGGTTTTGGTGCTTCTGCATTTAACATTGCCCGTACGACAAAAGCACTGATCAAGTTTGGTGCTGCGGCAATGCACATTGAAGACCAAGTGGGCGCAAAACGTTGTGGTCACCGTCCGAACAAAGCCATTGTGACTCAAGAAGAAATGGTTGACCGTATTAAGGCTGCGGTTGATGCGCGTGGTGATGACAGCTTCGTGATTATGGCGCGTACCGATGCATTGGCAGTAGATGGCTTACAAGCTGCCATTGACCGTGCGGGTGCCTACATTGAAGCGGGTGCAGACATGTTGTTCCCTGAAGCAATTACCGAGCTTGATATGTACAAGCAATTTGCTCAGAAGACTGGCGCACCAATTTTGGCAAACATCACAGAGTTTGGTTCTACACCACTGTTTACCACTGAAGAGTTAGCATCTGCCGATGTAAGCCTTGCGCTTTATCCGCTTTCTGCTTTCCGTGCCATGAACAAGGCAGCCGAAACTGTGTACGAAACCTTACGTAAAGAAGGTACTCAAAAGAACGTGGTTGATATTATGCAAACGCGTAAAGAGTTATATGAACGCATTAATTACTACGCGTTTGAAGACTACTTAGACAACGCATTTGCTAAAAAGAAATAAGAAGTAAAACACGGTACATATGCCGTGTTTCCCAAATAATTTAAATAGATAGGAAAGGACAATCTTATGAGCTCAAATGAAACAACAACAGGCTTCAAACCAAAAAAATCAGTTGCACTTAGTGGACAAGTTGCAGGCAACACAGCACTATGTACCGTAGGACGTAGCGGTAACGACTTGCACTATCGTGGCTATGACATTCTTGACCTTGCAGCGGGTAGCCAGTTTGAAGAAGTTGCTCACTTGCTCGTACATGGCAAATTACCAAACAAAGCTGAACTCAAAGCGTATAAAGCAAAATTAAAAGCACTTCGTGGCTTACCAGCAGCACTTAAAACAGCACTTGAGCAATTACCACCGTCTGCACACCCAATGGATGTGATGCGTACGGGTGTTTCAGTTTTAGGTTGTTTAACACCAGAACACGAAGACCACAATGAAGCGGGCGCAAAAGACATTGCTGATAAATTAATGGCAAGCCTAGGCTCAATGTTGCTTTATTGGTACCACTTCAGCAACAACGGTCGTCGTATTGAAGTTGAAACTGATGACGACTCAATTGCAGCGCATTTCTTACATTTACTTCATGGCGAAAAACCATCTGAAGAATGGATTCAAGCAATGCATACGTCGCTTATTTTGTACGCTGAGCACGAGTTCAACGCATCAACATTTACGTCACGCGTAGTTGCAGGTACAGGCTCTGACATGTACTCGGCAATTACAGGTGGTATTGGCGCGCTTCGCGGACCTAAACACGGTGGTGCGAACGAAGTTGCATTCGTGATTCAACAACGTTACGACAATGCAGATGAAGCAGAAGCTGACATCCGTAAACGTGTTGAAAATAAAGAAGTCGTAATTGGTTTTGGTCACCCTGTATATACAGTTTCTGACCCACGTAACGAAGTGATCAAGAAAGTGGCGCATGACTTGGCACAAGCACAAGAGAACACCAAAATGTACCTCATCGCTGAGCGTTTAGAAGCAGTGATGAAAGAAGTGAAAAACATGTTCCCGAACCTCGACTGGTTCAGTGCGGTGAGCTATCACTTAATGGGTGTTCCAACTGCAATGTTCACACCATTGTTCGTGATTGCACGTACAGCAGGTTGGTCAGCGCACGTGATTGAACAACGCCAAGACGGCAAAATCATTCGTCCAAGCGCGAACTACACAGGCCCTGAAAACCTCAAATTTAAACCATTGGCGGAGCGTGGTTAATGAACACAAAATACCGTAAACCGCTGGCAGGCACCCAGCTTGAATATTACGACGTGCGTCAAGCCGTTGAAGATATTCAGCCAGGCGCATACGAAAAACTGCCTTACACCTCTAAAGTACTCGCAGAGCAATTGGTACGCCGTGCCGATGCCGAGAACTTAACTGCCTATTTAACGCAGTTAATTGAGCGCCGTCAGGACTTGGACTTTCCATGGTATCCAGCGCGCGTGGTGTGTCATGACATTTTGGGTCAAACGGCATTGGTTGACCTTGCAGGTTTACGTGATGCGATTGCTGACAAAGGCGGTGACCCATCTAAAGTCAATCCAGTTGTACCAACACAACTCATTGTCGACCACTCTTTAGCAGTGGAATACGGTGGTGCTGACCCAGACGCTTTTGCAAAAAACCGTGCTGTTGAAGACCGTCGTAACGAAGACCGTTTCCACTTTATTGAGTGGACTAAAACCGCATTTAAAAATGTTGATGTGATCCCTGCGGGGAACGGCATTATGCACCAGATTAACCTAGAGAAAATGTCTCCGGTGATTCAGGCGCGTGATGGCGTAGCATTCCCAGACACATGCGTAGGTACAGACTCGCATACACCACATACAGATGCTTTGGGCGTAATTTCTGTGGGTGTGGGTGGTTTAGAAGCTGAAAACGTAATGTTAGGCCGTGCATCTTGGATGCGTCTACCAGACATTATTGGTGTTGAGTTTGTAGGTCAGCGTCAGGCAGGTATTACTGCAACAGATATCGTACTTGCTCTAACAGAGTTCTTACGTAAAGAGCGTGTGGTGGGTGCTTACCTTGAGTTCTTTGGTGAAGGTGCTGACAGCATGTCTGTGGGCGACCGTGCAACCATTTCAAACATGACACCAGAATATGGCGCTACGGCTGCAATGTTCTACATCGACCAAAACACAATCGATTACTTACGCCTCACAGGCCGTGAAGATGCTCAAGTGGCATTGGTTGAACAGTACGCAAAAGAAATCGGTCTTTGGGCATCTGACATGATCAAAGCAGAGTACCCACGTGTACTACGTTTTGATCTATCAAAAGTCACACGTAACATTGCGGGCCCATCAAATCCACATGCACGTGTTTCAACAAGCGATTTAAAAGAAAAAGGTATTGCGGGTGTTGTTGAAAACCGTTCTGATGGCTTAATGCCAGATGGCGCGATCATTATTGCTGCAATTACTTCATGTACCAACACCTCTAACCCACGTAATACCGTGGCGGCAGGCTTGTTGGCACGTAAGGCAAATGAGCTTGGTTTGGTTCGTAAACCTTGGGTGAAATCATCATTTGCACCAGGTTCAAAAGCGGCTGCACTTTACCTTGAAGAAGCAGGTGTTCTAAAAGACTTAGAGAAACTTGGTTTTGGTATTGTGGCTTACGCTTGTACAACGTGTAACGGTATGTCGGGTGCGTTAGATCCAGTCATCCAGCAAGAAATTATTGACCGTGACTTGTACGCAACAGCAGTACTGTCTGGTAATCGTAACTTCGATGGCCGTATCCATCCTTATGCAAAACAAGCATTCTTGGCATCTCCACCCCTTGTTGTAGCGTATGCAATTGCGGGTACGATTCGTTTTGATATCGAAAAAGATGCGTTAGGTCATGACAAAGACGGTAACCCGATTTACCTCAAAGACATCTGGCCATCTGACGCTGAAATTGATGCGTTAGTTAAAGAAGCCGTGAAGCCTGAACAGTTCCGTAAAGTCTACATTCCAATGTTTGACTTGGGCGAAGTTGAACAAGCGAAAAGCCCACTTTACGACTGGCGTCCGCAAAGTACTTACATCCGCCGTCCACCATATTGGGAAGGGGCGTTGGCTGCACCACGTACTTTGGCGAACATGCGTCCACTTGCAATTTTAGGTGACAACATCACCACCGACCACTTGTCGCCTTCAAATGCGATTTTAATGGACTCGGCTGCGGGTGAATATCTTCACAAAATGGGCGTACCAGAAGAAGACTTCAACTCATACGCAACCCATCGTGGTGACCATTTGACTGCACAACGTGCAACATTTGCCAACCCGAAACTCTATAACGAAATGGTGGTCCGTTCAGACGGTACCATTAAGCAAGGTTCAAAAGCGCGCGTAGAGCCAGAAGGCGAAGTGATGCGTATGTGGGAAGCGATTGAAACCTACATGAACCGTAAGCAACCGTTAATCATTATCGCGGGTGCTGACTATGGTCAGGGTTCAAGCCGTGACTGGGCTGCAAAAGGTGTGCGCCTTGCAGGTGTTGAAGCGATTGTGGCAGAAGGTTTTGAGCGTATTCACCGTACCAACTTGGTGGGTATGGGCGTGTTACCACTTGAGTTTAAACCGGGCGTAAACCGCAAGACTTTAAAACTAGATGGTACAGAGCTTTATAGCGTGATTGGTAATATTGCGCCGCGTTCGACTTTAACTTTAGTGATTGAACGTGCTACATCGGATGGTAAAGAAGAGATTCTTGAAGTACCTGTGACTTGCCGTTTAGATACAGAAGAAGAAGTTTCTGTATATGAAGCGGGCGGTGTATTACAGCGTTTTGCGCAAGACTTTTTAGAAGGTCAAGTGGCTTAGCCATTAAAATAACTAAATAAGCCCCATAATAGTGGGGCTTATTTGTTGAAAAAATAAACTTAATATAATATAAATCAAACTTATATTTAGTACTTAATAATTAAGATGAATGAGATTAATAAATTAAAAGGATTAGGTGGTTGGTTAACTTTAGTTGGGATAGCCTTAATTATTTCTCCTATTAGGCTGATTGTAACTGGTTACCAGACTTACTATCCTATGTTTTCAGAAGGGGTGTTTAATTTATTAACTTCAGTTGACTCTCCATACTATCATCCACTTTGGAAATATTATCTTTCTTGGGAAATAGTAGCTAATATACTTTTAGTCTTAATTTCCTTTATTTTGCTATACTTATTTTTTAGAAAACATTCTCTTTTTCCAAAATTATTTATATCATTTTGCGTTTTAATTATAATTCTTATTCTTGTGGATGCATTATTAATAAAATTAATATTACCTAATGAAGAGGTGTTTGATAACGATACTTCAAAGGAGCTTATGAGAAGTATCTTTTATGGAATGATTTGGATTCCATATATGCTGTTTTCTAAAAGAGTAAAAGCAACTTTTGTAGAGAAATAAATATTTTTTAAATCCACTCTAATTGAAATAATTTTATATTTTAATTTGGTTTTAAAATCATAATTGTTTTAAATAAAAAAAAGCCCGACATCCTGTCGGGCTTTTTCGTATTTGGTTGCTAGATATGACTCCTGTCGTATCTCACGATCCTGATGCATGAACCTATTATTGTTGTTTTATGTTCCGGAACATCCTGTTCCTGTATGAGTTCATATTAGAAAAAAAGCAGGGGACAGCCAATCCGCTAAATCCCTAAATCTGTGTAAGATAAATCGTACAAATAACATTTTTTGCATTTATGCCATCATCATCGGGCGAAATGGACAATTGACATTCACTTTAAGTGGGTTATATTCCTGTTTAATATATATACGATTATAGGAATGTAATCATGGTAACAGCTGGCGAAAAACCCGGAACAGGCTTCTATTTCTGTGCTCAATGCGGACACAGAGTGTTTTTAGAAATTAACACAGACCCTTTACCACCTTGCACGAAATGCTACTGCACGCAATTTAAACGTTAAGAATGAAATAATATTTGCGTTCGCATTTAACAAAAAGCCCTGTCACCCGATGGGGCTTTTTGTTAATTTAAAAATAAGACTTACATAACAAGACCCGTGATGGGCATGAAAAGGAAACCGTTATGGAAACAATATTAGGTTTATGTATTGGTGTGGGCCTGAGCGCTGCCTGCGGTTTTCGCGTGTTTGTGCCGCTATTGGTCATGAGCATTGCAACCATGATGGGATGGTTTGAGCCATCAAAAGGCTTTGAGTGGTTAGCTCTGCCATCGGTGTGTTTGGCTTTAGGTGTGGCAACGGTGTGTGAAATTGCAGCTTACTACATTCCGTGGGTCGATAACGCCTTGGACACAGTCGCGACCCCTGCGGCCATGATTGCGGGTACGCTTACCACAATGGCTGTGAGTAGTGGGGAAATGTCTCAGTTTGCTACTTGGGCGGCAGCGATTATTGTCGGTGGTGGTACGGCAGGTGTGGTGCAAATGAGTACCGTTGCTGCACGTGGTGTTTCAACTGCAACCACAGGTGGTTTAGGGAATTTTGTAGTCGCAACAGGTGAGTGGATTGGAGCAATCTTACTTTCGGTTTCAGCTATGCTGGTGCCTGCGCTTGTGGCAATAGTGGTGCTGATTGCGGTTATTTGGGTGGTGCGTTGGATTCGCCATAAAAAGCAAGAACAGGCGCATACCCCGCTATAGGTGAGTATAAATATCAGTTTTAAATAAGCATAAAAAAAGCCCGACATCCTGTCGGGCTTTCTTGTATTTGGTGATTAGATATGACTCCTGTCGTATCTCACGCTCCTGGTGCTTGAACGTATTATTATTGTTTTATGTTCTGGAACATCCTGTTCCTGTATGACTTCATATTAGAAAAAAAGTAGGGTGTCGCCAATCCGCAAAATCCTTAAAAGTTTGTAGGATAAAACGTACATAGAGAAATGATTTAACTTTGCAAAGTGAATATGAATAATAGCCATCTTGTTGCTTCAAGAAAAAATCAAATGCGTATTAGAAAATCTTCAAGACTATTGGTTATTAATGAAAATCATCAAATCCTCTTATTTCAATTCACTCATACAAATGATGCTTTAGCTGGACAATCCCATTGGGCAACCGTAGGCGGAGGACTGGAAGAAGGGGAAACCTTCGAGCAAGCAGCTTGCCGAGAACTTTATGAAGAGTTAGGTGTAGTTCGGCAAAATGTAGGCACTCATGTTGCAACACGCAATTTTGAAATGATGCTACCAAGTGCGGAAGTTGTGACTTCCGATGAAAGACTCTTTATTGTTTTTATTAAAAATGAAGAAGTGAACACATCGAACTGGACTGAACAAGAAAAGCTTGTGATTAATAAAAGTCGGTGGTGGACGCTTGATGAACTCAGACAAACTGACGAAATTGTTTATCCAAACAACATTCCTCATATTCTTATAAATAGCCTGCCAGAAATTTTTAAACCCTAAATATTCAGACATAAAAAAAGCCCAACATCCTGTTGGGCTTTTTCGTATTTGGGTACTAGATATGACTCCTGTCGTATCTCACGATCCTGATGCATGAACCTATTATTGTTGTTTTATGTTCCGGAACATCCTGTTCCTGTATGACTTCATATTATGAAAAAAGAAGGGTGTCGCCAATCCGCAAAAACCCTAAAAGTTTGTAGGATAAAACGTACAAGAACGCCTTTTATTTATCTTATTTTGAATTCGGTTTAGGCCCCTATGCCACAACAGACTTTAATTTTTTGCGCTGATTTAAAGTACAACCCCATTGCGACACAGAGATAAAGAGCTAAGCCAATGCTTAGCCCAGACTACTTTTGTCACACCGCTGCATGGTGCTTAAAAAAGTAGGGGCAAAGTCCCGTGGGAGAACAGGACTTTGCAAACTGACATGTTCTAGGCGCTGCATCATTTTCGGGGAATAAGCTTTTTCAAGTTGCTGGTAAATACAGTCACAACTGGCCTCGCTATGCCCACCTGACAGGCAAATTTTTTCAAACTCCTGTTGAGCATGAAGGCTGCAACCTGC
The DNA here is from genome assembly GCF_044684115.1 of Acinetobacter sp. ABJ_C1_1. Lineage (NCBI taxonomy): Bacteria > Pseudomonadati > Pseudomonadota > Gammaproteobacteria > Moraxellales > Moraxellaceae > Acinetobacter > Acinetobacter sp. ABJ_C1_1. The sequence continues at coordinate 63,633 of NZ_JBITPU010000016.1, read as the reverse complement.
AATACCTAAGCTACAGACTATGAAACTTAAAGCCAAAAAGGGTTTATAAATTTTCATATTATTCTCATGAGTATTTATATCTATAACTAAAATAAAAAATATAATTGCTTGGGAAATTAAAATAATTTTTTAAATAAAAGTTAATCCTCCTATAAATACAGGAAAATAAAATAATTAAAATTTTAAAATAAAATTAGTTTATAAATTTAAAAAAATAAGGCGTAAAAACCCAAATTTTAAATCAATAAAATAGTTAAAAAACAGAGAAAACGAGATTAAAAAATGTCATGGTCAACTCCTTAAAAAATGGAGTCCTACCACCAGATTACCGCGAATTAATTAGGGTGGTAGAACGAAAGGGGGTTGACAGACTGGACTCGTAGAACCAGCACGCGCGGGGCGTCCCCCTCCCGTCCTACCGCAAAGAAAGGGGACGCAAGGGTCTAACGAATTATAGTAGAACTACAATTCGCTACGAGTTACGGTCTGTCAAAACCGTCTGGCAATGTAGGCCAGCAACGAGATAATAATCGGTGATTTTAAATACGTCAATTTAATATTTAAAATATTTTTGATTTAATAATAAAGCTAAATATATTTTTAAAATAACAGAATTATTATTAAATTTTTATTTATATTCGATGAGAAAAAATAATAAATATAGAAATATTTTGCCAGTTCCAAAAAAGAACTTGATTGTTAAGATCTATTTTTGTCGTTTTTATAGAGATAAGAATGGAACGAGTTGTCATCACAGGTATGGGAATTAATTCCTGTATTGGAAATACATTAGAGACAGTAACCGAGTCCTTAAAAGCAGGCCGCTCAGGCATTCGCTATAACGATGTCTATGCAAAACTAAACTTTCGAAGTCATGTGAGCGCCACTGCCGAAATGAATTTTGAAAATATTGATCCAGAACTAAAAAAACACATGGGCGTTTGCGCGATGTATGCCTACAACTCGGCACTCGATGCGTTACAACATGCCGAGCTTGATGTAAATAATATTGCCAACAACTCAAAGTATGGCGTGATTGGGGGAACAGGTGGCAGTTCGACAGCGTCTATCATCGACATGTTGCATACCCTAAAAGAAAAAGGTGCAAGCGAGGTATCGCCCGATTTAGCGCCACGCTACCTCACCAGCACCATTAGCTCTAACCTATCGCGTGCTTTTAACTTAAAAGGCGTATCTCAATCGGTCGCGAGTGCCTGCGCGACTTCAGCCGACGCAATTGGTTATGCATATCACCTTATTGCGGCTGGTAAACAAGATCTGATGCTGGCGGGTGGTGGCGAAGAAGACCACTGGTCCCAAACGGCAATATTCGATGCGATGGGCGCCTTATGCTCTAAATATAACGATGCACCTGAAACCGCTTCACGCCCATATTCTATCGATAACGACGGCTTTGTGATCGCTGGCGGTGGCGGCATGGTGGTTTTGGAGTCTTTAAGCCATGCCCAAAAACGCGGAGCAAAAATTTTGGCAGAAGTGGTTGGTTACGCTGCCAATAGTGATGGTGTCGATATGGTAGCTCCAAGTGGTGAAGGCGCGACACGTTGCATTAAACTGGCACTCGCAGAAGCCAAACAAAACGGCTCAGATATTATCGACTATATCAACACGCATGGCACTTCAACGCCAGCAGGCGACATTCCAGAACTATTGGCCATAGAAAGAGCTTTTGGTAGTGAAAAAGTCCCGCCACTCAGTTCGACCAAGTCCATGACTGGGCATAGTTTGGGGGCAGCAGGCGTACACGAAGCCATTTATTCTATTTTAATGCTGCAAAATAACTTTATTGCGCCGAGTATTAATATTACCGAACTGCGCGAAGAAGCTAAAAAGTTCGATATTGTTCAAACGAGCCGAAAAACTGAACTCAAAACAGTCATGAGTAATAGCTTTGGTTTTGGTGGGGTAAATACCTGTCTCGTTTTTAGAAAATGGGAAGGGTAATTTAAATACGAAATATATGTGGGCGTGAGAAAAAGAATAAAATAGGTGGCCCATATATTTTTATAAGTAATGGAAATTTATGGTTAAATTGGTTTATATTTACTTTCTTTAAATAAAAAATTAATAGAATTATGAAAAAGCTTTTGGTTTTAGTTATGGCTGTCTTAAGTTCACAAGTTGGTTGTGCCCAAAAAACTGACAATAAAACAGAAATGAGTATTCAAAACTCTAACTCTATTGTTATTCAACAATTAGAAAAGTTTAAAACACAAGATCATTTTGCTGGAGATGGACAGCTATATACGGGTGTTCAAGAGCCTGCATTAGCTATAAGTTTAAATCGCAAAGTTGCTGAGACTGCGCAAGCTTTTATTGCTCTCTATCAACAAAAGAATGAACCAACTAAAGCAGAACTTTTACATGTCCTTGCTCATGGAATCAGTCAAATCGATCCTGATACGCTTGATACAGAAGATCGAGAACAAGTGGCAACAACATTTGAAAGTTTTCTTGATATTGTAGGTCTAGAAAGTTCAGAAGGTATTTTAAATAAATGGGTATACGGTGAAGCAATAGGTAAGTTATTAGAGCAGGATCAACATTAAGTTTTAATACTTTATTCTAAACTTTTAAGCATTTCTTTAGTATCCGAATCACCTGTATTGACAGTTTGTTGGCACTATTTCTTTGCAGTTGTATGTCTTTCTAAGTAATTTCTCTATTTAAATATATTTATGAATTTCATCAATTTGAAAATTAGTTTTATTTTGTTGATTTTTAATAATAAATTTAAATTATATTTCGGTATTTTATAGCAATTAAAAATAGTTTGGATTTACTGTTTAAATACTCATTTAATAAGTAGGTAACGTAAAAATAGCATATTTAGACTAGTTACATTTTGAAAATGAGTATATATAGACAGATTAGTCTTTTTTTAATTAAAATAGGGCTTAAATATAAGTTTGATTGATAATAAAAATGCAGATGAGTGTGTCGAGTATATTGGAACGTCTAGGCCTTGTTTCACAAAATCGTGCTGTTCATATCCAATTCTCAAATCAGTCTTTAAATCAGCAAGTCTTCTTGCAACGTATTGAAGGCGAACATACCCTTAATCAGGGTAGCGTTGCTGAATTATTGTGCCTGTCTACAAATGCGCATATTGCATTAAAACAATTTATTGGCTGTCAGGTTGCCATTGATCAGGTCACTGACATGGGCCAATTTTTTAGAACGACAGGTATTATTACCGAAGCGAGCCAAGGTCAAAGTGACGGCTCACTCACCATTTATAATTTAACTTTAAAAGACCCAACTGCACTCTGGCATAAACGCCGCAATAGCCGCGTATTTATGAATAAAAGCGTGCGCGATATTAGCGAAATTTTGTTTAAAGAATGGCAAGGCAAAAGTCCGTTATTTGCTTCAAGCTTAACCCTTGATACATCTGGCTTAACCAAAGACTACGATGTGCGTCCATTTGTGATGCAGTCTAACGAAAGCGATTATGACTTTTTAACCCGTTTGTGGCGTAGTGAAGGCATTAATTGGCTTATAGATGAATCACAGCTTTTAGTCGCTGACCCGAATGCTTCCATTCAGCCACAAGTGCTACGTTTAATTGATGAAAATCAAAATTATAAAGCCCTTGAGCGCCGTAACTTACGTTACCAACGCAGCAGTGCGACAGAACAGTTCGATACCATTACTCAAGTTAAAGCTGAACGAAGCTTACAGCCAACGTCGGTACATATTCAACGCTGGCAAGCCGATGCGCTACAACAAGAAGAAGGCAGTGGCAGCGTACAAGGCACCCAAAAGCACAGCGAACACTATGACAATGCGAGCCTAAACCTTGAAGATGCATGGCATGTCAGCCCCGCGTGGATGCAGGACTTAAAGGGCGAAGACCAAGCCACCGCTTCCGGCAATAACCAAATTGAACAGTTCAATCAGAACATCAATGCTTACCATCACCTAACTTCTAAACAATTTACCGTTTCAGGTAACGTCCGTGATGCACAGGTAGGTTACTGGTTTGAACTGAATGACCACCCTGAACTCGACCAGCATGACAGTGCTGATAAAGAATTTTTGATCTTAAGCAAGCACTACTACAACCAGAATAATTTACCGAAAGAATTACAACAGCAAATCGAACGCCTATTACCACAAGGTAAACTTAAGGCAGCTGAACTCGACACGCAAAATCCTGAGCAGCGCCACTTTGCTGAACTCAATGTCGTTCGACGCAACATAAAAGCTGTACCTGAGTATAATCCGCTAGAGCACCGACCAGCAGCTTACCCACAGCGAGCTAAAGTGGTGGGACTAGAAGGCGAAAGCATTCATGTTGACCAGTGGGGACGTATTAAAGTCCGCTTCCTGTTTACCCGAGCTGATGACCATAGCCATGATGGTGGAGCCGGTAGTAACGACAATGACACCGATTCGGCTTGGGTGGATGTACTCACTCCATGGGCGGGCGCAGGTTATGGCGCGCGCTTCTTGCCACGTGTTGGTGAGATCGTGGTGATCGACTTCTTTGACGGCAACATTGACCGGCCATTTGTGGTGGGACGTATTCACGAAGCTGAACGCCACCCAACCCAGTTCGACCAGAAAGGCCAATTACCTGACACTAAAAAGCTTAGTGGCATCCGATCAGAAGAAGTCGATGGCAAAGGCTTTAACCAACTCCGCTTTGATGACACCACAGGACAAATCAGTGCCCAGCTACAAAGCAGCCATGCAGCCAGCCAACTCAACTTGGGTAACTTAAGCCATCCAAAAGACAAGGCGGAAAGCGACGGTCGTGGAGAAGGATTTGAACTCAGAACTGACCAGTGGGGCGCGGTACGAGCTGGCAGTGGTTTACTTATTAGTACCCATAAACAAGACCAAGCTCAAGGCGTACACCTAGATGCAAATGAGGCCAAACAACAAATCGAAGGTGGGCTTAGCAATGCCAAGGCACTCAGTGAGATTGCTAAAAATCAGCAAACTGACCCCTTAGAACATTTAGAAAACCTAAAATCTTTTATTGAAAAACTTGAGCAGCAAGACAACGCAAAAGCCAAAACTTTCAAAGATGCGATCATGCTACTGGCAAGCCCAAATAGTATTGCGGTCGCGAGTAATGAAGACATTCACTTAAGTGCAGATGGGCAGCTCAACCAAACTGCGGGTGATAGCATCAACCTATCTACCCAAAAGAACTTGATTGCACACGCCCAAAATAAAATTAGCCTTTTTGCAGCGCAAGAAGGGGCTAGGTTGTATGCAGGTAAAGGTAAAGTCGAGATACAAGCGCAAGGTGATGGAGCAGATTTAATTGCCCGTAAAGCTGTTCAGGTGATTTCGACCGAAGACAAAATCGAAGCGACCGCATCCAAGGAAATTGTGCTCACCGCAGGCGGCTCTCAAGTCAGAATTACTGGTTCGGGTATTTTTATGACCACAGGTGGCAAATTTGAGGTGAAGGCTGGACAGCATAAGTTTATGGGGGGCGGGAGTGTAAATAGTTCATTACCGTATTTACCTGAACAAGGAAAACAAAAATATGGTGTATGGTTTGATGTAATGGATAAACAAGGAAATAAACTGAAACCAGGCACGGGATATATTATTTTTGATGAAAATGATAAAGAAATTGAACGCGGTAAGTTAGATAGAACAGGCTTGGTTAAGTTGGAAACTGAAGAGCCGAATAAGCAATATAAAATACATGTGGAAATTTAAACATGAATGATGCTGCTATAGCTTTAGAAAGCTTTGCAAAACAAACCTGTGGTCGTGCATGTGTCATACCTCCTATACAGCCTGTTGTATTAGATGTATATAAGCAAAGTTTTACTGCATTTGTTGGTGGTGCTGCTGATAAATATCAATTTCTGGGACGTCCTTTGGATATAGATTTTCCAGATGATATTGGAGCTGGCCCTACGGGCATCATGAAATCATGTATGAGAAAATTTAAAGAAGCATCTAGCTCACAAATAACTAAAGCTAAATTTGAATATTATGGTTATGAAGAGGCTTATAGTACTGATAGTGTGGTTAAGCGATATAGAGGAAAACTTTTATTAAATTTACTTACAGATATCAAAAATATTTTAAAAGAAGAACCAAATACACAGATCAATTTAGTGGGCCATAGTTTAGGAGGATGGAATGTTGCAGGATTATCAGAAGAATTATCTAAAGCGAAAATCTGCACAGTTCATACTCTGATAACAATAGATCCTGTAGGGATTCTACTTAGCAAAAGTGGCGTTGGAAATGATCGTGCTCGTATTTATTATTTAGAGCCAGATCCAGTCGCGAAAAAATGGATTAATATCTTCTCTCAGCCTTTAAAGAATTATAGAGATGATTATATCGCAATTTTAGGTGGAAGATGGAATGACGATGATACGGCAAAAGCTAATTTTAATAGTGTTTCTACTTATCATCATGGACAAGCTTCTGAAATGTTTTTTGAAAAAAAATTTTTAGAAAATAAAATATCAGCTTCAGATCTTTTAATTTCTGAGTTAAAAAAGGTCATAAAATGATAAAAAAAGTATTCTTATTGAGTTCATTGGCTTTAATAGGTTGTAGTGAGAGTTTTTCAAACTTTACGGTAGATAATATAGCTAAAAGTAATGAAAAGTTAAATTTTTCTATTAATTTTAAGAACAATGAGGTTCTAGATAAAGTAAAAGAATCTTCATCAAAAAAAATTGTTTGCAAAAATACTGCTAATAACAATCAAATGTTGGATGCTTATATAGATAAAATTGAAAATAACAAAATTGATGTATCTGTAGAATTCTGCTCAAATAGTGATAATAGAAGCTGTGAACCTATAGATATCAGTTCAGTTAAAAAAATCAATTTAGAATGCCAAGCAATTTTCTCTGCAATGATTGGTAATGTATCTAAATCAGAAAAATTTCCAATTATATGGGAAGAAAAATAATTTGTTTAAAAATCAGAAACTTGAATTGATAACTTTAGGTATTCCCTTGTTACTTATGGCAGGGTGTGGTCACGAATATACAATTGAGCCTGAAAGGCTTCCAGTAGCCTATGTAGGTAAGGCATATAATCAGCAATTAAACATATCAGGTGGTAGAGTGATACCATATTCTTTTGAAGTTGAAACTAATTTCCCTAGTGATATGAATATCTCTATTGAGCCAATAGATCAAAATGAAGCAGATGCTTTTAATAATTTAAAAATTTCTGGAGTTCCAAAGTATAAGGGAACTTTTACTATTAATATATACGTTAGTTTTTATGCTGGTGGTGATGGGGAGCTGGATAAGACTTATGAATTTATAGTTAAAGAATAAAAGATATTTTTAATAAGAAGTGGATATGAAAAAGAATGTATTAATTACCTTACTAATTTTACTTTTTATCATACAGTCTTTATTGAATTATTACTTCTGGGGTCGTACAAAAGCACCCGAAATTCATGTTTTAGAGAAACCCTTACGAATAGCATCAAATTTCGATAACTATTCATCATATACAATCCTTCCAGCAGGCACAATTCTATATGATGATAGTGACTCTCTAAATAGAAGAGTTATGGTTTATTTCAACTTACAAGGTGTAGATTTTAAGTTTGAAAAACAAGATCCGAATATTTTGAAACAACCAAGTGAAGTCGGTGCTATAAGGTCAGCACACTTACCAGATTTACTAAAAGAAATTCCTCTGACTAAAAAAGATATTTATTTAATTATTAAGCATGATGAAGAAATAAATGATTCTGTACGTTCTATTTTATTTAAAAAATATAAAATTGATCCTTCGGAGTATGAAAAAATTAAAGAATTTTGAAATATACAAACATAAATTTAAAAACGAGAAGAAGCCTAATTGATTACGCTTCTTCTCTCATTAGAAATAGTTTAAGCAGCTTGAATGGCTTCTCCACAAAGAGAAAGAGTTTCTTGTTTATATTGGTGTAGGTACCAGAACTGATCCGCAACTGTTTCTGGATGTACCGCGTAGGTTTTATCCTTCGCTTCAGGGGTTCCATCGACAAAGCCATTTACAATCACTTGGCTTACGTAAATATTTGAGTCAGCAAGACTATGAGCAAGCAAATTGGTGGCTTTATATTGAGCGGCAGCAGTAGTTGCTAATGATGAGTACTCTTTGGCAACCAAATCGATGCCCACTGCATCGAAAGCAAAAATTCCATTTGTCGATAAAATGCTACCGTGGTTCTTTTCTAAATCACCTAAGCAAGCTTGTACCGTCGCAATATAGCTCGAAACACGAATATGAAAGCTTTTAGTAAGCTCTAATGGAGGGGTTTTTAAGATATTGCCTTCAATATCATGGAAAGCATTCCAATGAATATTTTTAATCTCTCCTAATTGATCTTTAATGCGTTGAATAAGGTTTGGTATATCTTCAAGAACCGCTAAATCACATGTAAAAGCATAAGCTTCAATACCTTGTGTTTTAAGTTCTAAAATGGCTTTTTCGAGTTTTTTAGCATTACGTGCCACTAAACCGATTTTATAGCCTTCTTTACCAAACTTATGTGCTACGGCTTTGGAAATACCTGTTCCATAACCAAAAATTATAATATTGTTGTTCATTATAAAGTTCCAAAAAACCAATTATTTGGTTAGAAATAGTTTATAATATGTTTTTATAATGTATTCAAGCGAAAAAATTAAATCTAAAAATAATGCAGAAAGAATAAGACAAAAATATGAAAAACAGAAAGAGGTTAGCTGGGTTTGAATGGTCCAGATGGCGTAGCTTTTATTAAATATTTTTAATTTTATAAAAAATATAGAGTCGTCATTTTCAAATTGCAGAAATGTTTACCTATGAAATAATTTTTTAGTTTGACTTCTTTATTAGTCTATCTTAAATTAATTGGAACGATCGTTCCTATTAAGTGTGTTTATGCGAACCAAAGAATTTGAAACTGATGAAATTGCTGATGCTGCAATGCAGGTTTTTTGGCGTCGCGGTTATGCTGCAACTTCAGTTCAAGACTTGGTTGACGGTACGGGGCTATCTAGAAGTAGCCTTTACAGTACCTTTCAAAACAAACAAGGGCTTTATCAAAAAGCCTTACAGCGCTATGAACTTTTAACCACACTTAACAATGTGAAGCTGTTGTCTGGTTCAGGTTCACCAAAAGCACTGATTCGGCAATTATTGATAAATGTGGTTGAAGATGAGCTGAATGATTCAGAATACAAAGGCTGTCTTGTTGCAAATGCTTGTTTGGAACTGGCTGGGCATGATGAAGATGTCTCTCAATTCGTTGCAAGTAACCTACAGAAACTTCAACATGCTTTAGAGAGTTTATTAATTAAATCTCAACAATCTGGTGAAATTTCTTCTACCCAAAACCCACGTGCATTAGCAAGTTTCTTTCTAAACAACATGCAAGGTTTACGTGTTCTAGGGAAAGGCAGCCCACTTGAACAAAGAAAGCAATGTTTAATGGATGTGGTCGAGGTTGCTTTAAACGTTTTATAAAACTCATTTAAACCTTAACTATGGTTGAGCTGAATAGTTAAGGTTTTTATTTAACTTAAATTGGAATGATCATTCCAAAATAATGATTTTAGTTCACATGGAGAACAAATGCTTTTCCATCCTAACCTGATAAAACAAGCATATAGCGATGCAGAGCAGAGTAAGTACGCTTTAAAAGAATTTGAGAGTAAAGCTTTATGAATACTAAGAGTAATGAAACATCTCATCAGTTAACTGATGAATTCTCTACTCAATTACCAATTTGGAAACTGTTGGCTTTTACAGTTGCAGGCTTTCTGACCATTATGACAGAAACCATGCCAGCAGGGCTTTTGCCTCAAATCAGTCAAGGCTTACATATTTCAGAAGCTTATGCAGGGCAGCTTATAGCAGTGTATGCCTTAGGTTCTGTTTTAGCGGCAATACCGCTGATTAGCCTTACCCGTAGTTGGAATCGGAGACCCTTATTACTCAGTGCTATTGCAGGGTTACTTGTATTTAACGCGATTACTGCCTTATCAAATGACTATATGTTGACTTTGATTGCTCGTTTTATTGCAGGGATGGCAGCGGGTGTTATTTGGGGGCTTTTAGCGGGTTATGTAAGACGTATGGTCTCTACATCGTATCAAGGACGAGCTTTAGCAATTGCTGGGGTTGGGCAACCGATAGCTTTATCAATAGGGGTGCCTTTGGGTGCATGGTTGGGAACATTGTTTGAGTGGCGTGGCGTGTTTTGGATCATGTCTTTACTGGCATTGATTTTATTTGTCTGGATTCGTTTTAGTATTCCTGATTTTGCAGGGCAGTCAGCGCAAAAAAGATTACCCATTTTAAAAGTTCTTTTAATGCCGGGCATTAGAGCTGTTTTAGCAGTCGTCTTCCTTTGGATATTGGCGCATAGCATTCTCTATACTTATATTTCACCTTTTTTGGCCTCGACAGGGCAGACATACAAAGTTGAGACTATCCTGTTTATATTCGGCATTTCTTCAATTGTCGGCATTCTCATTACAGGCATGTTTATCGACCGTTCATTAAGAAAAATAACGCTTTTAAGCTTATTTATTTTTGCTATCGCAACAGTGCTCTTGGGTGTTTATAGTTCTTCAAGTTTTGTCGTGCTGGTGGGTGTTGTGTTATGGGGAGTTACTTTTGGTGGGGCTCCGACATTATTACAAACAGCTTTGGCAAATACTGCGGGTCACGAAGCAGATGTAGCGCAGTCTATGTTGGTCACGGTATTTAACCTTGCTATTGCATTCGGTGGAATGATTGGCGGAGGACTGCTTGAAAGTTTTGGGGCAGCTTCTTTTCCGTGGTTTATGCTGGCTTTTGCCCTGATCGGGTTATTTACTGTTTACCATGCTCGTAAACATGGCTTTATGTCTTCTTAAAAGATTTTTGCCCTTCATGACTAAAAAATGAAGGGTAATTTACTTTTTATAGTTTGATGCATTGATTATTTAATTCTTAAGATAAAAAATGAAAATTATTAATAATATGGGTATCTATAAATGGGATACTTATTTAGAGAATAAAAGGATGAAAAATTTATCTTTTTTCACTAGAGCTAAAAGTAAGGTTAAGAATATTGTGAGTGTAGGTGTTTGTAGATGAGGATTATTTTCTTATATTTTTTATTGGTTGTTCCTAGTCTTTCTTTTGCTAATACTGTGAATGAGTTTTTTTCAAAGTTTCAAGCAAGGAATAATTATTATATTTATAAAGATAAACCAGAGAAATGGATCTATGAGTGTGCTGTGGAGGCGAATAAGAAAGAAAGCTCTACGAATATTAATTCTGTAAGTTTTGATCAAAAGAATCAGTCCATTAAATTCTCATTTGATACCCCTGATCAACCATTTTATAAAGTAACTAAAATTTTGAAAATTAAGCCTAATGAGTATGAGGTGTATTTCCAAGATAAGAATATAGGAGTTAATTTTAACTTTGAGGTTATTTTAAAAAATAATGGTATTTCAGAGTGGTTTTTTCATACTCCTAATGAAGATACAGAAAACTTCATCGATAGAAGCTTTACCTTAGTGAGTTTCAACGAATCTCCAAAGTTTAATATAACGAATAAGTGTAAATAGCCAGAATGAAAAGTAGAGTTCTCTTGTGACCTAAACGCAAGAGATTCTACATAGACAAAGCATACTTTACTGGCGTTAGATTCTTTTTATAGTCTGGTGCCTAATTGCTCAAAACAGTTAATGATTTGGTAAAATAAACCGAAAAATACAAATAAAATGGAATTTAAATATAACTAATTATTGGTAAATGGGAATAATTTCTTTTAAATTTGTATAATGACGTAAAAATTCCCAAAAATATTAAAAATTAGCTTTTCTTAGAAAAACAATCCCGCAGGGTGCTGGCTAAACTATATCTCAAGGGTGTGATAGGGATCGAAAAGAGTAGCATGCACCAAAACGTATAACGTTAGTGTGTACTCACCCAAAAGGTCTCGATTCGGCTTAGGACGCTATAGATCAAAAGTTTATAGGCAAAAGGTTCTAACTTACAAAGTTATAATTGTTGAAGTAAACCATAGATGTTTTCCCTTGACACCCTAAAAAATTCTCTATAATAAAAACGATACTTTACAAGAATATAATTTAATGAATAAGCCTTATCTTTCTACTTTACCTAGCGACAGCCAAATCTCATCTCAATTGAACAATGCTTATTTCCACGACTCGTGGAGTATTGTGCTGGGTCAGCCCGACCTGAGCGTATTTCAACAACTTATTAAGCTATTTCAACACACTCCAGCGTGGATAGAGTGGAGCATGAATATGCGTAATAAAATTACTTCAAAGATTGGGCTTAAAGACTTAGGAAGTTTCAAACAGATTGATTCGAATAAAAAAGAAAATGAGTATGTTGCAGGCGACCGAATTGGAATTTTTACCTTTCGGCAACGTACCGAAAATGAATTAGTGATTGGAGACGATGACAAGCACTTAAATGTGACTTTATCTGTTTATAAGAATGAAAAGACGCAAGTACTCACCATAACCACAGTGGTACATATTAAAAATTGGCTTGGAAAACTCTACATGGTTCCGGTGATTCCTGCACATCGAAGAATAGTGCCAGCAACTTTACAAATATTGGGTTAAAGCATTATTTTTATTTACGATGTGGTCACCTGAAATCATTTATATAATATGCTTATTATTATAATTGCGAGCTGAATAAGATGGAGAATAAAAACCAGTGTCGCCAATGCGCCGTATGCGGAAAGAATTTCCCGTTAAAAGATCTGGTTTCGGGTGAAGTTATTCGGAATGTGATTAGTGATGAAATTATCCAAGATCATCCCGATTGGAGTTACTCAAGCTTTATTTGTCGGGCCGATCTGGCAGATTATCGAATTAAATATGTGCAGTCCCTATTACGCTCGGAAAAGGGTGAGTTATCTAACCTAGAAAATGAAGTAATTGGCAGTATGCAACGGCATGAATTAATTAGCCGAAATACAGAGTCAGATTTTGATCAAAACTGGACGTTTGGAGAAAAACTGGCAGATAAAATCGCATCATTTGGTGGGAGTTGGGCTTTTCTCATTTGTTTTGCTTTATTTTTAACGGGGTGGATTGTTTTAAATACGGTTGTGATGGTGGTCCGTCCCGTCGACCCTTATCCTTTTATTTTGCTGAATTTAGTGTTGTCATGTTTAGCTGCAATTCAGGCACCTATTATTATGATGAGTCAAAACCGCCAAGAAGCAAAAGACCGTTTGCGTTCCCAACATGACTATCAAATTAATTTAAAAGCCGAGCTTGAGATTCGTCATTTACATGAAAAAATGGACCATCTTTTATCGCATCAGTGGGAAAGACTTGCACATATTCAAGAAATTCAGCTCGATCTTTTAGCTGAAATGAATAAAAAACGATAAAGATTTTCCGAGTTTCACGTGGAACATGAGTAAAGCGCTATAGATTATTTTGCGGTAGGTCTGAAATTTCTTTATGATTTGCCGCCATGCTCCATTGCTGCTTCTACGACCATGCCTTTAAACGACAACTTTGTTTACGCTCCACCACAAGATCCGCTTTCAATTTTATTTGAAGATGACGATTTAATTGTGGTTGATAAACCTGCGGGCTTGTTGTCGGTCATGGGTCGGTTACCTGAACATCATGACAGTGCGTATTTAAGAGTGCTAGAAAAGTTCCCTTTAGCAAAGGTTACGCACCGTTTAGATATGGCAACCTCAGGTTTACTTATGTTTGCCAAGCATCGCGATGCAGAAGTTGCGGTAAGTAAAATGTTTCAGGCCAGAACAGTCAAAAAACATTATATTGCTTTGGTACAAGGCCAAGTAAAACAAGAGGGCAGTGTTGAAGTTCCACTCATTACTGACTGGGAAAATCGCCCAAGACAAATTGTACATTTTGAATTAGGCAAACATGCTAAAACATTGTTTCAACCATTGGTTTATGATGAAACAACAGATCAAAGTCGTGTGTTGCTGGAACCTGTGACAGGGCGTTCGCACCAGTTACGTGTACATATGATGCATATTGGGCATCCGATTATGGGGGACAAGTTATATCATCCTGAACCAAAACGGTTTCATTTGAATCGTATGGCTTTACACGCTGCATATCTCGCTTTTCAACATCCTTTGAAGGGAACAGATGTGGTGATTGAGTCACAAGTGCCTTTTTAAAAAATTAAAATTTGATGCAATTCGCAACTGAATACATATCCAAACTGCAATAAAAGTCGGTTATTCTTAATGCCGAATAATACAAATAGAGCAACAACAAGGACAATCTAATGAACCGCGATTACGAACAATTTCCAGATGATGATAACGGCAATGTACTTTGGCAAATGGTTGAAGACGGGGATGATTTAACCGAGCTTCATGAAATTGAATTTTCAATTGCATTTCAAGATCAGCAAAATGCAGAGCAATGCGCGATGCATTTACTCTATCAAGAGCAAAAAATTTCTCTTTTCCAAGATGATTCTGTTGAACCGAATGAATGGATCATTACCATCTTTGTTACGATGGAACCAGAGTATTCAGATATTGTTGATCTGGAGCAGTGGTTTTCGACAATCGCTGAGCAATTTAACGGCGAATATGATGGGTGGGGCTGCATGGCTTATGTCTTCGACGAAGAAGAAGATGACATTTTACAGTAAAGCCTAAATATAGCCGGGAGGTTCTACAATGAGCTTATCTCAAAAAGAAATTGCGGTACGTTTTTTAGAGCTTGCTGCCGCTGGCGAGGTCGATGAAGCCTACGGCAATTACACCGCCCCAAACTTTAAGCATCACAATCCTTATTATGCTGGTGATAAGACTTCTTTAAAGGAAGGGATGCGTGAAAGTGCAATTGAAACTCCAAACAAAGTTCTTGAAGTTCAACATGTCATTGAGGATGGTGCTTTAGTTGCAGTACATTCGAAACTGGAAATGCAAATGAATGACAAGCTAACAATTTTAGCTGTGGTTCATATATGCCGTTTTGAAAATGGAAAAATTGCGGAGTTTTGGGATATTGGGCAAATACAGCCCGATCCACTCGTTAATGAAAATGGTATGTTTTAGTGAAAAGCCCGAAACTATTCGGGCTTTTTTATTTTATAGATAAATTAAAACTTCCACTGTGCCGAAATTGAGGCGTTCAATGGTTCACCCGGTTGAACCCATAAATCGCTATAGCTTGAGACATAGTAGGTCTTATCAAATAGGTTATTTACATTCAGCTGATAGCGTAAACGGTCAGATGGTGCATAGTAGCCATTTAAATTGACCAGCGTATAACTTGGTAAGTTAAAGCCATTATCAAGATTATGTCCGCTGCGTTCACCGACATAGGTAAGGTTGGCACCTACGCCTGCTTTTCTTGCACAGTCTTGTAGAAACTCATAATTGGTGCTTACGGAGCCTTGGTGTTTTGGAACATTGCTCAGACGAGCGCCTTTTGCCAAGTCTTGGTCTTTTTCAATTTGAGCATCGGTATAACTATAGTTGGCATTAACGAACCAGCGGTCATTGATCTGGCTATTTAAGTCAAATTCAACTCCTTTACTGCTCACTTCGCCTGCTGCGGTTTGAAAGTCTTTGTCGATTGGGTCTGTCGTTAGCACGTTCTGTTTTTTCATTTTAAACAGAGCGAGACTCAGCACACTTTGGTCGTTTATTTTATATTTGGTGCCGACTTCATAGCTTTCGCCTTTTTCAGGAGCGAAGGTTTGTCCATTTCGGTTCATACCACTATTCATAGCAAATGAGCGACCATAGTTGGTATAAAACGCCCATTGGTCAGAGGCTTTAAAATTTACTCCGAAACGTGGACTATTCTGGTGAAGTGTCTGGTTGTCTTCGGTCTGTTTTATATGATTTTTAAAGTCTTGTTCGACCTGATCAAAACGGTTACCGAGTAACACGCTCCACTGGTCATTGAAAAAGATCTGATCTTGTACATTAAGCGCGAAGTAACGCTGGCGCTCTTTGGTGTCGGTAAACGGAGTGAGATTCGGTAAATATTTGCCATATTCAGGTTGGTAAATATCAATTGTGTTTGTTGAGCTTGTGCTGTGATTGCGACGAAGCTGGTTTTGCTTATAGTCGAGTTGACCAAGCTCGGTTGAAAGTAAAATTTCATGGCGAGCCCATGAGGTATCAATCTTGCCAAGTAACTCGGTCTGAGCCAGCACATCTTCACTTGTATAATCACGATAGCGGCGTTGGCGCTCTAGAGTGCGGCCATCGGCTTGCATACGACGAGGTTCGGTTGCAAAGCCGACCATTTGTGCATCTTTATAACTGACCACACTATTTAGTTTCCAGTCAGGGTTAAACTCGTGACTAAGACGCAATTGGTAAAAGTAATCTTTTATCTTCAGGTCACCATCGTCAGGTTCACCTGTAAAGGTTTTCGGGTCCATCACAAACTGATGATTGACTGTGCTGACACCACGGTCAAAGGTTCCTTTGTGCTCTGTAAATTCACTGTCAAAGTCGAGTTGTGTTTGGTCTGAAATTTTCCATGTAAGCTGTGGTGAAAAGAACCAGCGTTCACTGCTAACATGATCACGAAAGCTTTGATTATCTTCGTGAGCCACTGCTAAACGATAGGCCAGTTCATCGTTAATAGGCGCGGTGTGTTCCAGACTTATGCGATATTGTTCTTGGGTATTGGCGCGTAGGTTAAGTTCACTTTCGCTTTCCCACTGTGGTTTTTTACTGTTGAGGTTCAGCAAACCTCCTGTTTCGCCGCGACCATATAGCGCCGCCATTGGTCCTTTTAAAAACTCTAAAGATTCAATATTTACGACATCTTTTGGAGCGCTAATTCCTCGGTTAACACTCAAACCGTTACGGATCATAGCCGCACCTAAATTGGGGTCGGTACTAAAGCCACGAAATGAGTAGTTATCCCAAAAACCACCACCAAAGCTATTTTGATGAAAAACCCCACTGACTAAAGTTAATGTATCATCAATCCGTTGCACGTCTTGCTGTTCCATTATTTGTTTAGAAAGATAAGCACGGTTAAAAGGGACATCTAAAACATCGTGAGTAAATTTAGTTGCCGAGCTATTTTGGCTCACATCTTCTCGAGTACTTTCGGCCTGAACACGTATGGTTTCAAGTACCGTTGACGTTTCCTCTCCCCAAGTGAGTGTCGATATAAATGATAGACCTAACGAAGACAACAATCCTAATTTGTGTCGCATAAATAATCAGCCATAAAAAGACAAAAGGAATTAAATGTAATAGTATAACGTTACATTATTTTGTTGATTACTGCTATGTCTTTAGAAAAGAATATTGAACGTTTACAGTCGATTGATGCATTGCGTGGTTTGGTGATCATCATTATGTTGCTCGACCATGTAAGAGAAACTTTCTATTTACATAAACAGGTTACCGATCCAATGGACGTAACAGTAACAGAACCGGCTTTATTTGGCAGTCGATTATTGGCCCATATTTGTGCTCCGGTTTTTGTACTTTTAACCGGTATTTCTGCTTTTTTATTTCAGTCAAAAAAACAAGATTTACAGCAAACACGTACTTTTTTATTAAAGCGTGGCTTATTTTTGATTGCACTAGAGTTCACGCTGGTGAACTTTGCATGGACAGCAACTTTTCCACCCGAAGTCATTTATTTACAAGTGATCTGGGCGATTGGTATTAGCATGGTGGTGCTAGCTTGTTGTGTAAGTTTGCCTTTGCCTGTTCTTGCAGGTGTAGCGTTGATGATTATTTTTGGGCACAACTTATTAGATTCTGTGCATTTCTCACAAGGCATCCTACAGAATATATGGTTCGTTTTACACGAACGTGGTTGGATTGAGATTGCAGGCATCAAGCTTCGTACAAGTTATCCGGTTTTACCTTGGATTGGTGTGATTTTATTAGGCTACGTTTTAGGTCAGTTCTTTAGTTCAAAATATTCAGCAAAGCGAAGAAGCCGCGCTTTACTCAGCCTTGGTTTAGTAAGTATCGGGTTATTTGTTTTACTGCGTTTTATCAATGTCTATGGCGACCAGCCGTGGCAATATTTTGAGTCATTACAACTGAGTCTTATGAGCTTTTTTAACCTCACCAAGTATCCACCGTCTTTATTGTTTATTTTGCTAAATGTTGGAATTGGCTTGCTTGTGCTCGTTGCTTTTGAACGTATGCAGCAATATTCATTTCTAAAACCATTGGTCGTGTTTGGTTCGGTGCCGATGTTCTTTTATTTACTGCACTTATATGTGTTGAAACTGATGTATGTGTTGGCACTCAGTGTGTGGGGAGCTAACTACGGAAACTATTTGTCGGTCAATCATGTGTGGATGCTGTGGTTAATCACGATTGTGTTGTCTTTTGTACTCTATCCAGCGGTGAAATGGTTCTCGAAATTTAAACATCAAAACAAGCATATTTCGATTTTAAAATATTTCTAATTTTTAAAACGTGAGTAAAGCGAGTTCAATAATGCTCGCTTTACTTGCTTACATCTAAATACAGAGTTTCTTTCACTTCTTCCATGACCACATAACTGTGTGAAGATGCCGAAGCTGGGAGTTTCTTTAATAGATCTCCTAACAAGCGGCGGTATGCACTCATTTCTTTTAAACGCGCTTTTACAAGGTAGTCAAATTCGCCTGAAATGAGGTGACATTCGAGTACTTCAGGAATCTCAACTAAGTCTCTAGCCACCTGATCAAATACATCGCCAGATTTGGCAGATAACTTAATTTCTAAAAAGACAAGCAGGTTACGGTCAACGTAGGCTGGGTTTAGACGTGCGTAATAACCCATGATAATGCCATCGCGCTCAAGGCGCTTTACACGCTCTGAACAAGGGGTGGTAGAGAGGTTGACTCTTGATGCCAATTCACTAATCGCAATTCGTCCTTCACGCTGCAAAATATCCAGAATCATGCGATCTATACGATCTAAGGGGCGCATAGATATTTCCTCTTTTTTTAAAATTCTCGCGAGAAAAACATAAATTTACCTAGATTATAGCCTAAAAAACAGTGAAATAAACTATTGAAGCAGAAATATACTAGTGAAATAAACTGGTGTGCGTGAGGGAATGGAAATGCGCGTAATTGTACTAGGTAGCGGCGTTATTGGAGTGGCAAGTGCCTATTATCTGGCTCGACAAGGAGCTGAGGTTACTGTTCTCGATCGCCAGTCAGGTCCTGCTGAAGAAACAAGTTTTGGTAATGCAGGTCAAATTTCGCCTGGGTATTCGACCCCTTGGGCAGCACCAGGAATTCCTTTTAAAGCTGTGAAATGGATGTTCCAACACCATGCACCGCTTGCGATTAATTTAGATGGCAGCATGTGGCAATTACAGTGGATGGCGCAAATGCTGAAAAACTGTAATCCGCAAAGTTATGCTGTGAACAAAGAACGTATGATGCGTGTGGCTGAATATAGCCGTGACTGCTTACGTGAACTAAGAAAAGACACGGGTATTCACTACGAAAACCGCGCTAAAGGTACGTTGCAGTTATTCCGTAAAGAAGCACAAATGGAAGCGGTTCAACGCGACATTAGCGTGCTTGAAGAGTGCGGCGTAAGCTACGAATTATTAAATGGCAACGAACTTGGTCGTGTAGAACCAGCGTTGGCCAATGCACAAGATAAACTTGTGGGTGGTTTACACTTACCAAATGATGAAACAGGCGACTGCTATTTATTTACTAATGCTTTAGCTCAAATTGCTAAAGAGCTAGGCGTTAACTTCCAGTTTAACCAGAATGTAGAAAAATTGATTGTCGAAGGCGATCAAATTAAAGGCGTTCAGGTCAATGGTAAAGTTTTAACTGCAGATCGTTATGTTCTAGCGTTTGGTAGCTATTCACGTGATTTCTTGAAACCGCTTGATCTACAGTTACCTGTATATCCTGTAAAAGGTTACTCGTTGACGATTCCTATTGTTGACCCTGCTTTTGCTCCGCAATCTACAGTACTTGATGAAACCTACAAAATTGCGATTACTCGTTTTGATCAACGTATTCGCGTAGGTGGTATGGCTGAGCTAAGTGGTTTCAATTTAGGTCTAAACGAAGACCGCCGTGCAACCTTGCAAATGGTGACTCAAGACTTGTTCCCGGGTGGTGATATGGAACAAGCATCTTTCTGGACAGGTTTACGTCCAATGACACCAGACAGTACTCCAATTATTGGTGCGACTCGCTTTAAAAATCTGTTTTTGAATACAGGTCATGGCACTTTAGGTTGGACCATGGCGTGCGGTTCAGGAAAATTAATCAGTGACATCGTATTGAATCATAAGACTGATATCAGTACCGATGGTCTTTCAATTCAGCGTTATTCACACGCACATGCGGCTTAACGGACGTTAGGAAAGTAATCATGCCTCGTCCTATTACCGCAGTGATCCACCGTCAAGCCTTACAAAATAACTTGGCGGTGGTACGCAAAGCTATGCCAAATAGTAAGGTCTTTGCCGTTGTCAAAGCCAATGCTTATGGACACGGAATTGAACGTGTTTATGAAGCATTTAAAGCAGCAGATGGCTTTGCCTTACTGGATCTTGATGAAGCAAAACGAATTCGTGCTCTAGGTTGGACGGGCCCGATTTTGTTGCTCGAAGGGATTTTTTCTCCTCAAGACTTATTTGATTGTGTGCAGTATCAGCTTAGTTTCACCATTCATAGTGAAGCGCAAATCGAGTGGGTAGAAAAGCATCCTTATCCTGCTCAATTTGATATTTTTTTGAAAATGAACAGTGGTATGAACCGTCTTGGTTTTAAACCACAGCATTATGTGCAGGCTTGGGAACGTTTAAATAATTTGGCAAATGTCGCCAAGATTACCCACATGATGCATTTTTCGGATGCAGATGGTGATCGTTTCGGTCAGCAAGGTATTGATTATCAAATTACTGCCTTTGAAGAAATTGTGAAGGATTTACCGGGTGAAAGATCGGTAAGTAATAGTGCGGCAATTCTGCGTTATCAAGACCAGCTCAAATCAGATTATGTCCGTAGCGGCATCATGCTTTATGGCAGCTCGCCAGATTACCCAACCCATAGTATTGCGGATTGGGGCTTGCAGCCGACCATGAGCTTACGTAGTGAAATTATTTCCGTTCAGCATTTGGAGCCGAATGAAAGCGTAGGTTATGGCTCAAACTTTGTCGCAGAGCAACCCATGACGATTGGGATTGTGGCTTGCGGCTATGCCGATGGTTATCAACGTATTTCGCCAACAGGTACTCCAGTTTTAGTGGACTCAGTACGCACGCGTACAGTTGGCCGCGTCAGTATGGATATGTTGGCAGTCGATTTAACGGGTATTGAGAGTGCCAAAGTTGGTAGTGAAGTGGTGCTCTGGGGTCAGTCAAGTACAGGCGTCGTTCTATCTATTGACGATGTTGCAGTTTCATCCGGTACGGTGGGTTATGAACTGATGTGTGCCGTCACCGCCCGTGTTCAATTTATTAATCAGGTATAAGGAAATCCGAATGTCTAATTCAGATATACAAAAGATTAACACTAACGAAGTCATGAGCGCCGTGACTGTTTTTAACAAAGTGGTTTATTTGTCAGGTCAGGTGCCTAAAAATACCGAGCAGGACGTGGCAGGTCAAACCCGTGAAATTCTTGCAACAATTGATGAACTTTTGGCATTAGCCAATACCGATAAATCTCGCTTGCTCTCTGCGCAGCTCTATTTGAAAAATCTTTCTGACTTTTCAACCGTAAATGCAATTTGGGTTGACTGGTTAAAAGGGTGTGTTGCTCCATCGCGTGCCACAATTCAGGCCGATTTGGTCAATCCAGATTGGTTAATTGAAATTGCCGTGACGGCAGCACAAAAGTAATTCGGCTTTACTCCAAAAACGATGATGTATCTAACAGAAGGAAGATAGATACGGTTTAACCAGTCGTTTTTTGGTGAACAGATTCAGTGACCTATGGCATACGGTTCAATTTTCGCCATAGGTTGCTGATCTTAACAAAGGAATTCAAAAAGGAATTTTAATATGACAACGGCTCGTCATTCAGATACGGAAAATTCTCCCGATCATCTGCAACGAAAACTGTCTAACCGTCATTTACAACTGATTGCTATTGGCGGTGCAATTGGAACTGGCCTATTTATGGGCTCAGGTAAAACCATCTCCCTCGCAGGTCCTTCAATTCTCTTTATTTATATGATTATTGGAGGCATGTTCTTTTTCTTAATGCGTGCAATGGGTGAACTACTCCTTGCAAATCTGCATTACAAATCTTTTGTTGATATGGCTCATGACCTGATTGGTCCTTGGGCCGGGTACTATTTAGGTTGGACCTATTGGTTAGGTTGGGTGCTGGTGGGTATTGCGGACCTTTCAGCAGTCATTAACTATTTGAGCTTCTGGCTACCCGATGGTGCAAGCTTCTCACCAATACAGCAGGCCATGATTAGTGCAGGCTGTGTGTTGTTTGTGATGGGTCTTAACCTCCTTACAGTACGACTATTTGGTGAAATTGAATTCTGGTTTGCCCTTATTAAGATTCTGGCAATTATTGGCCTGATCGGTGTGGGTGGCTATATGATTTTCAGCCATTTTCAAGCTCCGCAAGGCGCTGTTGCCAGCATTAGTAATGTCTGGTCACATGGCGGTTTATTCCCGAAAGGTACAGAAGGCTTCTTGGCAGGATTCCAGATTGCCGTTTTTGCGTTTGTCGGGGTTGAGTTGGTTGGTACGACAGCTGCTGAAACCAAAGACCCGCAGAAGAACTTACCGAAAGCAATTAACGCGATTCCGGTACGTATTATTTTGTTCTATGTATTGGCGTTATTTATTGTGATGTCGGTAACACCGTGGGATCACATTCGTGCAGATAAAAGCCCGTTTGTTGAGTTATTCTTAAATGCGGGTATTCCGGTTTCTGCGATCATCATGAACTTGGTGGTGCTATCTTCGGTCATGTCTTCAATGAACAGCGGTGTGTTTTCAACCAGTCGTATGCTGTTCGGTTTATCAAAAGACGGTCAGGCACCGGGAGCATTTGGACGTTTATCAAAACGCGCAGTCCCTTCAAATGGTTTGATTTTCTCTTGTACTTTCATTATGGGCGGGGCAGTGCTTCAGTACTTTGTTCCAAACACAATGGAGGCATTTACATTAGCAAGTTCACTCTGTGTGATTCTATTCATTAGTGTCTGGAGTCTCATTATGGTGTGCTATTTACGCTATCGTAAATTACGTCCTGAATTACATGAAAAATCTACATTCAAAATGCCGGGCGGCATTTGGATGAGTTATGTTGTTTTGGCATTCATGCTTTTCACTTTGGTGATCTTGGCATTAGAGCCTGATACCTTAAAAGCGCTATATGTCAGTCCAGTATGGTTGATCATTTTAGGTGTGACTTATCATGTGCTGTATAAACCGCGCATGAAAAGACTAGGACGTGAACTCGTCAACGACCATTAAGTTTTATTAAAAAGCCAATCGAACATGATTGGCTTTTTTTATTTTCTTTCTATTTTTTATCGGAATAATGTTGTTTATTTTTGAATCACTAGTGCAGTTTGGAGGGGGGAGGGAAAGCGACATAAAGCATTATCACATGCTACACTTCGGCTAATCTGGTGAATCGAGATTGGATAATTAAAATTGCCGTGAAGGCAGTACATAAATAATGCAATTTAAAAAACAGGGATAAAAGATAGTTCAATTAAGGAAAAAATATACTTGAACATCCTGTCCCGATGTATAGACTCAGCAACCCATGATATACGGTTCATTTTCTCCCTATATGTTGCTGATTGAAATTAAGCAAATATAAAAAGGACTTCTAATATGACAATGGTTCATCATTCAGATGAGGCAAGTTCCCCTGATCATTTACAACGGAAATTAAGTAATCGCCACTTACAGCTCATTGCAATTGGCGGTGCAATCGGTACCGGTCTATTTATGGGCTCGGGCAAAACCATCTCCCTCGCAGGTCCTTCAATTCTCGTTATTTACATGTTAATTGGTGGTATGTTTTTCTTCCTTATGCGTGCATTAGGTGAATTACTGCTTGCTAATTTACATTACAAGTCATTTGTTGATATGGCATATGACTTGATTGGCCCATGGGCTGGCTACTACATAGGCTGGACCTATTGGTTAGGCTGGGTATTGGTCGGTATTGCCGATCTTTCAGCGGTCATTAATTATTTAAGTTTCTGGTTGCCCGAAGGCGCCAGTTTCTCACCTATGCAACAAGCCATGATTAGTGCGGGCTGTGTACTATTTGTTTTAAGCCTTAACCTTCTTACAGTTAAGTTGTTTGGTGAAGTGGAATTCTGGTTCGCACTCATTAAGATTCTAGCGATTATTGGCTTGATTGGTGTGGGTGGCTACATGATTTTGACTCACTTCCAAGCTCCTCATGGTGAGGTTGTAAGTGTCAGTAACGTATGGTCACATGGTGGTATATTTCCAAAAGGTGTAAGCGGGTTTTTGGCAGGTTTCCAGATCGCCGTATTTGCCTTTATTGGTGTTGAGCTGATTGGTACAACAGCTGCTGAAACCAAAGATCCAGAAAAGAACCTACCAAAAGCAATTAATGCGATTCCGGTACGTATTATCCTGTTCTATGTGCTGGCACTTTTTGTCGTAATGTCAGTAACACCGTGGGATCATATCCGTGCAGATAAAAGCCCATTTGTTGAGTTGTTCTTAAATGCAGGTATTCCTATTTCTGCAATTATTATGAACTTGGTTGTACTGTCTTCGGTTATGTCTTCAATGAACAGTGGCGTGTTTTCAACAAGCCGTATGTTGTTCGGTTTATCGAAAGATGGTCAGGCACCGAGTGTATTAGGACGTTTATCAAAACGCGCTGTACCTTCAAATGGTTTAATCTTTTCATGTATTTTCATTATGGGCGGAGCAGTGCTTCAGTACTTTGTTCCAAACACAATGGAAGCATTTACTTTGGCAAGTTCGCTCTGCGTAATCCTGTTTATTAGCGTGTGGATTTTAATCATGGCGTGCTATTTACGTTATCGTAAAACTCGTCCTGAGCTTCATGCTGCATCAACCTTTAAAATGCCTGGTGGCGTTTTGATGGCGTATGTGGTTATTGCATTCTTCTTGTTTACTTTAGTGATTTTGGCACTAGAGCCAGATACATTGAAAGCACTCTACGTCAGCCCAGTATGGTTAGTGGTTTTAAGCCTAACCTACTATGCGTTCTATAAGCCGCGCATGAAAAAACTAGGCCGTGAAGTTTTTTAATTATCCTTTCTCGATTTACCAAAAAAGCCAATCATAATTGATTGGCTTTTTTATTGAGGTGTCTAATCGACCAGTAAATGTTGATACTTGTCGGCCTGTTTACGCAAATAATCCCAGACGAGTTTAATGCGTGGTTCGTGCTGTAAATCAACAAAGGTCAGCATCCAGAAAGTATGAGTAAAACGAACTTGTTGTTCTAATACTTCTTCGAGTTCAGGTTTATCGTTTGCCAGAAACTTGGGCAAAATCGCAAGCCCTGCACCCGCACTGACCGCAATTTGTTGGGCCAAAATACTGCTGCTACGAAAGTTGGCATTGAGCTTTAAAGGTAACCGTTCTAAACAGTACAGCTCTGGGCTATACACCAGATCATCAATATAGTTCACAAAGCGATGCTGGGTTAAATCTTCTAGACGTCGAATAGGTGGGTTTTGCGCTAGATAGTTTTGGCTGCCATAAATTTTTAAGCAGTAGTCTGATAAGCGCGTAATGATGTAGGGCCCAGACGTTGGGCGTTCAATCGACACTACAATGTCTGCTTCACGGTGTGAGAGCTTAATCATTTTTGGTACTGGAATTAGATCGATGGTGAGTAAGGGATACTGAATCGAGAACTCAGCCAGTAAGCGTGCTAAAAATGCAGTTCCAAAGCCCTCAGGTGTGCCAATTCGCACACGACCTTGCAAAGGTTGATGTGGTTTTTCAATTTGTAAAAAAGCTTGTTCCATTTGCTCAACTCGAGGAACAAGTGCCATTCCTTCAAGTGTCAGCTCATAGCCCGTTGCCTCACGCTTAAACAAGGTTGTACCCAAAGCAAGTTCTAGCGCCTGAATCCGTCTAGCCACCGTACTGTGCTCGACACCAATAATACGTGCTGCATTGGTTAAGGTTTTAGTGCGAGCTAAAACCAGAAAAAACTGTAGATGATCCCAATCCACTTTCATTTTTGTTATT
The DNA here is from genome assembly GCF_044684115.1 of Acinetobacter sp. ABJ_C1_1. NCBI lineage: Bacteria > Pseudomonadati > Pseudomonadota > Gammaproteobacteria > Moraxellales > Moraxellaceae > Acinetobacter > Acinetobacter sp. ABJ_C1_1. The sequence goes on along the minus strand of NZ_JBITPU010000016.1, from coordinate 37,456 downwards.
GTCCTTGTGCATATTTGCACAACAATCGTGCATGAATTTGCGTTGGTGGTCAAAGCTTTCTTTGTTAGTCTCAAATAAAACCTGAATAAAGAAAATACATAGATCAGTATTTTCTAATAACTGAACACAATAAAAATATGGCCTACGGAGAGGTTATGAACACAATCCAAAAAATCGAATTGGAAACCGCTAAATTACTCATTAACGGACAGTTTATCGAATCTAAAACACAGGAATGGCAAGACATTGTTAACCCTGCCACTCAGGAAGTGATTGGTCGCGTACCATTTGCAACGGTTCAAGAAGTTGACGCTGCTATTCAAGCTGCACAAGATGCTTTTGCTTCTTGGCGTCATACTCCAATTCAGGCGCGTATGCGCATCATGCTTAAGTTGCAAGACTTAATCCGTGCCAACATGAAGGAAATTGCACAAGTACTAACGGCTGAACAAGGTAAAACCTTGGCAGATGCCGAAGGTGATATTCAACGTGGTTTAGAAGTGGTTGAACATGCCTGTTCGATCGGCACTTTGCAAATGGGTGAATATGTTGAAGGTGTAGCACGTGGTGTAGACACGTATACCTTGCAGCAACCATTAGGTGTCTGTGCGGGTATTACGCCATTTAATTTCCCTGCCATGATTCCACTTTGGATGTTCCCAATGGCAATCGTGTGTGGCAATACATTTGTTTTAAAACCTTCAGAACAAGATCCTTTATCAACCATGATGTTGGTTGAACTTGCGATTCAAGCAGGTATTCCAGCAGGTGTGCTGAACGTTGTTCATGGCGGTAAAGAAGTAGTTGATCGTTTGTGTACCCATAAAGATATTAAAGCGATTTCATTTGTAGGCTCAACTGCGGTTGGCACACATGTTTATAACCTTGCAGGACAACATGGCAAACGCGTGCAATCAATGATGGGTGCAAAAAACCATGTGGTTGTGATGCCAGATGCCAATAAAGAACAAACCCTGAATGCCTTGGTGGGTGCAGCGTTTGGTGCTGCTGGGCAACGCTGTATGGCATTGTCTGTTGCAGTCATGGTGGGTGACAGCAAACAATGGATTCAAGAGCTAGTCGAAAAGGCGAAAACCTTAAAAGTAAATGCAGGTCATGAGCCAAATACTGACATTGGCCCAGTCATTTCAAAACGTGCTAAAGCGCGAGTCTTGGACTTAATTAATAGCGGTGTTGAGCAAGGTGCCGAACTTCTGCTTGATGGTCGCAATGTGCAAGTGCAAGGTTATGAATCGGGCAACTTTGTAGGTGCGACGATTTTTAGTGGCGTAAATACCGACATGCGTATTTATAAAGAAGAAATCTTTGGTCCAGTACTTTCGATTATTTGTGTAGACACACTTGATGAAGCGATTGCTCTAATCAATGCCAACCCATTTGGTAACGGTGTAGGCCTATTTACTCAAAGCGGTGCCATTGCACGTACTTTCCAAAACTTAATTGATATTGGTCAAGTCGGTATCAACATTCCAATTCCTGTACCAGTGCCTTTCTTTAGTTTTACCGGTTCAAGAGGCTCAAAACTCGGTGATTTGGGGCCATACGGTAAACAGGCTGTGCAGTTCTATACCCAAACCAAAACGATTACCAGTCGCTGGTTTGAAGATAGCCATGAAATTGGCGGTGTAAATACAACCATTAGTTTACGTTAAGGGGATCACCGATGAATATCGCCTTTATCGGTCTAGGCAATATGGGCGGCAGAATGGCCCATAACCTACTAAAAGCTGGAATCAAAGTTTATGGTTATGACCTCAGTGAAGTTGCTATTCAGCACTTCGCCGAGGCAGGTGGCATAGTCTGCGACAGCCCACAGGCAGCAGCAAAACAAGCGGATGTGGTTATTACCATGTTGCCTGCGGCAAAACATGTTAAAGAAGTTTACTTGGGTGAAAATGGTGTCTTGGAAGTGCTAAAAGCAGGTAGCTTATGCGTTGATAGCAGTACCATTGACCCACAAACCATTAAAGACATTGCTGCTGTTGCGCACAGTAAAAATATTAAAATCTGTGATGCACCAGTCTCTGGTGGAACCATTGGTGCTCAAGCAGGAACTTTAACCTTTATGGTGGGTGCCGATGATCAAACCTTTAACGACGTAAAACCTGTACTCAGCCACATGGGCAAAAATATTGTTCACTGCGGTGATGTGGGCGCAGGTCAAATTGCCAAAATCTGCAATAACCTGATTTTAGGTATTTCAATGGCTGCTGTTGCCGAAGGTATGGCACTCGGTGTAAAGCTGGGCATCGACCCACAAGCATTGGCAGGCGTCATTAACACCTCAAGCGGTCGTTGCTGGAGCTCGGATGTGTGTAACCCATGGCCGCATATTAATGAAAATGCCCCAGCATCTCGAGGTTACCAAGACGGCTTTGCGACTCAGCTGATGCTAAAAGATTTAGGACTCGCTGTAGAGGCCGCGGGCCAAGTCAAACAGCCAGTGGTATTAGGTGGCATGGTACAGCAGCTCTATCAGCAAATGTGCATGCGTGGTAATGCCAATCTCGATTTTTCGAGCATTATTCAGCAATACCTGCCACAAGAGGCATAACGGTAAAGCCAAAGGATGGCTTTAAACCAATAAATCAAACCCTGTCGTGAATAACAACAAATCCGGACTGAGGGAAAAGATATGATGGATTATCAAAATGCTGCACAGGCTTTCGATTTGGAAAGTACTGCAAAACAGATGTTGTCAGGTTCACTTGATGCACTTAACGCATGTTATGAATGCTGCGATCGACATGCAGATGGCGACAAAATCGCGCTGTACTGGCAAGGAAAAGATGGGCGTAAAGAGCAATATACCTTCCGTGAACTAAAAGAATGGTCGAGTCAGTTTGCTAACTTTTTAAAAGCACAAGGTGTGAAAACTGGGGACCGTATTTCAGGGTTATTACCAAGAACACCTGAACTGATTGTGACTATTTTGGCAGCTTGGCGAATTGGTGCAGTCTATCAACCGCTATTCACAGCATTTGGCCCAAAAGCGATTGAGCACCGTATTCAGCTTGCACAAAGTAAGCTGGTGGTGACCGATATGGGTAACCGTAGCAAGCTTGATGAAATTGAAAAATGCCCTGCAATTGTGACGGTGGCGGACGCACAAGGTACTCCGCTCAAAGCAGGGGATTTTAACTTTTGGAATGAAGTGAAGCAGCAGTCTGATCAATGTGATCTAGTCATGCGTAGCATTCAAGATCCTTTCTTGCTCATGTTTACTTCGGGCACAACAGGGCCTGCAAAACCATTAGAAGTACCACTAAAAGCACTGATTGCCTTTGGTCGATATATGCAAGATGCCATTGGTTTAACAGAAGAAGACTCGTTTTGGAATATTGCCGATCCGGGTTGGGCGTATGGGCTCTACTACGCGATTACTGGACCGTTATTTTTAGGCCATGCCACTTTGTTCTATGAAGGCGGTTTTAGTACCGATAGCCTATGCCAAATTGTGAAAGATTATAAAGTTAATAATTTGGCAGGTGCACCAACGGCTTACCGCATGATGATGGCGGCTGATCCGGCACAAATGGCGCCGTTAAAAGGGCAGTTTCGTGTGGTGAGCAGTGCAGGCGAGCCGCTTAACCCAGAGGTTATACGCTGGTTTAAACAAGTCTTAGATGCTCCAATTTATGACCATTACGGGCAAACCGAAGTCGGCATGGTGGTATGTAACCATCATGGCTTACAACATGAAATTCATGCCGGTTCAGCAGGCTTTCCAAGTCCAGGCTATCGCGTTGCGATTGTTAATGAGCAAGGGGAAGAGCTTCCGCCAGATACACCGGGAATTTTAGCGGTCGATATTAGCCAGTCTCCAATGATGTGGTTTGGTGGCTATAAAGAAAGCCGTAAATCGCCATTTGTCGGTCATTACTACTTAACAGGTGATACTGCTGAGCTTCATGCCGATGGCAGTATGAGCTTTGTAGGCCGTAGCGATGATGTGATTACCACATCAGGCTACCGTATTGGACCTTTCGATGTAGAAAGTGCCTTACTTGAACATGATGCAGTGGTTGAGGCCGCAGTGATTGGTGTGCCTGACCCAGACCGTACCGAAGTTGTGAAAGCATTCGTGATTTTAGCTGCGGGTGTTCAGCCTACAGAGGCACTTGCTGAAGAACTCAGCCAGTTTGTTAAAAGACGACTTTCTGCTCATGCTTACCCACGTTTAGTTGAATTTGTGAGTGAATTACCTAAAACTCCAAGTGGCAAAATTCAGCGCTTTTTATTGCGTAATCAAGAAATTGCTAAACAACAAGCTAAAGCAGGGTAAAGGAAATAATAATGCAATTTACCGAAGAACAATTACTTATCCGTGACATGGCGAAAAGTTTCGCCCAAGAACAAATTAAGCCTTATGCCAGCGATTGGGATCGGGACGGGACTTTCCCAAAAGAGACTCTGGCTCAAATGGGGCAACTCGGTTTTATGGGTATGCTTGTTTCAGAGCAATGGGGCGGTTCAGACACGGGTAACTTAGCCTATGTATTGGCTCTTGAAGAAGTTGCGGCGGCAGATGGTGCAACTTCGACCATCATGAGTGTACATAACTCGGTTGGCTGTGTGCCTATTTTAAAGTTTGGGACTGACGAGCAAAAAGAGCGCTTTTTAAAACCCCTTGCGCAAGGTGAAATGATCGGTGCTTTTGCCTTAACTGAACCTCATACTGGTTCAGATGCGGGAGCCATTAAAACCCGAGCTGTCAAAGATGGCGACGATTACATTTTAAATGGTGCTAAGCAGTTTATTACCTCGGGTAATAATGCTGGTGTCATTATTGTGTTTGCCGTGACCGATCCGAGCGCAGGTAAAAAGGGCATTAGTGCCTTTTTGGTCCCGCGTGAGACACCGGGTTACGAAGTGATTCGTGTTGAAGAAAAGCTGGGTCTGCATGCGTCGGATACCTGCCAGATTGCTCTGACCGATGTGCGCATTCATAAAAGCCTCATGCTTGGCAAAGAAGGTGAGGGCTTGAAAATCGCTCTTGCCAATTTAGAAGGTGGACGTATTGGTATTGCTGCACAAGCAGTCGGTTTAGCACGTGCGGCGCTCGAAGAGGCGACCCGTTATGCCAAAGAGCGTATTACTTTTGGAAAACCAATTTTTGAGCATCAAACCATCGCATTTCGCCTTGCCAGTATGGCAACCGAAATTGAAGCAGCGAGACAACTGGTTCACTACGCTGCGCGTCTCAAAGAAGCAGGGCAACCGTGTCTCAACGAAGCCTCAATGGCTAAGTTATTTGCTTCAGAAATGACTGAGCGTGTGTGTTCGAGTGCACTACAAGTGTTTGGTGGCTATGGCTATCTCAGAGACTTCCCAATTGAACGTATCTATCGTGATGCCCGTATTTGCCAAATTTACGAAGGCACGAGTGATATCCAGCGTTTAGTCATCGCACGTAGTCTATAAAATCAGAACAAGGAATAAGTAATGCAGTGGCAAAGTATTTTATTAGAAAAGCGTAATGGGATTGGACTGATTACATTAAATCGCCCTCAAGCGCTCAATGCTTTAAACAGCGAATTAATTAGTGAAATTAATCAGGCATTAGATCAGCTCGAAAAAGACCGTGAAATTGGTTGCATCGTATTGGCAGGTTCTGAAAAGGCTTTTGCCGCAGGTGCCGATATTAAAGAAATGGCTGATTTAGCATTCCCTGATATTTATTTAGATGACTTTTTCCATCTTGCAGACCGTATTGCACAGCGCCGTAAACCTTTAATTGCTGCGGTGAGTGGCTATGCGTTGGGTGGTGGCTGTGAATTGGCGCTCATGTGTGACTTCATATATTGTGCTGACAACGCCAAGTTTGGCTTGCCTGAAGTGACTTTAGGTGTAATTCCGGGTATTGGTGGCACACAGCGCTTAACCCATGCGATTGGTAAAGCCAAAGCAATGGAAATGTGCCTTACCGCTCGTCAAATGGGCGCAGTAGAAGCAGAGCAAAGTGGTTTAGTCGCACGTGTTTTTAGCAAAGAAGAATTACTTGAACAAACCTTGCAAGCGGCTGAAAAAATCGCGGCACGATCTTTAACTGCAAACATCATGCTTAAAGAAACCATTAACCGAGCTTTTGAAGTAAACCTCACTGAAGGCTTGCGTTTTGAAAGACGTATGTTCCATTCAATATTTGCAACATTTGACCAAAAAGAAGGCATGCAGGCATTTGTTGAAAAACGAAAGGCAAATTTTAAAAATCAGTAAGAGATCAATAAAATGAATACAGAAAATCACTTAATGATTGAGCGACAAGGTAAGCTCGGCATGATTACCTTAGACCGTGTGACTCATCTCAATGCATTGTCGCTAGATATGATTAAAAGTATTGGTGCCCAATTGGAACTGTGGCGAAATGATGCTGCTGTTCAGGCAGTGTTAATTAAGTCTAATAGTCCAAAAGCGTTCTGTGCAGGTGGTGATATTCGCTATCTCTATGACAGTTATAAAAATGGCACGGCCGATTACAAAGGTTACTTTAGTGCCGAATATAAAATGCTAAATATACTGCGTGAATATACAAAACCAGTCATCGTTATGCTTGATGGCTATGTATTAGGTGGTGGTTTTGGCTTGGCTCAGGCTTGTCACATTGTGGTGAGCAGCGAAAAGTCGAGATTTGCTATGCCTGAGACAGCGATTGGTTTTTTCCCAGACGTTGGTGCAACGCATTTCCTGTCTCGTCTTGATGATATTGGCGTTTATATGGCAATTACGGGCGAGCAGATCAGCAGCAGCGATGCGCTTTACCTCGATTTAATTGACTACCATGTTCCAAGCGAGCAGTTACAAGCTTTGCAAGATGCTCTGGTTGAAGCACCAAGTTTAACTAAAGAGGGAATTGAACACATCATTACCCGATTTATTACTCGTCCTGCTGAAAGTGAGCTTAAACAACTTGCCGAAGGCATCCGTAAACATTTTGGATTTCAGCATTTAGATGAGATCGAACAAAGCCTTGAAAATGAACAAGATGAAAGCTTAAAAACTTGGGCAAGCAAGATGCTCAGTATTTTGCAGCAGCGTTCATTTATTGCTAAACAAACTAGTCTGAAACTGCAACATTTAGGTCGTGGGCTTTCGCTACAGCAGTGTATGCAGCTTGAGCGCGATTTACAGGACATCTGGTTTGAGCATGGTGACTTTATTGAAGGCGTTCGCGCACTCATCGTCGATAAAGACAAACAACCACAATGGCAAGAACGTAATCCGGAGCTGGAACAAATTTTAGAAAAACTGAGCTAAACCGAATTACAACAACATAAAAAGCTTAAGGAGATAAAGCAGGCCTGAAAATGCTTATGGTCAGGACTGGTCATAAGCATAAAAAAGACAAAACAAGAAAATCTAAAAAGGATATTACGATGCAAACAATACATGGAAACGGTTCACATTCTAAAAAGTCGTCACATCGATTAGCAGGCATCTCTAGCATGGTCGGTACCACCATTGAGTGGTATGACTTTTTTGTTTATGGTGCGGCAGCAGCCCTCATTTTTAACAAGTTATTTTTCCCTAATCTGGACCCACTTACAGGTGTACTTGCGGCATTTGCAACCTATGCCGTTGGGTTTATTGGGCGGCCTTTAGGAGGTCTGGTCTTTGGTCATTTTGGTGACAAGATTGGCCGTAAATCGATGTTGCTACTGACCTTGATGCTCATGGGGATCCCAACCGTACTGATTGGCTTATTACCAACTTACGAATCAATTGGTTACTGGGCTGCAATTTGTTTGGTTGTCTTACGATTCATTCAAGGGATGGCAATGGGCGGTGAATGGGGCGGTGCTGTGCTTATGGCCGTTGAACATGCACCCGAAGGCGGTAAAGGGTTCTGGGGAAGTTTGCCTCAAGCCAGTACAGGTGGCGGTTTAATGCTAGCCTCAATTGCATTAGGGCTGGTGTCGTTATTACCTGAACAAGCACTGTTTAGCTGGGGGTGGCGTTTACCATTTCTTGCCAGCATTATTTTACTAGCAGTAGGTTGGTACATTCGGGTGAAAGTACCAGAGTCACCAGATTTTGAAAAAGTAAAACAGCAGTCCGAAGAAGTCAAAGTTCCTGCCGTACAAGTTTTTAAAAACCATCCAAAGCAACTCATCACTATTATTTTGGCGCGTGCTGCCGAAAACGCATGGTTCTATATTGCCTCAACCTTTACATTGGCTTATACCACTGCGCAACTTGGTATCGCACGCCAAGACATTTTGTTTGCTACCATTTGCGGTGCAATAGTCATTCTATTTATGACACCATTATGTGGACATTTGTCAGATAAAGTGGGTCAACGTAATATGTTCATGTTTGGTTTATGCATATTGGCACTTTACTGCTATCCATTTTTCACCATGCTCAACACAAAAGATCCGGTACTCGTCTGGACAGCAATTGTGTTAGCAATTGGCGTGGTTTTCCCGATTATGTATGCACCACAAGCTCAGCTTTTCGCCCGTCAATTTCCTGCGGAAATTCGCTACAGCGGAATCTCTATTTCGGTACAGTTGGCTGGTGTATTAGGCGGTGGTTTAGCACCGATGATTGCCACTAAACTGCTTAGTGTTGGGCAAGGTAATCCATATTTAATTATGCTTTATATTGGAAGTATGGCTATCGTTGCCATTATATCGACCTCCTTTATGCCGCGTGACTGGACGACTAAAACGGATGAGGATTATCATAAAAAAGTAAACTTAAATTTAAAAACCAAGACTGATTAATACGCGTTATTTTTGTCTCGGTGGTATGTATATTTCTTGGTTATAGAGAGATAGGTTAACTCATGCTAAAGCAGCAAGAGTTAACCTTTAAACAATTAGACATCAATTAAACATGCAAACATCGAATATCCATCAATCGTCATTGGTGGTCCTGCACGATGGGCACGAAAACCAGCCGCACGTAATAAACGCTCTACACCAAGAGGAGAGGTCGTAATAAGTTGTTTGGCCCCTTGTGCTCTTGCAAAGTTAATCGCTTCTTGCAGAATTGCAATAGAAACTGGCGATGACACTGCTTGACTCGCTGTTGTAGGTGGATTCGAGAAATCTACAGCAGAGAATCTTGAGAGTTCCCAAATTTCTGGTGAGCAGGGAATAGGCATTCCATTGAGTAATTGAGGAAATATTTCACCTAATAAATAGGGTTGAGTCGTAGGTAATAGTCTGGCACAGCCAATAATATTGGACTCTCTATCTTGAGCAACCACATAAGCTGTATCGATTTTATCAAATTGATCTAGTTCTTCATTATGTGGGCAATTTAACTCCCATCCCAAATGTTCAACAAATACCCTATAACGGTAACTTTTAAATTTGGTATATAAGCCTTCTGAAAAATTGTTTTGAAATCCAGCAATAATGTTCATTACAAGTGCTTCCACTTATTTTTGATGTGACTTTACTGAACAGCTGGGAAGGCGGTAACTGTAAAAATTTACAGGTTTCTAAGAGAAAGTCAGACTTAATTTAGACTTTGTTAATGTTGCATTGATTTGAGCATAAATGAACTGTTCCCAAAACAGCGTATCTATTTTTCTTTCAATTAGTGTTTCGGTGATATCAAATCCAATATCTGTACCAGACACATCAACAATCATGATATTGCTTCTGGGTAGGCCAATTCGTTTTAAGCTAGCAAAACCATTTTGCTCTACGAACTCCCAGTCCCATCCGGTACTTAAAGCTGGGGTCTTTAATGTGGCCCATTCAGTAAAACCATAATAGATAATTTGAGACTCTTTAATGTGTGTAGACTCAATAATAGATATGACGTGTTGGAAAGGGTAATTCATAAGCTGGTTTTCATTCATGCGAATAAAACCATCTGTTGAGATTGGAAAATGAGGGGGGATGCTGGCCATGCTACCTGTTCAAGCAACCTGAATTAGGAATCTATTGATAAATAACATAAATTATTGCCAATTAAATACTGTTATGTTTAACAGGTTAGATATAATTTGATACCTTACACCGTTAAGCTTTTCTTATTAGAGACTTGTTTAAGTATTAAGGTTTGCTTATGTAAAATTGAAAATTTTGTAGCTTTAATATGAAAATTACTTTTAAAAAATGCTCCATAGGCTTAGTTTGTTATAAATTTTGTAAATAGCATCTATTCTCATTATTAAAATAATAATTATAACTAAGAGAAGTCATAACCTAATTATTTGATTTGCTAGATCATTATGGATGTTTTTAGTTTCAATATATAAGAACTGGTAAAATTATATCACGTGGACGAGTAGGGGGAGATATTATTTAATTAAATTAATAAAAATATACTCAGAAGAATAAATATTAAGCTGCTTTCATTAATTTAAAAATTGTTGTTTTTTGGAATAAAATGCATCCTGTAAAATTTAAATTTTCAAGCATAATCTGCACACGGATATAACAACCTTAAAAGCTTTCAGAAATTTAGTTTATCTGAATAATTTGCAACCATATCAGGCTTGAAAGTGTTGTTAATTGGATGATGAATTCAAAATCTGCAATTGAGAAATCAAGAAAAGAAGATTAGGTATTGAACATATTTTTGGAACCTAAAATCTTTTAGATTCTTGCAGAGCTTTATTGAAATAAAGGTAAAAATTAGGCCTACGCTTCAATTTGATCACTTGAATTCACAAGATGCAACTGACAAAAATGATTTGTGAATGGAGTCTAATGAGCGCAAATGGAAAGTTGGCAAGAGGATTTATTATCAGCATTTCTGATCGTACAAGATGAAGATGAGCTGTTTGAAGTAGTTAAATCTACAGCTTTAAAGCTTGGATTTGATTATTGTGCTTATGGTATGCAGTCACCCTTATCTATTGCTGAACCAAAAACGATTATGTTGAATAATTACCCTCAAGCATGGCAGAAGCGTTATGTAGAGCAACGCTATGTGAAGGTGGACCCAACCGTGCAGCATTGTATGGTCTCACTTCAACCTCTTGTATGGTCCAGCCAATGTGCAAAGACACAAGAAGAAAAAGAGTTCTGGGAGGAAGCACGTTCTTATGGTTTAAATGTTGGTTGGGCTCAGTCAAGCCGTGATTTTATTGGGACCAGAGGAATGTTAACACTCGCAAGATCTGCCGACCAATTATCAGAAAAAGAGCAAAAAGCACAATATACAAATATGTACTGGTTGACCCAAACAGTGCATTCCAGCATTGCTAAAATTGTAAATGATGTAGAGTTCTCTCAGTTTAATCTTTATTTAACGAACCGAGAAAAAGAGGCGCTACGTTGGACGGCTGAGGGTAAAACGTCAGCAGAGATCGCGCAGATTCTTGGGGTGACGGAAAGGACGGTAAATTTCCATCTCTGTAATTCGATGCAAAAGTTAAATGTGAACAATAAAATCTCAGCGGCTATTCGGGCTGTAATGCTTGGGCTTTTATAGAGATAAATAATAAAGAATTAATATTAAAATTTAAAAATAATTAGTTATAATGTTTTATTTTAAATTAGGTTAATTAAATATTTAAAATAGTTTTTAAACTTAAGATAAATTAACAATTAAAATGTTTTTAAATTAAATAAAGTGTAAGGTTTTATTTTAAATTTTGGTTATTAAAAAATAATAAAATTTATTTTTTAGAGAGAAGTTATTTATATTAGGATTCCTGCTATAAGCTTCTAATGATTTATAAATAATCATATAAATTAAATAGATTAATTGCGGAACTTGTATCTTGGTTGCACATGAGATGCTTTTCAATCACTAAAATGCTGATTAGATGATTTCAATTTAATACTTGACCCTTGAAAATAAAGGGGAACGAGAGAGTAGGTACTTTATGCTTGAATAACCTGTCATCATAAAAATGATGAATTATGTCACATATAACCATCTAAAATTAAAAGTTAGGTAAGAGAAGAGTTACAATTGAGCACAGATTTTAAGATTAAAAAAACATCAAAATTTTAGCTTTGTAATATCTAAATTAAGAGTAAAGATTGAGTATTAAGTTTAATTAATACAGGAATTAAAAATATATAACTGAATAAAAAATGATTTGTGAAAGCGGTCTGGCTTCTTAATTTTTGATAAATCACATCCAACCTGTAAACACTTACAGGTGTAATAAAAAACACTCGCACATAAAATATAATGTGAATTTATATTTTAAACAAAAAGTATATTCATTTTTTATTTAAAAACCCAGCTAGAAATTTAATTTCTGAATGAGCAGGTTTTAAGGGTTAATTATAATTAATCGGAGTAAGTTATGGCTGTAATGTGTACGGATAATATCATTGCAACTTTGGAATCCCATGCAAATTTACAGGGAGGTAAAACTGCTTTCGAGTATTTGGGACGCCAATCTGGTGGTATTCAATCTCTAACGTATGCAGATCTGAACGAGCGAGTTCAACACCAAGCTCAGATATTAATGAACCTTGTGGACAGTGGTGAGCGTGCAGTGTTGCTGTTCGAGCCTGGGCTAGACTTTATCGTATCGTTCTTTGCTTGTCTGAAAGCTAAAATTATCGCAGTACCAGTTAGCTTGCCGTTTAATCGTAATGGTTTTTCTAATATTTTGAATATTATGAATGACTGTGAACCAAAGATAGTACTCACAACAAAAAAAATTCTTGAGCTATCAGGTCTAATCACATTAAAAGCTCAAAATGAAAGTTTAATACTACATGCAGTTGACGCCGAATTTCAGCGTGACTTGGTGGAAAAAGATTTTCCATATATTGATGCAGATGACGTTTGCTTCCTTCAATACACGTCAGGATCAACAGGTTGGCCTAAAGGTGTAATTGTCACCCACAAAAATATTATGGCAAATGAAGCCATGATTGCTGAAGCTTTTTGTACACAACCTGATGATATTGGCCTGACATGGCTGCCTGTTTATCACGACATGGGGTTAATTGGCTCAGTTTTGCAGACCGTATATGTTGGTTTGACTTGCTATGTGATGTCGCCACTAGACTTCATTCGAAAACCTCTTAAATGGCTACAATTCATTAGTGAAAAAGGCGTCACGATTAGTGGTGGACCAAATTTTGCGTATGAATTGTGCTTGCATCGCATCTCGGATGAAGATGCAGCAGCGCTTGATCTAAGCCATGTGCGTGTGCTGTTTAACGGTGCAGAGCCAATCAAGGCGCATGTCATGCAACGTTTCATGGAGAAGTTCAATACTCAATCGAAATTGAAACTGGATACTTTCTTGCCATGCTATGGCTTGGCAGAGGTGACGCTCTTGGTCAGTGGTGTAACTGGTCCACTCAATGCAATTTCGCTTGATCGTGACAAGTTAAATGCTCACTTGGTACAGACCAGTCAGGATCAGACCGCGGTGCAAGTGGTGAGTTGTGGCAAGATCTCGGCACACATTGATTGCCGCATCGTCAATCCGCATACCCGTAAAGAAGTAGCAGCTCATGAAGTCGGTGAAATCTGGCTAGCAGGAGAGAGTGTTACAGCAGGCTACTGGCAGAAGCCAGAGGTCAATCAGGAAACCTTTGAAGCAACTATCCTTGATGAGGCAGATCAGCCGAGTAAAGAGTATTACTTAAGAACGGGTGATATGGGCTTTATTAAAGATGGAGACCTGTATGTAACTGGCCGTCTTAAGGATGTGATTATTATCCGTGGTAAGAACTATTACCCGCAAGACATCGAGTGCTCTGTTGAAACGGCACATCCTGCTGTTCGTAAAGGTTGTGTTGCAGCAGTAAATTTTGCTGACTCTGATGGTGTTACAGTTGTACTTGAAATCAAAAAGAAGTCATTAGATAAAACTCTTAATTTTGAAACCATCAGAACTCAGGTCAAAGAACAAGTGGCGGCTGACATTGGCTTGCCTGTAGACAGTGTCTATTTATTACATCAAGGCCGAATAAATAAGACCACGAGCGGCAAAATCAGAAGAAGAAAAATTAAAGAGCAGATCGAACGCGGTCAACTGGTCTGTTTAACCCATCCAAACCGTAGAACGGTGATTGCTCGAAACTATGTCAAGAACGGCTTAGAAGTCATCCGTGATCGTGAGCAGCGGGGGCAGCTGATTCGTTATAGCTCCAATCTACTCAACTCAATGATCAAGGAACGTGAAGTACGCACGTTGATTTTTAATCGTCTGAAAAGTGCTTTGTTTTAATCCTTACCCTTTAATCATTTTGAGTGAAAATCCATGTCACTTACGTCCAATTTGCGGCAGTTTCAATCTGCCGCTCGTCTGGAGCAAATTTTAGGCTCCGTACATGATACTAATAATGATTTTTCTTGGTCCGCAGCTATCGAGCGTGATGAGAAAGAGCAATATCCTCAGCGAGCTGTTGATTTTCTAAATGCGGTGGGTATGAACCGTTTCTATGTGCCTTCAGAGCTTGGAGGTCGCATGGAAATTGGTGAAGAGTTGTTATATCTACATCGTGTGTTGGCACGACGTGATCTAACCATCAATTCGACCTATAGCACGAATGCTTGGTCTGTGATCGTATGGATTGGTGGTAATGCGAACCAATGCCAAAATATTGCTAGTCGAATTTTGAGTGGCGCTGCTCCAGCGTTGGCTTATAGCGAGAAAGCCCATGGTGCCGATCTGCTATCTAGTGAAGTAACTGCACAATCTGCCGAGAGCAAATATGTCTTAAATGGCGAAAAATGGTCGATCAACCGTGCCACTTTAGGTGACTCTTTAAGTCTGATTGCTAAAACATCGAATGATCGTGGACCACGTAGTTTAAGTGCTTTCTGGCTCGATAAGCGTCATATGGCTTCTAAAGGAACGTATAGCCTGAACCGCCTGCCAACAGTGGGTATGCGTGGGCTAGATATCAGTGGTATTGGCTTTAACAATGCTGAAATTCACAAAGATGCTTTGATCGGTGAAGAAGGCCAAGGGTTAGAGCTTGGTCTTAAGACCCTACAGGTAACACGTGCATATTGCAGTAGCTTCTCTCTTGGTGCTGGCGATACCATGCTACGTATCGCGACCGAGTTTGCTATTGAACGCGAGTTATATAATAAAAAAGTAATAAGCATTCCGTTGGTACGTGAGCAACTCGCGACAGCCTATGCCTATCTTTTAGCTGCTGAGGTGTTATCACTCGTTGGTGCGCGTGGGTTACACGTTTGTATCAATCAGTTCAGTACATGGTCACCAATCGTCAAAGTACTCGTACCTGAGTATGTAGAGTCACTCGCCAAGATCACTTCTTCAGTGCTTGGGTCGCGTTTTTTCTTAAGAAATGCATATGCGGATGGTATGTATCAGAAAGCATTCAGAGACCATCTAATTGTTAGTGTGTTTGACGGCAGTAGCACCGTCTGTCTAGACAGCCTGAGTTTCCAGCTCAAATCTGCCAATAAAGGTCGTAGCAAAAAAGCTGACCATCTCAACCAAGCCGAAGCTAAAGCACGCTATCGCCAGTTGTATGACTTGCAGGTAGAGACAGGTGCTATTGATTTCCGCGAGCTTGAAATTTTCAACCGAGATGGTGACTTGGTGATGGAATCACTAGGGACAATCATCGAAATGCTCAACGATGCCGATGTCACAGCAGGATTGTCTGCTGAGACACTCACCACGCTACGTGAACAAGCAAACCAACTTCTGGTTGAACAGCATTCTTTGGATCAAAAAATTCAGGATTACTTCTCAAATTCTGAGCAGAGCAAAGAGTTTGAAACCTTGCGCTTTAGTCTTGCGCGTAG
Source organism: Acinetobacter sp. ABJ_C1_1 (assembly GCF_044684115.1). NCBI lineage: Bacteria > Pseudomonadati > Pseudomonadota > Gammaproteobacteria > Moraxellales > Moraxellaceae > Acinetobacter > Acinetobacter sp. ABJ_C1_1. Next base: position 21,754 of record NZ_JBITPU010000016.1, on the reverse strand, counting down.
TTATGCAGAGTTATTTGCTCGCATTGCTGTGCTGGGTTTCTGGGTTTTCAACCGTCATGGCTTAAGACCTGCTTTACAGGATGGTGCATGGCTGATCATTTTCTTAAATGCCGTTGAAGGGCAGACCGCTCCTCCAATGACGTCATTACGTGAAAGCACATTGGCAGATTTGCTAGACCGAATTTCAACCAACCATATGTTATCTGTCATCGATTTTGCATTGGCACCACGTGATGCCAAACCGGTTAAAGAGGAAATTACCCCATGAATAAAGATAAAGCTTACTGGAGCGCAATCATTCGTACGCTAGTAGCCAAAGAAATGCGCGTAGAGCCTGAGACGATTGATCCAGACCAAAAATTTACCAGTTACGGTCTTGATTCGATCGTTGCTTTGTCTGTGTCTGGGGACTTAGAAGATCTGACAAAACTGGAGCTTGAGCCGACACTATTATGGGATTACCCAACTATCAATGCGTTGGCTGAATATCTTGTTTCTGAGTTGCAACAGGGAGTTGCTTCATGAACAACCTTGCACGACTAGAACCGGAAGTTCTGTCTCGTCATGCGATTTCTGCGGAACAGCTTGGTATTTGGTACATCCAACGTCTAGAGCCAACTTGCAGTGCCTACAATATGGTGGTGGCCTTTGATGTGAAGGTTAACCAACCATTAGGCAATAAGCCGATGGAGATTCTGGAAGCGGTAATGCATGATTATCCGCTGTTGCGTGTCAGCATGCCTGCCAATGATCAGGGGATTGAACAACTGATCTGGGATCGCGTGTATCCGAATATCATCTTTTCTGATGCTCGTCATATTGAAGCTTCTGATTTGACGCAATTGGTTGAACAGGATACTAAGCAGCCGTTTGACCTGACTCAGCCACCTTTATGGCGTATCCATTGTTATGAACGCGGTCAAAATCACTATGTGATTGCCGTTGTGATTCATCATGCGCTCATGGATTTTTGGTCAATTGGTCTGTTGCTACGAGACGTCAGCAAACGTTTTGGACTCGTTGCAGAGTCGGATACAGTGAACGGAATTGAGTTTGCACAGTATGCCGATAAGCAGCAGAGCAGCGTAATCGATGATGCTGATGAAAGTTTAATTTTCTGGAAAAATGCACTGAAGCATGCACCACATGTGCATAGCATTCCACTTGATTATCCTCGTCCAGCTGTACAGCAGCATAAGGGTAGCTCACTGGCTTTCCGTGTACCTGAATCAGTGTCATCTGGTCTTGTAAATTTGGCGAAAGATTATGAGATCACATTGTTCGGACTTGTGTTATCTGGTTTCTATATCCTGCTGCACAAACTCTCTAATGAAAATAATCTAGTTATTGCCACACCTGTAGCTGGTCGACTTGAACGCTCTTTGCGTAATGCATTGGGGCAGTTCGTCAACACAATAGCTATCCAGATGGACATTGATGCTGATTTGACGTTACGTCAATTTACCCAGCAGGTTCAGGAACAATTAAGACAGAGCCTTAAGCATCAAAAAGTTGCTTTTTCTAGAGTAGTTGAGGCTGTTTCACCAAAGCGTGATGGCAGTATTAACCCATTGGCTCAGGTAGGAATGTTCTGGGAACGTCTAGGGGGGATGGATGAGTTTAAAGAATTACTTCTGCCAATTCAGACTCCAGCCACTTTAGTTGGACAAGATCTGACGTTAGGAAGTTTTCCAGTTCGCCAGCAAGAAGGACAGTTGGATATTACGCTAGAAATGGGCGGTGAATATCAAGGTGAACTTGTTGGTGTATTGAAATATAACACTGAGTTATTTTCTGCGCAGTCTGCCGAAAATATGGTACAGCTGCTGCAAGCTGTACTATCTGAGATGGTGGCTCACCCTGAACGTAAGATCGTTGAGTTAGATATCGCACCTGATTATAAAGATGGTATCCAGTTCGAGGCCCTCCGTGGAAAGGCGACTGATTATGCTCAGCATGATCTATTCGCAATGATTCTCAAGCAGATTGATGAGCGTGGTGACAATCATGCTTTGACCTCAAACGATCATACGGTTAGCTATCGTGAGTTAGGTCAACATATTGCTGGTATTGCTGAATATTTGCGTGCACACGGTATTACTCAGGGCGATCGTGTAGGTCTAATGTTAGACCGCACAGCGTTATTGCCAGCAGCAATCCTTGGAATCTGGGCGGCAGGGGCAGCTTATGTGCCACTGGATCCTAACTTCCCAACTGAACGTCTACAAAACATCATTGAAGATGCCGAACCTAAAGTCATCTTGACTCAAACCGAGTTAATGGATGCTCTTAACAGTTCTGTGCCTCGCTTAGATATCAATCAAGCTGGTGTTGTGGCACTTGAGAAAGTGCGCGAGACGCTTGCCTTTGGTGACATAGCTTATGTGATGTACACATCAGGTTCGACAGGTAAGCCTAAAGGTGTTCGTATTGGGCATCCTTCAATTATCAATTTCTTGCTATCTATGAATGATAGATTGCAAGTAACGACTGAAACTCAGTTGTTAGCAATCACCACGTATGCATTTGATATTTCAATTCTTGAATTACTCATTCCGCTGATGTACGGCGGTGTGGTACATATTTGCCCACGAGAAGTATCACAAGATGGCAATCAATTGGTGGATTATCTAAATGCTAAGTCTATCAATGTCTTGCAGGCTACACCGGCTTCTTGGAAAATGCTCTTAGATAGCGAGTGGAGCGGCAATGGAGGGTTGACTGCACTCTGTGGAGGCGAAGCGCTAGATATTATTCTTGCAGAAAAACTGCTGGATAAAGTCGGCTGTCTCTGGAATGTGTATGGACCGACTGAAACTACAGTGTGGTCTAGTGCAGCTCGTATCACCGATGCAAAGTATATTGATTTAGGTGAACCACTGGCGAATACTCAGCTTTATGTCCTTGATGAGCAGCAGCGTTTAGTTCCGCCAGGCGTTATGGGTGAGCTTTGGATTGGTGGTGATGGTCTGGCAGTTGATTATTGGCATCGACCTGAATTGACAGATGCACAATTTAGAACATTGCCATCTCTACCAAATGCCGGTCGACTCTACCGAACAGGGGATAAAGTCTGTCTGCGTACAGATGGACGCTTGACTCATCATGGACGTCTAGATTTCCAAGTCAAGATTCGTGGATTCCGTATCGAACTAGGTGAAATCGAGAATGTTCTCAAACAGATCGACGGTATCACAGATGCGGTAGTGCTGGTTAAGACCACAGCTGACAGCGACCAGAAACTGGTGGCATATGTAACTGGACAAGAGCTTGATATTGCTGGCTTAAAAAAGACCCTGCAAATCCATCTTCCTGCTTATATGGTGCCAAGTGCGTTTATCCGATTGGATGAATTTCCAATGACGGCCAACAATAAGTTGGATCGTAAGGCATTTCCTGAGCCAGTGTTTGAGCAGAGCAATGATTATGTTGCACCGCGTGATCCGATCGAAATCGAGCTGTGTACTACCTTTGAACAGATCTTGTCGGTCAAGCGAGTTGGTATACATGATGATTTCTTCGAATTAGGTGGGCATTCACTATTAGCTGTGAAGCTTGTCAACCATCTCAAAAAGGCTTTCGGTACCGAACTGTCAGTTGCTTTGTTGGCACAGTACTCCACTGTGGAGCGTCTGGGTGAGATCATTCGCGAAAATAAAGAAATTAAGCCATCCATCGTAATTGAACTACGCCGTGGAACCTATGAACAACCGCTGTGGCTGTTCCATCCAATTGGTGGCAGTACCTTCTGTTATATGGAGCTTTCGCGTCATCTCAATCCGAACCGTACCTTACGTGCTATTCAGTCTCCTGGACTGATTGAAGCCGATGCTGCGGAAGTGGCGATTGAAGAAATGGCGACGCTCTATATTGCTGAAATGCAAAAGATGCAGCCTCAAGGACCTTATTTCCTCGGTGGCTGGTGTTTTGGTGGTGCGATTGCATATGAGATCAGTCATCAGTTGCGTCAAATGGGGCAACAGGTCACAGGTATTGTCATGATCGATACTCGTGCTCCAATTCCAGAAAATGTGCCTGAAGATGCCGACGATGCCATGCTTTTGTCTTGGTTCGCCCGTGATTTGGCTGCACCTTATGGCAAAAAGTTAACGATCCCAGCGCAATATTTGCGTGAATTGAGTCCAGATCAAATGTTTGATCATGTACTTAAAGAAGCTAAAGCCATTAATGTTCTGCCTCTCGATGCTGATCCATCAGATTTCCGACTTTACTTTGATACCTATTTGGCGAATGGCATCGCACTCCAAACCTATTTCCCAGACCCTGAAGATTTTCCAATTCTTTTGGTTAAGGCCAAAGATGAGCAGGAAGACTTTGGAGAAAGTCTAGGTTGGGATCAACTGGTCAAAGAAACGTTTACACAAGTGGATTTGCCTGGTGACCATTCATCAATTATGTACGCTGAGAATGTCGTGGCTGTAGCCCAGACAATTGATCAGATGTACCCAATTCCTGCATAAGAAATACAAGAAGGTAGAACCACTATGGTGACCATAGAACATGCTTTCCTCATACCGGCCGAGATTGACAAGGTTTTCAACTACCTTGCAAACCCGGCCAATGATGCAGGTTGGCAATTGTCGTGTAAGCATTCTGAGCTGCTAGACAGTACTCCGCGTGTGGGTAGTAAGTACGAAATTGGTTTTAGCTTTATTGGGCGTGAAATGTCCTTTAAAGGTGAAATTACACATCTAGTACCGAACGAATTGTATGCGTTTAAAGTAGTGGAAGGACCCTTTCACTACACCGGTACTTACCGTTTCAAGCCACATCCGGAAGGTACGTGGATTGAATGGGTGTTTGAGGCAGAACCAGGTAGCTTTTTTGGTGTATTGCCGCCAGCGCTGCTAAAAAAAATGGTGCTCGCTCAGTTCAAGAAAGATGTTGATAATCTTCAAGCATTGGCTCAGAAGGGTGAAGCCTATGAGTCGGTTGGCAATGAAAATAAACCAACTATCGAGACCAATAAACCACCTCGTAAGACTCAACAAATGATGGAGAAATACGCGCGTTGGATTCTTAGCCATCGTCGTATTGTCTTGACTGTGGTGATGCTCTTAACACTTGCTCTAGCGTATCTGGCATCTGGTGTAAAAATTATTATTGACCCAGATGCACTTGCGCCTAAAGGGCATCCTTATATCACCTCGACCAAGCTGATTGAAAAGAAATTCGGCTCCAAATATATGGTTGTGATCGGTATTACACCGAAGCAGGGTGATATTTATCAGCCGCAGGTGTTGGAGAAAGTCAAACGCATTACCGAAGAAGTTGATAATGCACCGGGCGTAGTCCGTTCCACTATGATGAGTCTGGCTGCACGTCAGGCGAAAGGTATCGAGGCGAATGCAGAAGGGTTCGATGCCAAGAAACTATTGCCGAGTAGTTCAGTCACTCAGGAGGATATTGATCACCTGAAAAAACTACTGGCACTGAATCCAACCTATATGAATTCAGTGGTATCTAAAGATCAACGAACTGCTGCGATTTTGCTTGAGCTTGAGGAAAGTCCAGAGGGCTTCCAGAAAATGATGGGCCCAATCAACAAAATCGTAGAGAGTGAACAATCTAAAGATATGACCGTCAGTGTCGGTGGTAATCCTGTGTATCTGGATAAAGCTGAAGACTACTCTAAGCGTATCAATATCTTGTTCCCGATTGCCGTACTGGTGATTGGTTTATTGCACTTTGAAGCATTCCGCAGCAAGCAAGGTTTGATTCTGCCACTCGTTACAGCTTTGTTGGCTGTGGCATGGGGTATGGGCATGATGGGCTTGTTCAAACAGCCAATGGATATCTTTAACTCGCCTACACCAATTCTGATTCTGGCCATTGCAGCAGGGCACGCTGTGCAGTTGCTCAAGCGCTACTATGAAGATTTTGATCGTCTGATTGCTCAAGGAATGGAGCCTAAAGCTGCAAATAGCGAAGCTGTAGTGCAGTCTTTGGTTCGTGTTGGTCCAGTTATGGTGCTGGCTGGTGGTATTGCAGCAGCTGGATTCTTCTCTCTGTTGACTTTCAACATTCCAACTATTCGTTCATTCGGTATTTTTACAGGGATCGGGATCATCAGTACGCTGGTGATTGAGATGACTTTTATTCCGGCACTCCGCTCAATGTTGCCACCACCTTCGGTTGTGAAGGTTAAACGCAAAGGCTTGCCAATTTGGGATTGGATTCCAAACCGTATTGGTGATGTCATTTTGTCAGTTCGTCCACGAATGATGTTAATGACTGCGATTGCGGCAATGGGCGTCTTACTTGCTATCGGCACGAGCCGTATTGTGGTAGACAACGATAGCCGTAATTTCTTCTCTCGCGACTTACCAATGCAACAAGACGACAGATTCTTAAATCAGTCTCTTGGTGGCACAAACAGCCTTTACATTATGGTTGATACCAAAGTTCGTGATGGTATTGAAAACCCTGAAATCTTAAAAGCGATTGATAATACTGAAAAGTTCGCGAACTCAATTCCAGAGGTCGGTAAAACCATCTCTATCGTGGACTATATCAAACGAATGAATCAGGCAATGAATGCTGATCAACCACAGGCATTTCAGGTTCCTGCAACCAAAGACGTTGTTGCTCAGTATCTGCTGTTGTATTCAATGTCTGGTGAGCCGACTGATTTTGATTCATACATTGATACCACTCAGCGCTATGCCAAGATCACAATTCTTCTGAAAACTGGCAGTAATCATCGCATTAAAGAAATCCTTGAGTCGCTAAAAACGTATATGGCGGGTCAATTGGGCGATAAAGCGGTAGTAAGTTTTGGTGGTGATGTGACGCAAACCATTGCTTTGACTGAAACGATGGTTCACGGCAAGCTTATGAATATTCTACAAATTTCATTTGCCGTATTCTTTATTTCAGCATTGGTTTTCCGCTCGATTTCAGCGGGACTCATTGTCCTGACTCCACTTCTGTTCTCAATTCTTGCCATCTTTGGGGTGATGGGCTGGCTCGACATTCCGCTCAATATTCCGAACTCTCTCATCTCGGCCATGGCTGTAGGTATTGGTGCGGATTATGCCATCTACTTCCTCTACCGCTTGCGTGAAATCTTGCGTGAAGAAGGCGGCGATATCAAAGACGCTATTCGTAAAACTTTAAGTACTGCTGGTAAGGCATCTCTTTTTGTCGCGACTGCAGTTGCCGGTGGGTATGGCGTATTGTCCTTATCACAAGGCTTCCACGTCCATCAATGGCTCGCAATGTTTATTGTGATTGCGATGCTGTTCAGTGTATTTGCAACCTTAATTATGGTACCTACAATGATTCTGATGTTGAAACCTCGTTTTATCTTTTCTTCAAATAAGAAGAGCGTTCCTGTTGCACAAACTGTTGTGACAAGCCTGTTGTTAGGTACGGCGCTTACAATGTCGATGCCTAAAACATCTCATGCAGATGAAGTTCAAGACATTGTTAATCGTAGTGATGATGCCTCTAAGTTCTTGTCTTCAACAGCTAGCGCCAAATTTATTTTGACCTCTAAAAATGGCGAGCAACGTGTACGTTTAACTAAAAACATGACCAAGCTTGCTGGAAATACTCAGAACAACATGCGTTTGACTGAGTTCATCTCGCCAGCAGATGTCCAAGGAACCACGACGCTGTTAATTGAAAATGCAAAAGGCAGCGATAGCATGTTTGTCTATTTGCCTGCATTGAAAAAAGTACGCCGTCTTGCATCAGCGAATAAGGGCGATGCCTTTATTGGTACGGACTTTAGTTATGGTGATGTCCTTGGCTATAAGCTTAGTGACTGGAAGTACACGAAACTTGCAGATGGCAAATTTAATGGCAAAGATTGCTACATGATTGAAGCAACACCAATTAATAATACGGTGAAGAGTGACTTTGGTTATAGCAAACGTCGTATGTGCATCCTCAAAGATAACTTTGTTACGGCAACTATCGACATTTGGGATACAGCAGGTAAGCCATTAAAACACATTGAATTCACCGATATCCGTCCTTACGGCAAAGTCAAACCAAGATGGCAAGCCATGAAATCTATGGCGAAAAATCTGCAAACTCAACATATGACACAAGTGATCGTCAATGATTTTGCGGCAGAAAAAACCTTATCCGATAAGCTTTTCTCACCACAGAGTCTTGAAAAATGACGCAAGGTGCCTATTGGGTATTTGCATGCTGCAGTAGCTTTATGCTACTGCAGCATGCTTATGCAGATGACAGCGAAATTAGTTTTGTGAGCCAGAACTCAGCCAGACTCGACGTGTGGTCCTCAGATCGTGATTTAAGTTCGTTAAAAAACATTGGACAGGCAAGTTTCTGGTCCAATGGTACGCTCAAGTTTAACCCTGCATTTAAGCTGCATTACGACATAGTGGTTGGAGACGAAACCGACCATACTGTGAACCCAGATCAGGTGAGTAAGGTAAATCGCAACTTACGTGAGTTATATGCCTCTTATAACTGGGATCAGACAGTCTATGTCGATGTTGGTCGTCAGATTGTAATCTGGGGAAGGGCTGATGGGATTAACCCAACGGATAATCTATCACCTCGTGACTATACGCGTTTAGTGCCAGATGAGACAGATCAGCGTCTTGGAAATGATGCACTCAAATTGACGTATATCCCTGAATCTGGAACCAATAAGTGGACTGCATTGTGGTATCCGCGTAGTCGTTCAGATGTAATTCCATTGCGTCAAATTGCTGGTGTTCAGTATGACATAGACCGTAAGAGCCGTCCTATGTTTGCAGTACGTTGGGATTATTCTGTAGATGGCCTAGATGTCGGGGCATCATATTTTTCAGGTTTAGATCACATGCCTGATCTATCACTACAGTCGTTATCTCCAACAGGAGCAACATTACAACTGAAAAATAATCCTATGTCTGTCTATGGAGTAGATTTCAGTTATAACCATAACGATATCGTATGGAGAGGTGAAGCTGCCTATACAAAAACTGACTCAGATGGCAGTGAAGATATTACCCATAAGAAAAATAATTTAACTGTGGTCATGGGACCAGAATTGTCATTAAAAAATTCCACGCTGAGTTTAATGGGCGTGTATAAACATACGGAGGATGTAAGGTCTGCCGATAGCTTAACAGATCCATTATTGAGAGAAGTTTATCGTTATCAGCAAACAATCAGTGACCAGTATCAACAGAATCAGTATGGGGCTATGCTGCGTTATGCACTTAACCTAATGAATGACAACCTAAAGCTAGAGTTTACAGGATTCTATTTTGCACCAGAGCCTAATGAATTGTTGAGAGTACGTATTAACTACAACCTCAATGATCACTGGCAGTTGAATGCAGGCGGAGATCGCTTCTGGGGCAGAAATGATACAGTGTTAGGACAATTTAGAGATAACAGTCTGGTATATGCCCAGATTCGATATAACTTTTAAGATAATTCGCTCCAAAACAATGCTGGAGTGCCCAGTCCCTAATAAGGTGATTTATGGATAATTTAAATAACGCAAAAAAAGATAATTTTTCACGGAAGACCATATTAGTAACAGGTGCAGCAGGTTTTATTGGCAGCAGGCTGATTGTTGATCTTCTACGGGAAGGTCATCAGGTAATTGCTGCGCTGCGTAATGCCGCAACCAAGAAAGATAAGCTGTTAGGTTTTATCGCAACAGAAGGACTAGCCGATCCGTCTATTTCGTTTGTTGAATATGATTTAAGCCGTGATTTTAAGCTGGACTCTTTACTAGCAGATGCTCAGACAAAGATCCATGTAATTTATCATCTCGCAGCATCATTTAATTGGGGCATTAGCAAAGCTGAAGCTGAGCGTACGAATATTAAGTCAGGACTTGCCTTAATTGAATGGGCTGCAACATTGAAGCAGCTTGAGCGATTTATCTGGATTGGCGGGTATCGTGTGGCTGCACCGCCGCAAGAATCGGCTGATGAGTTGTATTGCAAACATGGTGGCTATGAAGCTTCAAAAATTTTGGGTTATCAAGCTTTCATTGAGGCCTGTAAGCGTTTAAATGTGCCATGGACTGCAATAAATCCAGCAACAGTCATTGATGGTTTTTATAACTATGGCGATATGCAGTATATCGGTATTGCTGACATGATTGATAAGCTCTATCAGGGACGTCTACTGGCATTGCCAGGTGGCCGTGACACATTCCTGCCACTATGTAATATGCAGTATATCGTGAGCTTTTTGATCCGAACGATGTCTTATCCTGAGACCATTGCTCAGGAGTATATGCTACTTGATCCTGCGACGCCGAAATTTCATCGCTTAGTTCATCTCGCTGCTGAGCACCTAGGAGTGAGCACTCCACATTTACAAGTACCCAAAGGTCTATTAGAGAAATTACCTGAGGTATTACTTGATGGTTCTAAAGAACAACTCTCTTTCATTTCTACCGAGCACTATCATGTTGCTGAGGCAGAGGCGATGGCGGCGAAGATGGGTATTGCGGACCTGATCAATATCATGCCTTATTTTTCTCGCTGGATTGATCGTTTGGTGCTTACACGTTTTGGTCGTATGCAAGTACCAACACCTAATTCTTTTAGCTATCAGAACCGATATTGGACAGAAATCTATACTAAACAGTCAGTTGGTTCAGAAAAATCTTCCGCACTATTTTTACACGGCATTCCATTCGATAGTGCATGTTGGTCTCCAATCATCAATAAAATCACATATGATCAGGTCGCTATGATGGACTTACCCGGACTTGGGCGTTCGGGTAGTTATGAGGTGATGGAGGATAACAATCATCATTTTATTGACACTGCTGCAGAGCTTTTAGCGCCAAATAGTGTTGTGATTGCCCACTCGTTAGGGTGCCTCTTTGCATTAAACCTTGCAAAGAAATATCCAGAAAAAGTTGCACGCCTTATTCTCATATCGCCTTATTTTGTTCAGGCACAGGCTGCTAAAATGTTTCAGATACAAGCCATATCGAAACTCATTTTCCGTTTTGTGCCAAAAGATGTGATTGCTAAAGATCTGCATCCAGATGGACAAAAAAATCTGTCAGTGAGATATGCGATGGATTCACTACATCGTTTGTCAGTGTCTAAGCATATTAGTGAGTACATGCATCGTATTAGTTTACCGCAGCAGCGTGCAGTACAGACAGCTTTACTCACTGAACTTCGCTCTAAAATCGAGATTATTGTTGGGGAAAGTGACCCAATTGTTAGCACAATCAGTCCTGAGATTCCTGTACATATCATCGCTGGTGCAGGTCATAATCCGCACATTACCCATGTAGAAGCGGTTTATGATTACCTTACACCGGTTCTGACAAAGTACATCAGCACTACAGCACAGCTTAGTGATGTCTGATATGGCCCAAGTACAGGTTTTTGTTTGCCCAGTTTCACGGGTACCACAAGATCATGTGATATTGAGTCATTATCTCAGCTTTCTCAACGAGGTTGAAAAGTTGAGATATGATCAATATCTTCCTCATGCTGCACGTCTTTTCTTAATTTCTCGTGTATTAACGAAGTCTGTTTTAGCAGATAAACTGGGTATCTCACCCCTTGAAGTTAATATTCAATTACAACCGAACGGCAAACCTTTTGTACAAGGCAGTAAGGCTATTTATTTTAATCTTAGTCACTCAGCGGACGTTATTGTCCTTGCTGTGACTGAAGAAGGAGAAATAGGCGTCGATGTTGAACGAGTGAATCGAGAGTTCGAATGGAGGCGTGTCGACAGTGTATTAGCACTGAGCGAAATAGAGTGGATTCAGGAAAATGAACTGATTGATCCATTTAGCGTCTATCAACGGTTTTTTCAAATATGGACCTTAAAGGAATCCTATATTAAATGTACTGGGCATGGAATGAGCAGCCATTTAAAGAAGCTTAACTTTCATATCTTGTCTGAACATATACGGTTTCTTGATGCAACTAAAGATGCTCAAAAAACAGAGCAATATCATTTTCAAAGCTATATCTATGATTGTAATTTTATATTTTCCATATGTTTGCAACAGAGCCACAATATAAGATGCTTTAACTTGGAGTGTTTTCAATTATTGCCACGTATATCTATGCACCAAATTACTCCAGTACTTTGCAAATATAACTAGATTAAATCGTTATAACTGACGATTCAAAAATATGAATCTGGTAGAGAGTAGAAAGCCTTTAGTTGGAATTGAACCGAGTTTTTCTCAATAAGTTGCGTGGTAAATCGATAGAGTATAAAAATAAGGATAGATAAAAAGAAAAAAGCCCCAGTCTTTCGACTAGGGCCTTTTAAATTTGGAGCGGGAAACGAGACTCGAACTCGCGACCCCAACCTTGGCAAGGTTATGCTCTACCAACTGAGCTATTCCCGCATATATGAGCAGTTTTTACTAAAACTTTCTCAAAAAAAACCAATTTGGAGCGGGAAACGAGACTCGAACTCGCGACCCCAACCTTGGCAAGGTTATGCTCTACCAACTGAGCTATTCCCGCGTGCCGCTTATAATACATTAAGCAAAACAAGGGTCAACAACTTTATGCAAATAATTATGCTGATTGCATAAAATAAAAACAGAAATGAGCATTTAAAGCTATTTTTATCGATAAGTTGCCGAATAAATAGACATTTTGTTTGAAGTCAAAGCATACAAGAGCAACTTTTGTTTGTGCGTAGACAGGGTATACTAAGTCCAAATATACGAATAATCGTAAAAGGAAAAGCTATGAGCCTTGAACAACAGTTGATTGAACGGTTACAAACCCTTGCACCTAGCCATTTGGAAGTTATTAACGAGTCTGCCGGCCACGGTGGTTATTTCCCAGGTAAAGAATCACATTTTAAAGTGATTGTGGTAAGTGAAGAGTTTAACGGGTTGCGTTTGGTTCAACGTCATCAAAAAGTGTATGCCTTGGCTTCTGATTTAATGAATCCGGGACAAATCCATGCTTTAGCAATCCATGCCTATTTGCCAAGTGAGTGGCAAGGACAAGCGCCAGCGAGCCCAGAATGTGCACATGCACCTAAAAGCTAAGGGCTGATTTATGGACGCACATTTGATCACTAAAATTATTCATATGACTGCGGTGGCTGCCGCACTTATGGTGTTTGTTTTACGCGCTTCTACACTGTTTATTGGTGTGCAAGGTCAACAGCCTAACCCAGCAGGGCGTAAAGTATTAGTTGCTTTGCAGCATTTGTCATTTACTGTGGTTTTTATTACGGGTGCAATTTTACTGGTAATGAAGAACTTTCAGGTACAGCCATGGTTCTACGCTAAAATTATCTTATTTTTAGTGCTCTTATCATCTTTAATGAAAGCCTTTAAAAAGGATGACACTATTTTACTAGCTCAGCGCCGTGCGGGTTTAGTCATTAGTGCAATCGCATTTGTTGCCATTATTATTTTGGTGATCGTGAAACCAGTTTTTGCTTAATTGTTCTACATTCTTTGCCTTTTTGCTTAAGCTCTAGGTTAAACTGCATACAATAAAAAAATATGTAGAGGGAAGCATGCTAACTCGTGTGGTGTTTAACCAAAAAGGCGGTGTAGGGAAATCAAGTATTACTGTAAATTTGGCTGCGATTAGTGCCAAACATGGCTTCAGGACCTTGGTTATCGATCTGGATCCTCAAGCCAACTCTAGCCAATATCTTTTAGGCGAAGAAGCAACATACGCTGCTGATAAAGCCGTTTTAGAACCAAATATTGAAAACTTCTTTGAAGATGTGCTGGGGAATAATCAACAAAAAGGCTTAATTGGTAATGCACTAGGTTCAATTTTAAAAGCTCCTCGTAACAAAGATCTCGACAGTTTTGTGCACTCTACATCTTTTGCAAAATTAGATGTGCTTCCAGCAAGCCCTACGCTTGGCGCACTTGAGCACGCACTTGAAAGCAAGCATAAAATTTATAAGTTGCGTGATTCTATTCAAAGCTTAATTGGGCGCTATGATCGTATTTATATCGATACACCACCAGCCTTTAACTTTTTCACGTTGTCTGCCTTAATTGCAGCAGATAAAGTCCTGATTCCTTTCGACTGTGATGTGTTTTCAAAGCGTGCGTTACAAACATTGATTGAAAATGTTCTCGAAACGCAAGATGATCATAATGATCGCTTGGAAATTGAAGGAATTGTGGTGAATCAGTTCCAATCCCAAGCAAAATTACCGCGGGAAGTGGTTCAACAGTTAAAAGATGAAGGCTTACCTGTGCTTAATAGCATGTTACCGCCTTCGATTTTAATGAAAGAATCACATCAGAAAAATTTACCTTTGGCTCACTTGGCGCCAGAACATAAATTGACTCAGTCTTATGAGGCATTGTTCAGCGAAATTGAACCAAAAAGATAAGAGAAAAATGATGAAAGGCTTATATATTGTGCCTTTGGCAGCAGCCACTTTACTATTGGGCGCTTGTGCCACGACGGTAAAACCGACTTATGTGTCTCCGACACAGTATCAATCTTTGAGTTGTCAACAACTGCAAAGTGAATATAACCGTATTCAACAATATATCGACAATGGTGTACAGACTCCAAAAAGTACAGGTATGGGTGTTGGCGTTGGACTTGGTGGTGGCTGGGGACGCGGCGGTTGGGGTTTTGGTCCATCCATCTCTGTCAACATGGGGCAATCTTCTTCAACCAAGAACACCGAACTTTCACGTGTAATGGGTCAACAAGAAGCCATTGTTCAGGCTGCTCAGTTTAAAAATTGTCCAATTATTGTTCGTAAAAAGGCGAATTAATAATCAATTTTGCATCACAATATGCTAGTCAAAGCATATTGTGATGATTAAAGTTTAGCAAAATGTTTCATAATAAAATAAATATAAATCAATAGCTTGTTGAAAATAAAACTCTAAATTAGCTGTGTTTTTTATAGTCAAAATACTCTCTAAACTTGCTATATTTTGCCTATTTCGTTTAAGGTGGCCGCATCTTTACCAATGTGGAAACTTTATGATTGAAAGCTGGTTTTTTGTATTAGCAATGTTGGCTGTGTTGCTTATCCCGGGTCCGACAAATGCACTACTTGCAACCGCTGCTCACTCACAAGGTTTATCTAAAACATTCTGGCTTATTCCAATGCAATGGTTGGGTTATGCTTATGGGATTAGCTTTTGGGCTGTGTTTATTCATTTAGCGGCCCCAGTTTGGCCTGCGCTACTGCTCATTTTGCATATTACGAGTGTGTTATATGTGTTCTGGATGGCATTTCGTTTATGGAAAACTACGCATTTACAGCAGTTTAGCCAGAACCACCGTAATATTCGCCCACGTCAGCTATTCTTCTCCACTTTAAAAAATCCTAAGTCCTTACTTTTTGCTGCCGGTATTTTTCCAGCCGAAACATGGAATTCACCTGAAAATTTTCTTATGGTTTTTGCCGCTTTTACTTTGACGCTTATTCCTGCGGCGAGCTTTTGGATGATTTTTGGACGTGCTTTATTGACAGGTTCAATGCAAAAAATAAAAGCCGATCATTTATATAAAGGATCGGCCATGTTACTCATTTTATGTATGCTTCCCGTGGTATTTCGTTTCTTCTAAATACAGTCTTAAACGTTAGCCTTACGGTTTTTTAACTTCTCGCGGATAAACCCGATAATACCCGGTAGAACACTAATAATAATGATGCCGAAAATAAGATGGGTAAAGTTGTCTTTTACAACTGGCATATTTCCAAATAAATAGCCTAAAGTTACAAAAGAAGCCACCCAGCAGAATGCTCCAATTAAGTTATATGTCAGGAAAAACTTATAATTCATACTACCAGCGCCAGCAACAAAAGGAGCAAAGGTACGGGCAAATGGAATGAATCGAGCAAAAATAATTGTTTTGCCACCATGGCGGGCAAAGAATTCTTGAGTTTTCGTTAAATGCTGTTTGTTAATGAGGCGGGAATTCATTTCAAACACACGTGGACCGATAAAACGTCCAATATGATAGTTCACTGTGTCGCCTAGAACAGCTGCAAGGAAGAGTAGAGTACCCAACAACCATGGATCCATCTTACCTGTAGACGCGGCTAAAGCACCTGCTGCAAATAATAAACTATCGCCTGGCAAGAACGGCATAACCACTAGACCGGTTTCGACAAAAATAATTAAAAATAAAATGCCATAAATCCAGGTCCCGTAATTTGTAATAAATTCGGCCAGATGCTGGTCAACGTGTAGAATAAAATCAAGCAGTTCCATGAGATAACTAAGTGGTAAACCGTGCTCAAATCCTAGCAGCGAGCCTATAGAAAGTCAGTATAAAACATCAAAAATATACAAATTGATCATTCTATTTGTGCAACGATATATATGGATTTTGTATATTTAATTATCAATGTCCCAAACCTAGAATAAGTTCATCAACAAATAAGCATTTAAATAAAGGTGGCTGTATGTTTAATCCAAATGTGGTGGTCAAAAATATCGTAACGCAACCAGGCGCGGACAGTTTTATTAGCCTTGTTGCTCGTGTACTTATTGCGTATATCTTCCTTGTTGCTGGCTGGGGGAAAATTACTGGTTATGCAGCAACTGTAGGTTATATGGAAGCGATGGGTGTTCCAGGTGGAATTCTACCATTAGTCATTTTGGTTGAGTTCGGTGGTGGTTTAGCATTGTTATTTGGTTTCCAAGCGCGTTTTGCAGCTTTTGGTCTTGGAATCTTTAGTATTTTAACTGCGTTCTTGTTCCACCAAGGTGGGGCTGATGCAGCAGCACAATATAACAATGGCATCCACTTTATGAAAAACTTTGCAATGGCAGGTGGATTATTCTTCTTGATGCTTCACGGTGCTGGACGTATTAGCCTAGACCATGCAATTGAAAAATAATATCTAAAGCAAAATAAAAACCGGATGATCAATTCATCCGGTTTTTTTATATTTAAAAATTAGAGCATAAACTGGATTTGTAATTCCC
This sequence comes from Acinetobacter sp. ABJ_C1_1, assembly GCF_044684115.1. Classification (NCBI taxonomy): domain Bacteria; kingdom Pseudomonadati; phylum Pseudomonadota; class Gammaproteobacteria; order Moraxellales; family Moraxellaceae; genus Acinetobacter; species Acinetobacter sp. ABJ_C1_1. Next base: position 4,851 of record NZ_JBITPU010000016.1, on the reverse strand, counting down.
CAACAACAAAACCAAGTACTGCACCTACTGCAATGAGTGCCCACTCATCTTCTTTGAACGCAGGACGTAACATGCCTTCAAATTCGGATGGTGTTAATTTTTGCATGCGTTCAATTAAAGTACTGCGAATATTCATGGCATCTTCTGCATACGACTCAACATATTTCATGGTCTCTGGCAGCTGTTGCATAATACGTTCAGCAACCTGCGTTTTCATATTCTGGTATTTTTCTCCACCAATTGCATAAACAACAAGTGGGCGAATCACACCTGCTTGCATGTCAATTTCCTGTTTAACATGGCGGTTAACCAACTCAATTACACGTGCAGAGTGAGTACCAGAAAACAACTCTTCCATCATATGACGTGAAGTTAAAAGCTGTTTGGAAATTAAAGCTGCATAGTCAGCTGCTACTTCATTCTGACGTTTAATAAACAGACCTTGCCATGTATAGCCCAATATCTTTTTAGGATAGAGCGGTCTAAACATCATTTGTAGCGCAATCCAGTCACTGAAAAATCCTACAAATCCGCCAAACATCGGCAACATCCAAGGATATTTACCTTGCGTGATAATCCAGCACAACATTTGGATTACACCAATACCAAAACCGAATACAAAGCCAACGTTACTAAAAAATTTAAATTCTTGTTTGCCTACACGTTTAAAAATATTGTTGAGTAAACGCTTATCTTTAAGCAAATTACTAATCACCAAATGCTTAATATCAAAATATCGATTTACGTCACGTTGCACCTCACTCATGATGTGCTCGACTATTTCCGGTGCTTTTGATTGCACTCTACGGATCAGTCTTTGACGGGCAAACTCAGGCATACCTTCCCATAAACCGGGTTGATACTCTTGCGCCACTTCACGCGTAATATCTTCTGCTGCTGCCATTAATGGTTTTTCAATTTCTTTGGCAATACGCTTTGGGTCAAGACGAGCAAAAATTTCTTCGGGCTTAATCAGCTTGGCTGTCATGAGTTCAACAGCAATGGTTGCCATTTTTTCAGCTTTACGAGGTACGATACCTTGCCAGCCAAAAAACGGTTTAATACCTTTAAATTCAAGTGGTGAGAACATCATTTGAATGGCAATCACTTTTGTGACATAGCCAATTAAACCACTCATGAAAGGAATAGAGACATACAACCAAAAATGTTGCTGGAAATCTGCAATCATACTTTGAAGCATTGTTGTTCCTTAGATTTCTATTGATTTTGATATGGGGCAACAAGCCATAAAAACGGATAACTGTTTAAGGACAGACAAATATCGCTAATGGTATTTACCTTTCCATGGTAATGCCTGTTTTATCGGGTCATCTTAACATCAAATTCACAACGATGTTGCATAGAATGTGATGAATTTATCAATGTGTATGAAGTTTTTAAGGGGTATACAGTATATTGATAAATATCAATAAATTTTAATTTATATTGATCAATCCCAATATAGAAATGATTCTGATATGAAAAAAATAAGATATATGATGATTTGCGGTGCGCCGAAGCGTGAAAAATGTTAAAATGGCGCGCTTAATTCTTTTGCCATTTAGTGGTTTGTCATGACTACCAATACTCAAATTACTGAAGATCGTATCCTGATCCTGGATTTCGGCTCTCAATATAGTCAGCTCATTGCACGTCGTGTACGTGAAGCTGGTGTTTACTCTGAAATGTATGCCTTTGATATGTCTGAAGAAGACATTCGTGCTTTTAAGCCAAACGGTATCATTTTATCAGGTGGACCTGAGAGTGTGCATGAAGAGGGCAGCCCACGAGCACCGCAAGTGGTGTTTGAGTTAGGCGTTCCAGTATTGGGTATTTGCTATGGTTTACAAACCATGTCTGAACAGTTAGGCGGTAAAGTTGAGCCGGGTACTGTACATGAGTTTGGTTATGCCGAAGTTGATATCGTTAAACGTGACCAACTGATTGGCAACTTACAAGACCGCGAAAACCAACTCCATGTTTGGATGAGCCACGGCGACAAAGTGAGCAAGATTCCAGAAGGTTTTACGATTACTGCAAGCACACCAAGCTGTCCAGTTGCTGCTGTAAGTGATGAAACGCGTCGTTTCTATGGCGTGCAATTCCACCCAGAAGTAACACACACGGCAAAAGGTGAAGAGTTACTTGCAAACTTCGTTCATAAAATTTGTGGATGTGGTGGTCTTTGGACACCTGAACACATCATCGATTTACGTGTAGAACAATTACGTGAACAAATCGGTAATGAAAAAGTTCTTTTAGGCCTTTCAGGTGGTGTTGATTCATCTGTTGTTGCTGCGCTTTTACACAAAGCAATTGGCGACCAGTTAACATGTGTATTTGTTGATAACGGTTTACTTCGCTTAAACGAAGGTGACCAAGTGATGCAAATGTTTGCTGAAAACATGGGTATCCGTGTTATTCGTGCAGATGCTGAACAACGTTTCTTAACTGCATTGGCTGGTGAAGTTGATCCAGAGAAAAAACGTAAGATTATTGGTCGTGAGTTTATTGAAGTATTTGCTGAAGAAGCACGTAAACTTGATGGCGTGAAATTCTTGGCGCAAGGTACGATTTACCCAGACGTAATTGAATCTGCTGCAAGCAAACAAGGCAAAGCACACGTTATTAAATCTCACCACAACGTGGGTGGTTTACCTGACGATTTAGAGTTTGAATTGGTTGAACCTTTACGTGACTTGTTTAAAGACGAAGTACGTAAATTAGGTACTACACTTGGTTTGCCGCACAGCATGATCTACCGTCATCCATTCCCGGGCCCAGGTTTAGGTGTTCGTATTTTGGGTGAAGTGAAAAAAGAATATGCAGATATTCTTCGTCTTGCTGATGACATCTTCATGCAAGAGCTTCGCGACAGCGGCTGGTATGACAAAACAGCTCAAGCATTTGCCGTATTCCAACCTGTTAAGTCAGTTGGTGTAGTAGGTGATGGCCGTCGTTATGCATGGGTAATCGCACTTCGTGCAGTTGAAACGGTTGACTTTATGACAGCTCGTTTTGCACATTTACCATACGAATTGGTTGATAAAATCTCAACGCGTATTATGAATGAAATTAAAGATGTATCACGTGTTGTATATGACGTGTCATCTAAACCACCAGCAACGATTGAGTGGGAGTAAAATTGGGGTTTCAAAATGCAACGCATTTTGCCAATTTTACGCCAAGGGCTATGCCCGCGGCAGTGACATTTTAGAATAGATTAAGAAAAAGCCGACTTGGAAAAGTCGGCTTTTTCTATCTTGATTAATGAAGTTGAAGCGTTTAATTAATTTCTATTAAAGACTCAAATTTTTTCTTATAAGCGTCACTATATTGTTAATTTAAGAGATAATTAAAAACTAAGGAATAGGGGTACAGACGGGCCTATCAAAATGCTCTTATACATACAATTTTTTAAGTGAAAAATTCATTTATTATTAATAAGTAGCTTTAAGCTGAAGAAATAACTTTATGAAAAGAATATTAATAGCCTTCTCAAGTATAGATGGACAGACATTTAAAATTTGTAATGAAATTAGACATATATTGGTTAATGATGGGCATCAAGTTGATGTTGTCTCTATTAATGAGGGTTCTAAAATTAAAGAAGACTATTCATTTATTCTTATTGCTGCCAGTATTCGATATGGAAATTATCATAAATCTGTTTATAAATTCATCGAAGATAATTTATGTACAATAGAACAAACAGCTAATGGTTTTCTTTCGGTGAGTGCAACTGCTAGAAAAATTGGTCGAGATGATCCCTTAATAGATATATACATTCAAAAAATTAAGAAAAGATCAGGTTGGACTCCTTGTCTTGTTAAAATTATAGCAGGAGCAATTGATTACCCAAAATATAAGCTGTTTGATCGTTTTATGATTCAAATGATTATGCTAATAACTGATGGTCCTGTAGATACTTCTAAGAGATTTGAATTTACTAATTGGCATAAAGTGAGGTTATTTAGCCTTGAAATATCTAATAAATTAAAAATTTAAATATAATTTGGCATTATCTAAATTTAAAATATTCCATAGTTATTGCTAATAAAAAGAGCATTTAGACGCTCTTTTTATTTATATAGATTTGATAATAAAATTATACATTTTTTAGAGTGATTAAGAAGTAGCAACTATATTTAACCTCTATAATTTAAATTATTTTGCTGCTATCCTTTTAACAATAATTAATAAAGATGTATGGTGATGCCCTGAAATTGAGTACATTAATTCCCCATTTATAGTAACATTTTTTCCAACTAAGCTTGCATAATCTCGATATTCATTTCCCATCATTACTAATTGCATTTTTGTATGATTGTCAAAGTTTGGAGCATCTATTGCGCAGTTGATTTTCTTATTAGGTTGTAAAACCCAATAAGTTTCTGGTTTATCACCATCCGCCACACTTTCATAATTAGGTGGCCCTGGATATGTAATTCTTAATAAAGTTCCAGATAAAGTGATTTTCTGACCTTCGCTTACACATGTTTTATATTGATGAATAATTTTATTATAGAGCTCAGTAGAATTAGAATACCAATTAGAAATACACTGTTTTGTTCTGCAATTCTTACGTAGATACCAATTCTGTTTAATAAGACTCCTAAATTCTTGGGAATTTCCTGTAATAGATTTTGCTTGAGTATAGACTTTGGCTAAAGCTTCATCTTTAACAGACAGATCAGCATGTGAACATATCATTTTTTCAGCGTAATCATATGCTTTATTACAATTAAATGATGCTGCATTAACTTTATTGTTGAGAGCACTAATACTAAATAATGAAAAAAACAATAATAATTGGATGGTTCTTAAACTAATTGAGAGATTCTTCATAAT
>NZ_JBITPU010000015.1:0-112342 GCF_044684115.1 Acinetobacter sp. ABJ_C1_1 | reverse complement strand
CTCACTATTACTATATATTGTTTTCTCGTCTAACCATTGTGGTTTATAGTCTGCAGCATTTGAGGAAATACATACGCTGGAAACCAATAAAAAATTATAAAATTTAATAAAACTAGTTCTCACTATATGTACCTTCAATAAAAATCAAAACTCAGACAAGTTGCTATTTTTATAATTTTTCATCTAATCCTAAAAACAAATATCATACCTAAGTTATTTATTTTGAATAAAATATGTTAGGTTTAAAAATGTAAGACTTACCATTCTTACATTTTTATTCAAAAAGAAAAACTAAATCAGTTTACCTGCTTAAAATATACTTTCTCCCCTTCGGAACATACTCCATAAAAAACCCCATAAGATTCATTCTTTACAGATGGATTATTCAAATAACTATTACAGTCTAACACTAAATCTTCAGTATTTTTCTTAAAAACTATTTTTTGCTTTTGATAATATGGAGCACCCGTATAATTATCAGCTAAATAATAGATTCCCGATTTAAAATTCTTTGATTCAGCCTGTTTAGTTGCATATCCATTTTTTATAAAATCAATCCCACCCAAGGCTAGGTTAACTTTATCAATATTTAAACTCAACTCACTACTACTATTTTTATCCGCTTTAGCTTCTGCCCATCCAACTTGAACATCTTCACTATAAACATTTTTATAATATAAGGTAAAATTACCATTATTATCTTTTATATAAAATTCATCATATGCAGGATCAAGTCTTTTAAAGAGATAATTATCCATCTTTTTTGTAGGTGTAAAATTCTTACACTTTCCTGACTTTTCACAGATTCGATATGAAAAATAAAGTTTTGTGTTGCTTGATTTAGGCTGATCCGCTTCAGTTGTACATGTATACATTAAACTAATTACAAATAAAAGGAATAATCTGTTTATCATTGCATAGTCTCTATATAGTTTTTCAAAAAATACATCAGTTTAAATAATGTCTAAAACTTCTAGATTTTAAACTCTATGGAAATAAAAAATTAAATGGATTCTATAGCTTCTAGAATTAATATTCTTTATATGAGAATTACAACAACAAGCTAACTAAAAATATTATAAAATAAAATTAATATAGACACTTTTAGTAATAAAAGTGTCTATATTATTTAAATTAAATTTTTATTTATCAGTTATATTTCTTTAATTTTCTCTATATTTATTTCTTAAATCCAACAAACCTTTACTATATATTTCTTCATTCTCAGTACATGAGGCTTGTAAGTTCATATCTAGGTAAGTATAACGATGTAACAATTTTTCTTCATTATTATGCCCTCCCAAAATATTAAAATGTGCGCCTTCATTTGAAAAACATTCAGTTATAATGTTAGGAATTCCGTCTCCAATCAAATCAACTCCTCTAATTTTATTATTTTTATATAGAATCTGTTCCTTACTTAATTCAAAACCATAACCACGAACCAACTCCTTACTTCTTTTATTAATATTATAAAAATAATTAGGCTCATCTGTAACAAAAGCTAATTCTGAAACACAATCACTACTATCTTTTTTCAGTATTGGGTTCACAACATCATATTTAAATTTTTCGTCCTCTTTATAAATAATTACAATATCTTTATTAAGAGGTTTTTCACTTACTATACAACCTTCATCAGAATCTAATAATAAATAAATCTTATTGTCTAACATTTTTTTTATATCTTTACTACCCTGTAATTTCTCTACTGAAGGTAATTTTTTTTGTGGCACCTCTACTTTATGTTGTTCAGTAGGTTTAATATGAGTAGTCTCACTTAAATGTTTATTATCACAAGCACTTAAGCCCAATCCCAATAAACACATACCAATTAATGTTTTGTAAATCACTTTTTACCTACCTGTATCTGACCAATGAGGTGCATCTTTACTACCATACCAAATTACACCATATTTTTTGCCTAATTGCGTTAATGTTGCCCAACTGGTAATTTTTATACTTTCATCATCAATAGTTACAACTTTTCCAACATAATTAGATATTCTCATATCTACTGCTTTTTTCCTATTATGGTTTGAAGAACCTGGTTTACCTACTGGATTCTTGCCTATACCATATTTTTGATACATTGCTTTTGCTGCTTTTATTGCTTCAGTTTTATTTCCTTTATGTGTCCAATCAATATTTACTCCAGGAAACGGAGGTACTTTATCTACAGCAATTTCTCCTCTTGCTATCGCTGTAGAATAATACATTAAATAACTTCTTTCAGATGGACGCCAAGTTGTATTAATTACGACACTGATACCAGCATTTTTCATACCATTAATAAATTTTGAAGCGCTGGTTTTGAAAGGTTCAGCTAAATCACTTAAACTATTACTTTGTAAAAATAAGTTACACCAATCCACTCCGCTAACTTTTAGTTGAGATGAATCTGACTTAGTAACATTAATAGATATTGGTTTCATATCTTTTTGTAATATTACTTGAGTCAATAGGTTAGTATTTTCAAATATTTTTATTGTTTGTCCGGCTTGGCCCTTATGTATTTTTGTACCTAGACCGTTAACACCGCTTATATGAGAGTTTTTATTTCCTTTATACTCAATTATATATTCACAATTACTAACTAATTGCTTAGTTATTTTGTCATAAGTTAAAATTTTAAACTCTATATCACTATTATCTATAACAATAGTTTTAGGATGCCCTTCTGTACTGGTTTTTACTTTTTCATCTCTCTTAGGAGTAGAGTCATGAGTTTCAACTGGCTTATCAATTGGTTGCTTATGTTTTGATGAAGGAGCAGGTTGTTTAGATGTAGGTATTTCTACAACTTTTGTACCTGTCTTTATATTTTTTGATGCTTGCTCAATTGCTGAGGAATCAACATCGATAACACGAAGCGATTTATTTTTATCAACTTTGATAGTTAATAAATTCCGTTCATCTCTTAATTTATAATTCAGTTCGAATCCTGGCATTGCACTAACAGTTATCTTTCCATTACCATCAGTCTTTTTTTGCTTTATCTGATTTCTATATTTTTGTATTAAATTCAAATTTGTTATAGGTTTTTTCGTATCTCTATGTCTGAACAGGATATTAAAAGTATGTAAATTAACCTTTATAGTCTTTTCTCCCATTCCCTCTTGTGCTGTAAAACGAATAATTTCTTGTTTTGAGTCCAACCCACTAATTAAAACTGTAATTTCCTCACCACTTAACGCTACTAAGTTATTTTCAATACCATTAGTACCTACACTATGCTTCTTTTCTGAATTTTTATATTTTAGAAAATAGGAAAAATTTGGTATTACCTTATTTTCACTATCTATGATCTTAATACTAAAATTAACGTTTTTTTGTTTAGTATTATTCTCACCCTTTTCTGCTTTTTTTTCATTATTTACTTCAGCTTTGGTGTCTTTTTTTACAGATTCTTGCTTTTGACTAGGTGATGTCTGTTGGTTATGTATGTCAGTTTGAGATTTTATTCCACTACGACCACTTGCAACCACCAAAACTGCAGAATGATTTTTACCATCAGCAATTAATAGTACTGGCTTTTGATTATTATCAACAATAGGTTCTCCATCAACGGTAATCCTTGCTCCCCAACCATCTTTCACAAGAAATGATCTAATTTTACCTTGATTATCAGTAACTAAATTACTTAACGCTGGCACTACTTTCGTTTTTTTGTACCCAATACTCACACTAGACTTAACAAGCACATTCGCACTTTTATCAACAAATTGGACATAGAAGCGAGATGTGCCCTTATATCTATACCAACGCATATCATCATTTTCTGTTCCTCTTATTTTTACTTCTTCTGTCAAAGGGCTTTTGGCAAAATCTGGAACTAGAGAAGTATATTTTTCTGGATTTTTTTTATGTAAAGCTGCTTGAGCTTTAGGACTATAATATAATACAACTCCATTTGTTATATCTTCTTCCTTTCCTTGATAAATTGGTGATATTGTATCAATAATATCTTGCGTATGATCAGATATATTACCAGAATGCATTTCTGTCACAGCTTTCTTAAAAGGTGGATTTTTATCACTAATAGCGTCAAAATTCTTTTTTAGAATATCACTGACATTTCTTGCATTAATCCACTCTGCAAAACCAATCCTATTTTTTATACAGTGTGCCACAACTTTCCAAGTGGTTGGACTGCATCCTCCAGCTTCTCCTGCCACAGTCCCAACAAACTTTATAAATTCTTCTGAATAACTCATTTACTGTTACTTCCACAAGGATTTTGGATTTTCTTTTTAAATAGAATTTTACCATAATCATTTGCAATTAAATTGAGATCTCCAATATTATCAAAATGAGACATCTCACTAAAATCACTGTAATAATTAAATTTTGATGGAAGAATATTGAATTTCTTTTCACTTAAGTCTATTAAAATTCTTTTATTATTAGTGAACATCTTTTTTGCATATATTTTCTTTTTACGACTATCACTTTCTATAATACATTTAGACTTAATATCAAAACTAATCAACTCCTCAGTATAGTCTTCCTCATGTTTTCCAATAAAGTAATGTCCTACACAAGGTGAACCACATGAACTTACTACATGAAAGATGTCTTCACCAACTTTTTCAATACTTGGTGATTTTATATCGTGTAATAAAATATTTTTTTTACCATTTGATGTTAGAACAACATTACAACTTGTCTCATATTCGTCAGTACATTGTGAAATAAGATTAAAATCTTCTTTTGCATAACTTTTCAGTGGAAATAAAACCAAAAAGAGGCAAACAATATTTTGTTTATTAAACATCAGTCAAACTCCTAATCATTATATGTATGTTCATGATCAATTCCGCATCCACAGCCATCAATCTCCTCACCATCTAGTGATTCAGCTTCCTCTCCAAGCATCAGCTCTTTAATTTCTGTTAAATAAGCTCCTGGGACTAAAGCGAGTTCTACATTATCAACAGAATCGCTGTAAACTCTCGCGCTACTTTCTTGCTCAAACTCATATACAGCTTCAATTTTCTTAGAATGATTAATTAATTTATACTTCATATTTTTTAATATTTTAGTATCAAATATTTGACTTAAATCAAATCTCATACTATACATCCCAGTTGCTGGCATTTTCGGCAACTCAGCATTTACTGTTGCCCCACTCGTAAACAAATGCTGCCCAGCTTTACTTTCAAACTTACCGCCTGTTGTTGAAAACACGCCATTGGCATTAATTTTAAGCTGTGACCCACCTGCTGTTAATACAATTTCTTTTGGACTCGTAAGCTCGATTTTTTCTTCAGTAGAAATCAGCTTAATGACCTTCTTGGCAATTGCTTCAATAGCATCGTCTTGTGCTTGTAGTTCGAGTTTTCCTTTTGCTGCATAAGCACGCAAACCTTTTTGCGCAGCGAACAAACTAATTTTATCTTGTGCATGCCCAATAATATTTTTCTGTGCACTCAAATTAATTGAACCGCTGGCACTTTCGGCAATATCTTGCGAAGCTTGCAAAATAATATTTTCAGGTGTCGTCAAAGCAATACCATTTGGTGATGCTAATAACATCAGGGCTTGTCTAAAGATTTTGCCTTGTTCTTGCTGTTTAGTATCAGAACTACTTTCTAAACCTTGGGTATAGCCTTCCATAAAGCCTTGTAAAGAACTCAATGCTTTAGAAGGTGATACTTCCAATTTACTGCCTTTACTAAAAGTGCCACATACACTCATCATGTCGAAGTCTTTAGTCTCAACATTGGCTAAGACCTTTCCAACCTCTTGAATGCTTTCAAATGGATTTTTATGAATACGATCTTTTATGCTGGCAAGCTTACCTTTAACGATGTCGGCACCATGCTCTTCAACGTTTTCGATGAACGCTTTTAAATTTTCTACCGCATCTTTGGCATCGCTAAAGAAAGCATTAAATTCATCTACAACGCCTTTTGCGTTTCCGCCTAGAGCACCAATATCTCGAATAAAGCCACCACAGTCTTTTAAAGCGTGGATAGGATCGTTATTAATCCCTTCTTTAAATAGATTTACCGTACTATCTAATGCTTGACCTGTGGTTTTTAGCTCAAGTGACTGGATGAATTTAGGTAAGCGATTAATCACATTCAAAGCATCAGTTTGTTGCTTGGCTGCAACTTCACTGAGCATTTTCATGCTTTCATAGCCTTGTGAAAGTAAAGATTGTGCTTGTGCAGCCTCTAAATGGTCTGCAATCGCTTGCTCTTGTGCATAGGTACTAATGAGCATGCCTTTACCTGCACGCACAGCTCCCCAAGCATCTGTTCTCAACTCAAAACCTTCACCTCGGCCTTGGCTCGTCTCTTGTTCTTTCGGATGGCTTAAATTACCCAAATTCAGCTGTGTTGCTGCATGACTACTTTGGAGTTGAGTACTAATTTGTCCGGTTGTGTCATCAAAGCGTAATTGGTTAAAGCCATTTCCATTGATTTCCTGACTGCGGATCCCGCTCAATTTTTTAGTCGCAGGAAGTTGCCCTTTTACATCGAATTTGGTGGGTGAGCGCTGCGCTTCATGGATGCGCCCAGTCACAAATGGACGGTCGATATTGCCATCAAAGAAGTCAATGACAACCACTTCACCAATACGCGGCAAGAAACGTGCACCATAGCCTTCTCCTGCCCAAGGAGTCAGTACATCCACCCAAGCCGAGTCGGTATCATTGTCATTGCTACCTGCACCACCATCATGGCCATGATCATCACTACGGGTAAATAGAAAACGTACTTTAATGCGCCCCCACTCATCGACATGAATGGTTTCTCCTTGTGGTCCCACGACTTTCGCTCTTTGCGGGTAGGCAATTGGTCGATGCTGCTCTGGATTATATTCAGGTGCAGTTTTGATTTGACGGCGTATTAGAGTCAGTTCATTACCTTGACGCTCTATATCATCGTAGCCGTGTTGATCCCAACGACTTTGGGTTAATAACTGGCTAACTTGCTGATGTAAATCTTTAGGTAAGTTATTTTGGTTATAGAAGTTTTTAGCAATAATCAGGAACTCTTGATCTGCCCCTTCATGCTGATCAATTTCAGGGTGTTCACGTAGATTAAACCAATAGCCGACTTGGCTATCGCGGACACTACTATAGGCTTTAAAGTATTTAGCCCGACTCGCATGCATGTCGGTGAAGTGCTGATTTAATTTTTCTAACTGACTACTACCCGAAGCGGTTGCCTGATCTTCCCCTTTTAAATCTTGCATCCAAGCAGGGCTTACGTGCCATGCTTGTTCAAGACTTAAAGTGGCTGAGTCGAAGTTATCCGAATGTGTATGCGTGGTAACAACCGAACCATTACCCTCTTCTTGTGCAAGGGCATCCGGTTGCCAGCGCTGCACATGTACCGCTGTTGGTTGCAAACTTCGCACTGCAACAAAACCAGTAATACTATCTTGATATTCGGTTGCGCTACTTCTGTGATAGCGAATATTACGACGCTCTAAAGCCTGATACTGGCTATTATCATCAATGAGTCTAAGTTTTTGAGCTTGTATTGGCGCAGTAAAATGCGGAACAAAAAGCTCTGACTCATCAATGAGCCAACTAATGCCTTCACTTCGCCATAAGCGCGTAAGAAAGTCATAGTCAGACTCATTGTGCTGCATGGTGAAAGGTCGAATATCATAGTTTTGACTCAACCCACCCAAGTCTAGACTTAAACTCGCAGCAAACAGTGGACTTTTTTCTTGCCACTCTTTAAATAGAACTTCGGTAATTTCTACGATACTTTTATTCATAAAAACACGACTATTACGGCGTTTGTGCCATAAATTTGTCGCGTCTTCTATAGTTAGCTTATAAAGCGTTAAAGCACCATCACTTTGTCCATAACTGGCTTCAGTCACAATACCTGTTGTTCGGAACAATTGGCCCGAATCTGTGACCTGATCAACAGCGACTTGAACGCCAATAAATTGCTTCAATGCAATTTGGGCATTGGTTGAAAGGCAGATCAACTCTGCCATTAGGCCACCATTCAGCTGATGTTGGCCTTCTATACGTTGTAAGAATATTTGGTTATTGAGTAGTTCATTAGAAAACTGTACATGGATAGCACGTTTCTGGGCATTTAGCCCTATTTTTTCCAAGACACTAAATATATTAAAAAGCATTTTTTTATAATCATAAGGATATATAAACGGCTGCACTTTATAAAAAACAGAACTATCTGTCTACAAAATTATGCGTTATTTTTATCAATTTTTCTTATATTCTCACTTATTCTAATGTGATTAAAAAAAGCCCAACTTAAGTTGAGCTTTTTTTAATCGTGTTAAACTCACTTTTTAGCAGTCTTAAATACTGGATAAAAACGGAATAACTGCCATAAACAGACCAGCAAAAGCAAAACGAAATAAACCAATGACCACATTGGTAAAGACTGGCCTAAAAAAGTCCAGTCAATTGCCGCACATTCACCTGAACCAGAAAGCACTTCTTGTAAAACTGCTTTCATCGGTAAAGCATCGATTAAATAATTTAAACCCGGTCCACAGCTTGGTACTTGGTCTGCTGGTAAATGCTGTATCCAAACATGACGGCCTGCCACGCCGACTGACCATAAAATTGCAATACCTGCTAAAAATGCATAGAAGCGTTTAATCGCATTGGAAACTGGGTTATGCAAAAATGCAATGAGCGCCACAAATCCCATTGCCATTAAGCCAACACGTTGAAAAATACAGAGCGGACATGGCTCTAACCCTTTTACATGTTCCAAATATAACGCAAAAGACATGCCGACAATGCTTGCCAGTACAAGCAGTCCACTCACCAAACGGTAACTTAATCGCATGTAAAACCTCGTTTTTATCTATATTGTTCAAGATACTGATCAAAGCTGATCTGACTATCTTGCTCAAGTTGTTCTTGCTGCTGTAAAGATTGTGCAGCCAATTGTTCAAAATATTGTAAAGTCTCTGCACTGATTTCATGCTTTTCATAACTTTCAGCATGCATCTGTGCCATATGACTGCCAAAGCTCCAGGTTCCACCATGCTTTAACGTGTCATCAATCACATGTGCAGATAATGTTTCATCTACTTCATCAATGCGTTCTTGCATTACGGTCAAAGCCGAGCTGTACAGATTTGTTGCATAGGTCTGATCAAGTAATTTGGCACAAGCCTGCATGTTCGAAATATGCTGACGTGCCCAGTCCTCAATATGGTAAGACCCGTTTAAATCAGTAATGGTTGCGTTTGGCGCTCGGCCACGGTTAACCACTTCTGTCTGGTTTTTCTCAATCAAATCTTGCTCAGGACATAGCAACTCAGGACTATCACTGAGTAAGCAATAAAGCGCCAGTGCCTCAAGGAAACCAGCCGTTGTTTCATTTACACCAATTGGTGAATATGGATTTACATCTACTGCACGAAGTTCAACATAACCCACTCCTCGATTTTGCAAGGCTTGAGATGGTGTTTCACCCGCATGCGGCACCTGTTTTGGACGCACGAGACTGTAATACTCATTCTCGATTTGTAAAACATGGTCATTAATTTGCAACGGTTCACCAGAGGCATCATTTAACCCTAAACGGCTAAATGGCGGGTAAGGAGAATGTACGGCTTTTTGTAAACCAGCCAGATAACCAGATAGGTTGTTGTAGTGAATGCCTAAACTTTTTTGTGCCGAGTTTTGGTAACCTAAACGTCCCATACGCAGGGCTGTAGCATACGGTAAATAGTATGACCCTTTGATTAAAGGCAACAAATGATGTTCATGTCCAGTCAAGAAACAACGACAAACCGAAGGACTCGCTCCGACTAAGAACATTACCAGTGGCGTTAAGCGAATAAAGTTACGGATAAGCCCAAAATAACGATGACTACGATAATCTTGCAGACTGAGTGCTTTTAATTTTTCGTCAGTTTCATGTGCCTGCAAGGCAGTAAAAAGCGAATCTGGAAAAGATAAATTATAGTGTACGCCCGAAATAGTCTGCATACGGCGACCATAACGAATACCCAATCCACGACGATAAAGTGTCTTGAAACGGCCAATATTAGAAGTACCGTATTGCGCTAGACGAATACGCTCCTCATTGTCATCTAGCATACATGGCATAGACAACGGCCAGAGTTTTTCACCATTTTCTAAATGACGGTGTACAACCGCATGAATATCGGTGAGCTCATGCAAGGCATCACCAATCGTTGGCTGTGGTGAAGTAATAAACTCCATTAACGCTTCTGAATAGTCAGTTGTAATTTTTGGATGTGTTAAAGCTGAACCTAATGCTTTTGGATGTAACTCTTGTGATAAGAACCCATTACTTTGCATACGTAGGCTTTCACGTTCTATTCCACGTAACATGCCTTGTAGTAGCGACGAATCCACCCAAGCAGGAATAACTGATTGAGATGGTGTAGTGGGTTGACTCATGCATTTGCTCGCTTATAAAAGATCACTATATACAAAATCGTGACATGATATGGATGTTGATATGATCACATCATTTCAGTTTGGCAATTTTTATCACAATCTTGTTATTTAAGACACGAAAGAATTGTGATTTTATTGAAGAATAATTGCTAAAGAGTTGTCAATATCATGAACGATCAAGACATTTTAAACTTCTGGTTTTCACCTGAACACCGTTCACTTTGGTTTGCAAAAAGTGATGAATTTGACACAAAAATTCGTGATCAATTTGCAGACATTCATCGTCAGGCAACTCGAGCAGAACTTTGGTCTTGGCGAAAAACGGCAGAAGGTCGTCTTGCAGAGATTATTGTGCTAGATCAGTTTTCTCGCAACATTTATCGTGATCAACCCGAATCTTTTGCTTACGACAGCCTCGCTTTAGCTTTGTCACAAGAAGCAATTAGTTTGCAACTCGATGCACAGCTTAACCCTGAACAGCGCTCGTTTTTATACATGCCGTTTATGCATAGTGAATCAAAGCTGATTCATGAATTTGCCTTAAAATTATTTCAACGCCTCAGCAATGAAATTAATTTAAGCTTTGAGAAAAAACATAAAGTGATTATTGATCGCTTTGGACGTTATCCTCACCGCAATGCCATCCTCGGACGTGTTTCAACACCAGAGGAAACCGAATTTTTATTAGAACCGAACAGCAGTTTTTAAGACCGCTTTATTTTTTAATGCTGAGTTATCCATTCTTCCATGCTCAGCTGGGAGTTCACCATGAAATATCTCTCTCTTTGTTTAGCTTTAGGCACTGCCTTAACTTTAAGTGCTTGTTCAACCCTACCGAGCAAACCCAAAACCTTCAATCAGCTTGGCCAGTTTTCAGCCTATCCGTTAAATGCACAAACGTTCAGAATCAGCTTCCAAGCTGACTCAAACATGAGCTATGGAACAGCTGAAGAAATTACCTTGGTGAAAGCAGCACAAACGACCGTACAAAAAGGCTTCCGCTTTTTTAAAGTGCAAAATGACCCAAGCAATCAAAGCCAAAAACCACCTCGTCAGGCCGTGGTTTACCCATCTGCGCCGAGTTTTTATCCGTATGGTTATGGTCGCCGTTATCCGGGCTTCTGGCATGATCCGTTCTATGATTTCCCACAAGTGGTCAATATCGACCCTGTTCAAGTGTCGTATACTATTGAATGTTATCGGGATCAAAAGCAGGCTCCGCAGGACGCTTTTGATGCAACGTTAATTCTCAAATCTATCGGACAAAAATATGGTTTAAGCCCGACAGGAGAATTGCTGCCACCGCCTGAGCCGCCAGTAAAACAAAAATGAATAGGATGACCGTATGAATATGGCAGAAGAAGTACACCATGCACCCAATCTGAAGCGCAGCAAATACTTTGCAACGCTGGCACTTATTATTGTGGTAGTGCTGTGGATTGGGTTATTGATTGCCAATCGCTTTCTGCCAGAGTACACCAACTTAATTCATATTTTAATGTTAGGCGCGGAAGCTGGCGTAGTGGGTGGACTCGCAGACTGGTATGCAATTACCGTTCTGTTTCGAAACCCATTTGGCAAGCTTCCTATCCCAAAATTTTTGCGGGATCATACCGAAATTATTCCACGCAATAAGGCTCGTATTGCAGAGTCAATGGGCCGATTTGTGCAGGAAAATTTTCTGTCACCTCAAGTAGTAGAACGAAGCTTAGAAAAAACTGACCTAAGCCTTGCCATTGGGCAATGGCTAGCCAGCCCACAAAACAACACACAAGTAGTGCAGCTCATTCAGCAAACTGTCCCGAAAATTTTTGAATTTGTTAGCCAAGAGCAAATTGCTAATTTTGTGCAAAACAACAGTGTGCAATGGGTGCGTAACACTCAAGTCAATAAACTCGCCAGTGAAATGCTACGCGCGGTCTTGGAAAATGATTTCCACCAAGATGTATTGCAACGTGGTCTCGATATTGCGCATGAGTGGGTCGTACAAAACCCGGATAAAACCCGTGAGTTAACCCGAAAAATGTTTAAAGCACTAGGTGTCTGGTCTCTTGCAAAAGGTGCAAGCTGGATTGGTATTGATGTTCAACAACGCACCATCGATTCACTGGTTGAAAAAGTAGAGTCGATGCTGGCCGACCACGAACACCCATGGCGACAGGAAATTGAAACAGTTGCTCATTCACTTATGCTCGAATTAGCAAATCCTGACAGTGTTGCCAGTCAACGTCTCAATAGCGGTAAGGATGCACTGCTAGATAGTCCACAAGTTTTAAATTTCATTAGTGGTGCTGTCACCATTTTATGTGATGCCATTAAAGCAGATCTAATGAAAGAAGACTCTGGCATTGCAATGAACCTGAGAGCTGCCATTCAGCAATTGGGTGAAAATCTTGTCCAAAATGTAAAAGTACGCGAAGTTCTCAACACAGAAATGACAGGACTTGCCATGAACTTTACGGATCAATATAGCCATAAAATCATACGCTATGTGAGTGAGCGCATTCATGAATGGGACTCACGTGAAATGATTGGAAAAATTGAAAATGAAGTCGGTGGCGACTTACACATGATTCGAGTAAATGGCGTTGTAGTTGGTGCATTTATCGGTTTAACTCTAGGTGTAATCCGCGCAGCGATTGAATCGATTTTATAACCTTAATAATTTCTTTAAGAGAACAACATGCTACAGCTTCAGTCAAAATTGCCCGCACAAGGGGTGACTATTTTTAGTACGATGACGGCAATGGCACAGCGCTTGGGTGCACTTAACCTTTCACAAGGTTTCCCAGACTTTCCAGCCCCTCCTGCTTTGCTCGAAGCCCTCTCACAGGCAACTTTGGCTGGGCATAATCAATATCCTCCTGGTGACGGCATTCTCGCATTACGTGAACAGCTTGCTTTACAATTTCAGCAGCGTGACCAACTTCAACTTGACCCTGTAACCCAGATCACGATTACACCTGGCGCAACCATAGCAATTTTCTGTGCCATACAAGCCTGTATCAACACAGGTGATGAAGTCATTATTTTTGACCCGAGTTATGACAGCTATGGGCCTTCTGTTCAGTTAGCAGGTGGTAAAGCTGTTCGCATTGCCCTGCAAGCACCTGACTTTAAGGTGAACTGGCAACAAGTTAAAGATTTGATTAATGACAAAACCCGTATGATTGTGGTGAATACTCCCCATAATCCAACAGGTACCATCTGGGAAAAACAAGACTGGTTAGAACTCATTGAACTAATTCAAGATAAAAATATTGTGGTTTTATCCGATGAGGTCTATGAACATTTGGTTTTTGATGGTCAGCAACACTTTAGTGCATTGCATTTTCCAGAGCTCAGAGAACGTAGTTTTGTGATTGGTTCTTTTGGTAAAACCTTCCATGTCACAGGCTGGAAAACGGGTTACTGCGTTGCTTCACCTGAATTAATGCGTTTATTCCGCCAGATTTATCAATATGCGAATTTCTGTGGCACGACCCCTTGTCAGATTGCGCTAGCGCAATATATGCAGCAACATCCAGAACATATTCAGGAACTTTCGCAGTTTTATCAAACTAAGCGAGATCGATTTAATCAGGCAATTCGCAATAGCCGTTTTTTACTTAAGCCATCTCAAGGTACTTATTTCCAAAACTTGGATTACAGTCAAATTAGACCCGACTTAAAAGATGTTGAAATGTGCCAGTTTCTTGCCGAGCAACATAAAATTGTGGCTATTCCTGTTTCGGTTTTCTACCAGCAAGCACCAGAGTCTTTACGCCTCATTCGTTTCTGCTTTGCTAAAAATGATGAAACATTGCAAAAAGCAGGAGAAATCTTGAATGAATGTTAATAAATTTAGAAACTTAGCCTAGCAAAACACTACAAGAAATCTTATCTAAATATGCTAAGTTGAATATCCGCCCCGCTCATCAAAGAGATGGGCGATGGAGAACACATGCCACCAAGACAGTCATTAATTCATCAGCAAAATCTATGGAAAACATTTTTTGTTTTCTTATTGCCGCTTATTGCAACCAATATTTTGCAAAATCTGTCTGGCACCATTAACACCATCTTTGTTGGACAAATGATGGGAGTCGATGCAATTGCCGCAGTTTCTGTATATTTCCCTATTTTATTCTTGCTCCTTGCTTTTATTATCGGAATTTCAACAGGCACCACAGTGTTAGTAGGGCAAGCATGGGGCGCACAGAATTTTGAAAAAGTACAAAGTGTAGTGGGTTCTACCCTGTTTATGACCATTATTGGCGGAATCATTACCGCGATTATTGGTGTATTTTTTGCCCACAATATTTTAGAGCTTTTAGGCACCGACCCAAAGGTCATGCATCTCTCTTTGCCTTATGTACAATGGATGTTAGCGGGTAGTCCGCTTCTATTTGTCTATATTATCTATACCTCAATTTTACGTGGTGTGGGTGACAGTACTACACCTTTACTGGCATTGGCATTAACCAGTGTAATTGGCGTAATTATTACCCCAATTTTGCTTAAAGGTTATTTTGGCTTTCCTGCTCTCGGCATTATTGCACCCGCTATAGCATCAATTATTAGTTATATTGCTATCCTAATTTTTCTTGCGATTTACCTAAACAAGAAAAAGCATCCGCTTCGACCGAACCGCCAGCTTTTGCAACATATCCGTCACAACCCAGAATTGAGCAAAATCATTTTACGTTTAGGTGTGCCAACAGGTATTCAAATGATTACGACTTCTATGGCGGGACTCGTGATTGTAGGTTTAGTTAACCGCTTTGGAGCGCATGCGACAGCTGCGTATGGTGCCGTAAACCAAGTACTCAACTATATTCAGTTCCCTGCTTTATCAATCTCAATTGCGGCTTCAATTTTTGCAGCACAAGCCATTGGTGCAGGTAAATCAGACCTACTTGCACGTGTTACACGCACGGCTTTAGGTATGAACTTTTTATTTACAGGTGCCCTAATTGCACTGGGCTATCTCTTTTCAAAATATTTGATGGCTTTATTTATTACCGACCCAACCGTGGTGGTATTAGGGCAGCAGCTTTTATTTATTGTACTTTGGGCAATTTTATTCTTTGGTGCAGGCGCTATTTTTGCATCAATTATGCGTGCCAGCGGAACCGTGACAGCCCCAATGTTACTTAATATCTCGGCTATTTTGTTTATTGAAATTCCATGTGCTTACTGGTTTAGCTCAATATGGGGACTTAAAGGAATCTGGTTTGCCTATGCCTTGGCATTTGTCAGCCTCTGTATTGTTCAAGGCTTGTATTACCAGTTTATTTGGAAGAAAAAGAAGATCAAAGTCCTGATTTAAAAAGCTTGAACCTTATAAAAAAAGCCATCAATTGATGGCTTTTTTTAATTTAAATCTTATTTCATCCATTTCGTCACAATGGTTGAAGCACGTTGGTATCCTGTCGGGAACAAACGTTGGAATGCATCCAGAATTTTTGCGTCACTACCAATCAATAACCGGCGTTTATTTTTCAAAACTGCGTCTAAGATTTGACGAGCCGCCTCTTCTGGTGGGGTACGCAGTAACTTGTCAAAGTTTTGAATTGATTTAGTCGGGTCCATACCTAAGCTGCTTAAGCTGTCACTCATTTTTGCAGCTTTCGCAATATTGGTACGAATACCGCCTGGGTGTACGCATAACGAGCTTACACCACATTTTTCAATATCTAGCTCTTGGCGTAACGATTCGGTAAAACCACGTACCGCAAATTTAGTCGCGTTATAGCCAGACTGGGTTGGCTGAGCTGTTAAACCAAATAAGCTGGAAATATTGATAATGTGACCATCTTGAGTTTGCTTAATAAACGGTAAAAATTCTTTGGTCCCGTAAACCACGCCCCAAAAGTTAATTCCAACAATCCACTCTAAATCTTCGTAGGTTGCGCCTTCTACAGTTGAACCTAAAGCAACCCCAGCATTGTTAAAAATGAGATTAACAGAGCCATGATCTTGCACGGTTTCCTGTGCCCACTGCTTTACTGCTTCGCGGTCAGAAACGTCTAACTTTTTGGTTGTTACAGTAATATTACTGTAGGGTTTTAATAGCTCAACAGTTTTCTCTAAACCCTTTTCATTAATGTCACTTAACGAAAGATGGCAGCCTTGTTTCGCCAAGAGAATTGCTAATTGTTGCCCAATGCCAGAACCTGCGCCCGTGATTGCAGCGACTTTGTTTTTAAAATTTTTCATTGTCCATCCTTTGTTTTTCGATTTGCACAATCGGTTCATTGCATGTGCACTTTAGACTCTTTTAATATAATTTTGACAATATTCATTGTCAATATAGTACACTGTAATTTCAGATAGATTGGCACAATTCTGCTGACCGCTTTATCATAGGCCTCATATTTGCCGAAAAACCGATAAATCAGGAAACCATTTATTTATGGCGACAAACGACTCAACCAGTAAAAAGAAAACAAAAACTGTGAGTAAAGAACGTCAGTTCAAAGGGTTATCTCTTTCCGAGCGTAAAGAAGCACGCCGTGAAAAACTCATTGAAGCGGGTATTGCGACTTATGGAACCCTTGGCTTTTTTTCAGTGACGGTAAAGGATGTCTGCCAAGAAGCAAAACTCACCGAACGCTATTTTTATGAATCTTTTAAAAAGAGTGAGGATTTATTCCAAACCATCTTTTTAAAAATGATTGAAGAGTTACAGCAAAACTTAATGCAAGCTGTGATTAAAGCTGCGCCAGATCCAGAAAAAATGGTCGATGCAGGCTTAAGAGCACTGCTGACGACTTTAAAAGAAGATCCTCGTTTAGCTCGTATCGTCTACGTTGATGCAGTTCTGGTTCAGGAATTACATAATCAAGCCACCATTCAAGAAACCCTTGCTCAGTTTGACCGTATGATCCAAGCGTTCGTTATGCTGACCATGCCGCAAATACAGCATAAGGAAAATGAGCTCTCTTTAATTGCAACAGGACTAAACGGATACGTCACACAAATTGCGATTCGATGGGTGATGGGTGGCTTTGAGCAGTCTCTCGAGCAAGTTTTGACAGCCTGCCGTATTGTTTTCTTGTCTTTATTGGCACAAGTTT
The DNA here is from genome assembly GCF_044684115.1 of Acinetobacter sp. ABJ_C1_1. Taxonomy (NCBI): domain Bacteria; kingdom Pseudomonadati; phylum Pseudomonadota; class Gammaproteobacteria; order Moraxellales; family Moraxellaceae; genus Acinetobacter; species Acinetobacter sp. ABJ_C1_1. Next base: position 94,888 of record NZ_JBITPU010000015.1, on the reverse strand, counting down.
CAAAATAATATTAAAGTTTTTTGACACTACTTTAAGTCCAAAAACGTAGCTGAAAGCAAATTGGTAACACCTTGAATGGCTTTAAGAAAATTTATGCCACCCTGTCATCATTCGGTCATGTGCTTGCCGTATTTTTGTCACAAATTATTGCTAAATTCGATTTTATAGACTTTTCTGCAATGAAATTGTCATAATTAATCTTTGTAATAAGCCTGTCATAACTACAAAACGGTTCACCGTTAAAATCTACAAGGTATTACGCTGTGAAAGATGACTATATTTTAATTGTCGATGATGAGCTTCCTATTCGTGAAATGATCCATACTTCTTTGGATATGGCAGGCTTTCAATGTTTACAGGCTGAAGATGCCAAACAGGCTCATCAAATTATCGTCGACCAACGTCCAGCACTTATCTTGCTTGATTGGATGTTACCTGGAGGCGTAAGTGGTGTGGATTTATGCCGCCGCTTAAAACGTGATGAAAATCTAGCAGAAATTCCAGTCATTATGCTCACCGCTCGCGGAGAAGAAGACCACAAAGTACAAGGTCTAGACGCTGGCGCAGACGACTATATGACTAAGCCATTTTCAACCCGTGAACTGGTTTCTCGTATTAAAGCTGTTTTACGCCGCGCAAATGCATTAAGCGGTGAAAAAACAATTGATGCCAATGGTTTAATTCTTGATCCTGTAAGCCAACGCGTGAGCTTTGGTAACAGCATTTTAGATATGGGACCAACTGAATATCGCTTACTTGCATTTTTTATGACCCATCCGGAACGTGCATATACACGTGCCCAGTTGCTCGATCAAGTATGGGGCGGTAATGTATACATTGAAGATCGTACCATCGATGTACATATCCGTCGTTTGCGTAAAGTGTTAGAACCTTTTGGTGTTGACCGATTTGTTCAAACCGTACGTGGTACAGGTTATCGTTTCTCTACACGTGCAGATTTAGCCGCAGGTTAACCAAAATTTATGTATGAACCCTACCCCGTTCCTGAACAGGTACGTGAACAAAAGCTTTCCCGTTACAGTAGTTTGTGGACGTTTGCTAAACAAGACTTACGACTTTTATTATTTTTCCTGATTATTGCAGGTTTAGTCGGTTTAGGGGTTGGGTATTTCTGGAGCTGTATTTTTATCGCCTTCGTGGTGTTTTTTGCACTCCAGTTGCGTTCTTTATATTTGGTGAATGACTGGATTGCCAATAATCCTTACGATGTTCCTCCCAACCTAAGTGGTATTTGGGGGGCATTATTATTTAATGTGTATCGTGCTCAGCGTCAGGAACGTATTGTTCAAGCCGAAATGGTGGGGCTGATTGACCGTGCTCAATCCTCTTTGGTTGCCCTTGCTGAAGCAGTAGTACTCATTGATGATCAACATCAAATTGAATGGTGGAACCCAGCCGCAGAGCGTTTATTGGGAATCAGTCCACTCGACCGTGGTCGCAATTTATTAACCATTTTGCGCCAGCCGACTTTTATTGAATATTTTAACAATATTGATCAAGCACCGGATGGGATAAAACTCCATTCGAGTCTTGATGATGACCGTTATGTGCAGGTCAAACTCACACGGTTCGGTGGAGAAAGTCGCTTACTCGTAGCTTACGACGTAACGCGTATGCACAACCTTGAGCAAATGCGTAAAGACTTCGTCGATAATATTTCACATGAGCTTCGTACACCGTTAACTGTACTCAGTGGCTATATCGAAACATTTACCGACCAAGAAGATATTAGCCCACGCTGGAAACGCGCATTTGATCAGATGCAGTCTCAAACTAAGCGTATGAATGCGTTGGTCAATGATTTACTGCTGTTATCAAATTTAGAAAATAATAAGAAAATTGCAAAAAATCAGATTATTGAAATGCCGAGTTTAATGAATCAACTGTTTGATGATGCTCAGGCCTACAATGCCGATTATGGACACACACTCAATTTACATATTGATAGCCACTGTGACCTGATTGGTTCAGACATGGAAATTGCCAGCGCGTTTAGTAATTTAATTACCAATGCTATTAAATACACACCCAAAGGTGGAACCATTACCATTGGCTGGCATGATGATGGTGAACATGCTTACTTTAGCGTGCAAGATACCGGTATCGGGATTAACCCGAAACATTTACCGCGTCTGACCGAACGCTTTTATCGCGTAGATAGTGACCGTAGTCGCCAAACAGGTGGAACGGGTTTAGGCCTTGCGATTGTAAAACATGTACTGATGCAGCACGGTGCTTATTTAGACGTGCAATCTAAAGAAAATGAAGGATCAACCTTTACCGCAGTTTTTCCAAAAGAAAGACTCTATAACATGACCTAAAGTTGCCTTCTCACATATAAAAAGCCGACTCTTAAATAGTCGGCTTTTTTGTCACATTTCAGCCTATTTATTTAAAATTAGAGCAATAAGATTTAGTCTGATTTTTCTCTATGACATTTAAAAAATTGGTGGAAAAAGTGTTGCTCTGGCGTAATGCATCGCGATGATCTCCACCATCAATTGTTTGATAAATGGTTGGTTTTTTTGATTTGCATAGCTGTTGGTAATAAGCGTATGTCCCTCTAGGGTCAACCAAATGATCTTTAGAACCCTGAACAATCATTAATGGTACAGTCGGTAGCATATTTTCAATAGACTGCTGTTTTAGATAAGCCAAAAGAGGTTTTAAATCTGCATCAGCTTTAAATATGCTAGAAGGAGATTTTTTCAAATCAGATTGAAGTTCAGATAAACAGCGGCTGCGTGCTTGCGTTAGCACAGTATTCATTTCGGCACTAACTAAATTTTCAGGGACAATGCTTGGTTCTGCTGCTTGCGCTCCTAATAACACAATCGGGAAGAAAGCTGCCACACTAGGTTCTGGGTTTGGATTAGTTTTTACATATTCTGCAATGCCTTCATATTGATAGCCCCCTGGCGCAAGCGCAATCGCTCCTTTTAAATCCAGTTCAGGCGCATCTTTTTGCCCATAAGCCGCCACGGCAATAGCAGCAGCTCCGCCTTGGCTATGGCCCATCACTAGCCATTGTTTATTAAAATCTTTTGGCTTAAGCAAATGTAATGCTCGTACGGCATCGACAACCGTATGCAGTTGACTCTTGGCATTCATATAGGGATGTGCACCTAATGTGCCTAAGCCCTGATAATCAGGTGCAACAACCGCATAGCCGCGTGCGAGCCAAGAATCTAAAGCTTTGGAAGCAACTTCTTGATAAGAATGAACAGGACCACCTACATAGTCACCAGAAGGTGCACAGGTGTCAGCAACTCCGGTCGTACCATGTGCCCAAGCCAGTATAGGCCAGCCGTTTTTTGGAGGCGTTCCTTTTGGTAATAAAATAAATGCTGAGGCAACGATAGGCTCGTCATTCACACCTCGACTACGATAAGTGATCAACAAACGCTGATCGGCATGAGGAAATAAACTCGTTACATCTTGCTGTTCTATAGACAATATTGAACCCGGTTTTTCACTCACTATTTGCTTACTCAAATCGGTAATTGGAGCAGCCATAGCAGAACCAGACGTCAAACAAATACTGCTAAATAAAATTTTAAAAAAGGAATTACTTTTTCTAATCAAGGGATTACTCCTCTATTATTTACATTGCATCTATTTAAATAATCAATTTATAAAATATAAATTACCATAAAATTATCTATAATTTATATTCAATCTAAAAACACATTAAAACAGATTTACTGAAATTTAATAAAACTATATTTTAAAAATATGTAATATAAATACAGTTGCAAAAATTAATCCCGTTTAAATAATAAAAAATATATGCTGATATTTTCCTAATTACTACAGCGATTAAAATGTCAAAACAATATAAATTTATACCGTACCTAATTTGCCTTATTTTCGGTTCTGTATCTATCCATAGCTTTGCAGACGTACAAGTGTATGGTCCTGGTGGTCCAGCACCCGCAATCAAAGAAGCCGCCAAACAATTCACCAATAAAACCGGCATAGCAGTCCATGTGACTTCTGGACCTACTTCTCAATGGTCGGAAAAAGCGAAACAAGATGCCGATGTTATCTATAGCGGTTCCGAAGCCATGATGTCTGATTTTGAAAATGCTTTTTCTGAGCAAATTATAAAAGACTCGGTAGAGCCTTTATATTTACGTCCCGCAGCTATTTTAGTGAGAAAGGGAAACCCTAAGAATATTAAAGGTTTTAAAGACCTCGCTAAACCCGGCGTTAAGGTTTTAGTTACGCATGGCGCAGGTCAAGTCGGTATGTGGGAAGATATTGCTGGCAGAACTGGAAATATTCAATTAACCAAATCTTTTCGAAAAAATATTGCCACCTATGCAGCCAACACAGGAATTGCCAAGAAAAACTGGGAAGAAAATAGCAGCTATGATGCTTGGTTAGTCTTTAATATTTGGGGAGTCAGTAACCCAGACATTGGACAAATTATACCGATTGAACCAGAGCTAGTTATTTATCGAGATACAGGTGTAGCCTTAACCAAGCATAGTTTAAAAAACACTGAAGCTAAACGTTTTGTGAATTTTCTATCGTCTCAACAAGGCAATGCTATTTTCAAAAAATATGGTTGGACTAAATAATGAAGAAGGGAGTCAGACTTCCTTTTTTGCTTTTTAAAAGTATTAACTCTGCCTAAGCTAAAATATATTCTTTGAGATTGAATATACGCCTACGGCATATAAAGTACCCAGTATTAAACAAAAGGCTGAGCTGATATACCAAAATAAATCACTATTCCCAACAAATTTTGATTTTAACCATGGAAAAGCAAAACCACGAATAAGAAACACGGCTGCAACAAGTGACAAAATAATTTCGGTAAAAGGTAATAACTGTAGTCCTTTTGCTGCAAAGAAGGCATACATAGAACATACTGTTAGAATAATCCCCACAGCTATAGCTGTAAAATTCGGATACCAATGCCCCCTTTCGACCATCTGAACAATACTTTTCCCAGCTCCTAAAAACCGAAAACCATTTGCTCCCCAAAACACACAAATAAAATGAAGTAACGCGGCCATGAAAGTCAAAGCCGAAGCAAAATATAAACTAATGATAGGAGCTGGGGACATTTTATTCTCTTAGTGAATCTTTATAATGAGTTAAAAATTAATTTACTGGTAAACATTATATTTAAAAATATAGTTAATTATAGGAATGTAAATAAAAAAGAGAGCAAATGCTCTCTTTTTAAATCTTATTTCTGGGTTAGATCGTATGGCCCATACGTTCGCCCATGACAACAACAGACTCGGCTTTAAAACGTTTTTCCCACTCGATTTTATCTTTTTCAAATAAAATAATTGCGGTAGAACCTAAATAAAAACGGCCAAGCTCAGCACCTTTCTCTAACTTCAACTGATGATGCTGTAATTCGATACGACCCGACGGTTTTACTTTACCTGTTGCTACAGTTTCAATACCTGCAACAATCATAGCGCCCACTAAAACAACAGCCATACGACCAAGTTCAGTATCAAACAAGCAAACCATACGCTCATTACGGGCAAATAAACCCGGTACATTTTCAGCAGTGACCTGGTTTACTGAAAATAACTCACCTGGTACATATAAAGTTTCAGTTAATGTACCTGAAAATGGCATATGAACACGGTGATAATCGCGTGGAGACAAATAAACCGTTGCAAACTCGCCTTCTTGGAAAGGTTGAGCAAGTTGTGGGTCACCAATTAATTTTTCTACAGAGAAGCTTTGGCCTTTTGCCTGAAAAACTTCGCCAGCAGTGATTTTACCAATTTGAGAAATTGCACCATCTGCTGGTGAAACAATACTGTCTGCATTTTCATCAACTAGACGTACGCCATCTTTCAATGCACGAGTAAAGAAATCATTAAAAGATTTATATTTGAGTGCATTGCCTTGTTCAGCAATTGATAAATCAATGCCGTATTTGGTTTTAAATGCATGAATAACCGCAGCTTTTAACACTGGATTTTCACTTGCAGCAACTTTACCCACCACACGGCTTAACTGATGCTGAGGAACAAGATTTTGTGCCTTAATAAATAATTCTTTTTTTAAGCGAGATGTAAAACTCAAGACGGCGATTCTCCAGTAATGATAGGACTATCGAGGCGATTGCCCCATTCACTCCACGCACCATCATAGGCTTTTGCTTCCCAACCCAAAAGTCTAGCCAAAATATAGGCCAAACCAGAACGGTGATGTGACTGGCAGTATACGACTACAGGTTGTTTTAAATCGAACCCAAGTTGTTCAAGACGCTGCCGCGTGCGTTCAAGCGGATGCAATTTTAGATGATTTTGACGATTAAGTGCAGTACTCCATTCAAAATGGAGTGCATTTGGAATGTGACCACCGCGTCGTGCTGCTAAACGGACACCACTGTACTCATCAATCGTTCTACAATCCCACAATTGAATGCTTTCTTGTTCAACCTGTTTGCGTAGTTCTTCATAGTTCACCCGGAACTGAGCAGCATGTGATAAATCAATCTGAATTAAGTTATCAACTCTAGGTAGTTCTTCAACCTCAGCTGTGGTGGGTAAACCTGCACCTAACCATGCATGAATGCCGCCATTAATTAAACTGGTGCGGGTAAACCCTAAGCAATGCAAATTCCAAATTAAACGCCCCGCCCATGCACCACCTTCATCGTCATAGACCACCACATGGTGATTTGGCGAAATATTCAATTTTTCAATGAGCGCTTGTAAACCTGCTTCATCTGGCAAAATACCAGTGGCTTCTTCATGCTGAGCCACCAACCATTTAGGTTGTAAGTGAATGGCATGTGGAATATGGAGTTGTTCATAAACCGAGGCGCGGCTCAAATCTACAATACGGATATATTCATTGCCTAAATAAGGCACTAACTCTTCTGCTTCTATTAATAAATTGAGTTTAAAATCAGGGAGTGTCATCGTCATGGTTACTTTTTATACCAGCTTAATTTTATCTTAGCATAAGCTTATATCTATCAAACTCTGATTTTCTGCTACCGTTTAGCAAAAAATCAGATATACACATTCTTAAGCGTTAAGTGCCTGCCAAGCTGTAAAACTACATTTTAATTAAACAGCTTCTTCAAACTCTTCAATTTGGAAAACCTGACGTAAATAAGCCAAGAACGTATCATTGTCGGTCATAGTTTTTCCTGGGCTATCCGAAATTTTGGCAACCGACTGACCATTACACTCAACCAGTTTCAACACAATATTGAGCGGTGTTTGCCCCATATCGTTGGTCAAATTGGTTCCAATACCAAAACTCACCTGAAAACGGTCTTTGAAGTATTGGTGCAATTCCCATGCTTTTGGCAAATTGAGACCATCACTAAAGGTCAACATTTTAGTTTTGGTATCAATTTTTAATTTACGGTAGTGCGCGTAGGCTTTATCGCCCCACTCATATGGGTCACCACTGTCATGACGTAAGCCATCAAACAGTTTTGCGAAATACAGGTCAAAATCTCTGAGGAAAGCGTCCATACCAACAACGTCGGTCAAAGCGATTCCCAAGTCTCCACGATATTCTTGAACCCATGTTTCTAAAGCAGCTTTTTGAAAGTCACGTAAGCGCACATCAAGGGCCTGAAACGCTTGTAGAAATTCATGCGCCATGGTTCCAATTGGCGTGATATTTAATTCTTTAGCAAGCAAAACATTACTCGTTCCACGGAACACATTTGGAACAGTTTTATGAAATGCAGCCACTACATGTTTTTGCCATTCGAAGCTGTAGCGGCGGCGTGTACCAAAATCAGAAACTAAAAATGGAGGGTCATTCGGCTGTTGCGATTTTTCATATTGCTGAATCAATTCAAGCTTGACTTTTAAACGGCGTTCACCTTCAGCCCAAACTTGATCTGTTTTAATCCGGCTAAAATATAATTCGTTTACAATAGCTAAGACAAAAATCTCGAACATCATGGCCTGAACCATTGGCCCTTCAATACGAATATCTAGTCGGCCTTCGGCATCAATACTGGCCTGAATAAAACGTCGTTTAAGCTGGAATAATTCTAGATAATCGACAAAGTCGCTTTTAATAAATCGTAGTTTTCTTAAATATTGTAGTTCGTCTTCTTTATATTTGAGATTACATAAATGGTCGAGCTGCTCGTTTAAATCATCCAAAATATCCACTAATGGATAAACAGTATCTTCTAAATTTCTGCAACGAAAATGGTAAACGCTATGTGTTTGCGGGAATTTATGCAAAACCACTTGTAGCATTGTAAATTTGTACAAGTCTGTATCAAGTAAAGAATGGATAATTGGAGACATAGTCAATGATTATTCGCTTGCTTCTTAGCATTAAAGCATATTTTTATAGATGAATTATGAGCTTTTATACCATTGTTGCAACTCCATGAAATTTCCTTTTAAAAATCATTTAAATTAATTTCTGCTAAACTGCATCAATTCAAATAATTGCAGAAACTCTCTCTAACAATGCGCGCTTTAATACAACGAGTTCTTGAAGCTAAAGTGGTTGTAGACGGTGAAACGACCGGTGAAATCCAGAATGGCTTATTGGTTTTTTTAGGAATTGGCCGAGACGATACTTTAGCCATAGGCCAGAAGCTTATCGATAAGATTTTAAAATATCGTATTTTTGATGATGAGCAAGGCAAGATGGGCTGGAACGTATCTCAGGCAAATGGCGGAATCCTGCTTGTTTCTCAGTTCACGCTCATGGCTCAAACCCAAAAAGGTTTACGTCCAGACTTTGGGCCAGCTATGCCACCTAGCGATGCAAAAGCACTCTATGAACAGTTAGTTGAATATACCCGTTCACAATTTGAAAATGTTCAAACAGGTATTTTTGCTGCTGACATGAAAGTACATCTCATTAATGATGGGCCAGTCACTTTCAATTTAGAAGTTGAAGCTTAAATATAAAAAAACTCCCAATCGGGAGTTTTTTATTAGATCTTAGCGACCAGTTTTTTCTTTAATAAAAGCACGTGCTTGGCGTACTTTATCTTTTACTGGTTTTGGTAGTCTTGGTGGAATGAGTTTAGCTGCTTGGTTAAACCAAACGAGCAAGCTGAAATCGCCTTCCATTTTAATGCTACCGTCTTGCATACCCGTCATAAATGCAGTTGGGTCACCTTTAAGTAAAGTTTTTACACCTTGTTCGCTATCTGCAAATTGCAAAATAAAGTCAGCTTTTTCAGGTGAGCCAGCGACTGTATCGATGTGACCATTGTTAATAATAATTTGGCGAGCAACACCTAAATCAGTACCAATTTGAATGCGGAATGCGCGGTCATGCACTAGCTCAATAAACTTAGGACTTGTACGTGCCAACTGTTTCATACGCAGTGCCAAACCTGCTACCAATAAATCTAACGGGTCTGTACTGACATCAACAAGTGGTAACTTGACTACAGGTATAGAAGAAAGTTTCATGAACATTCACGCCTATTGTATTTTTATGAAAACCTTGGGGCAAAACTCAGCAAGGGCTCCCCATTGCCTGTTTTGTGCATCGACTGATGATATTCTAATTGGCAACGCAATCTATATATGAAACGTCAACAGACCAGCCTATCGTAGCATAACTGGCTATTTTTTAATAAATGCTTTGTATAATAAAAATCATGTTTTCGTAAATAAAAAAGGCATGCTGTGCATACCTTTTTACCGTTAGATAACAATTTAATTATCGGCTAGAACATTGCTGCTGATCATCTTCATATACTGGCGTATGTTCTATATATTGGCGATTTGCCAAAGCCTTCTGTGCCTGTTTATCCTCACGTAATAAAACAAATGTGACCATTACCATCGCTAGACTTAGTGCAGTTAAATAACTATATGTGACTGGCATTTCAAAAGTGACTTGAACTCCAAAACGGACCACTTCCAATAGCCCCCAAAAAAACATCCCTGCAAGCATAAAACCAAGCCAACGACGGTAAGGAGAAAAGAAAACAGCAACAAGCGCGACAGCAATTAAGCTGAATCCGGCGATAGCGGCAAAATTCGCTGTTACCATAGAAACCTCCGTCTTAATGAAAACGTCTAAAAACATTCGGTCTGAACACCAGACCTCATTCCAAAAACAACTTTAATTCATGATTTGTGTTGAAGCTTAGAAAGCATTATGGATGTTTTTTTTTAGAAAAAAAGACCTGTTATTTGTCGATGCGACATACTTTGTCGCAACATTCTTTTGTCATTACATTTTTGTAAATTTGAAAAAGTTCTACGGCCTATATGGCATCAATTCTGGCGTGTCATTACAAAAAACTATGCTGTTTTTTTGCCTGAAAATAAGTTTTTTTCAGTTTTTTTTATTGCCTTTTTTCTGTGCACAATTCTGTCATAACTTGCTTGTTTTTATGACTATTCTGCATAAAAAAAGCGCTACTCTTGAGCAGCGCTTAATGATTGTTCAGTATTATTTAAGCACGGTTTAAATCTTTGTCATGCATACCGAGTAAATACAGCACACCATCTAAACCAACGCTTGAAATCGCTTGATTCGCATTTTGGCGAACAAGCGGTTTAGCACGATACGCTACGCCAAGTCCTGCAATCGCAAGCATGGGTAAATCATTTGCGCCATCACCGACAGCCATTGCCTGCTCTAATGAAATATCGAGTTTGTTGGCAAGCTCACGTAATAGTTCAGCTTTACGTGCGCCATCAACAATTACACCTTTTACTTCACCTGTCACAACGCCATCTTGTACGTCTAGAACGTTGGCATGAACTTCATCAATGCCTAGTTTGCCTTGTAAATATTCAGCAAAATATTGGAAACCGCCTGATAAAATTGCAGTTTTATATCCAAGTGCTTTTAACGTTGAAATGAGGCGTTCTGCACCTTCGGTAATGGTTAAACGCTCAGCAATTTTAGGTAAAACAGCAGCATCAAGCCCTTTTAATAATGCAACACGGGCACGGAAGCTTTGCTGGAAATCAAGTTCACCTTGCATTGCTCTTTCAGTAATTTCAGCAACTTGTGCGCCTACCCCTGCTTCAATCGCCAATTCATCAATCACTTCTTGCTCAATTAAGGTTGAGTCCATATCGAAGCACACTAAACGGCGGTTACGTCGATATGCGTTGTCTTCTTGAACAGCGACATCAATATTTAATTCGCTTGAAAGAAGTAAACAAGCAGCACGCATTGCTTGTGCATCTAGAGTTGGACCACTGCTTAAACCAAACTGTACGCAAGCACGACGAGGCAATGTACTATCTTTTTCAAGGTCTACACGGCCAGATAAACGCGTTATCGTTTCGATGTTAAAGCCTTGTGTAGACACAATTTGTGTAACTGCTTGTAAATGTGCAGCAGTCAGTTCTGGCGCCAAAGCCGTGACGATATAACGGGTTCGTCCACCTTCGCTTACCCATTGATCGTATTCTGCGCCCGAGATTGGTTTAAAGCGCACTGTTAAGCCAATATCATGTGCTAAAATCAAAATCTCTTTCATTGCCAACGCTGTCGCAGTTTCATTATCTGAAGCGACCACGATGCCCAATGTCAGTTGATTATGAATAACGGCCTGACCTACATCCAGTATTTGCAATGAATGTACGGATAGTACTTGCATTAATCGGGTAAACTGGTTTGGTTGGTCCGGTCCTAAAAAGGATATAAGAATGATTTCTCGCATGAATTGACTCTAGTCTGAGTGACAACTATTGTAAGAATCATAATCGAATTTCAATATAATTGCCTTGGAAGTTTAACTTGATTGCGCCTAGACAAGGGCTATTTGCTAGCCTACTGATCATTAGTTTTGCATTGCATACCTTTTTATTGGTGATTGCAACGACACACCAGCTCAATGAAAACCGTGCGAGTCAAGGTCAGCTCATGACCAGTCAACTCGTAGCAGACAGCTTATCTGAGCTTGAGCCTGCCAATACGGTATCTTTGGCGCTTATTGCCAATCGCTATGCGACCAATCCAAGTGTGGCATCTATCCGTATTCTTGATGCCAATAAACAAGTCTTGGCAACAAGCGGCATGTCAAAAACTCGCGAAGGTGAAATTTTTGTTCGTGATGCTCTTCAAAACGAGAAGAAAGTCGGTTCTATTGAAATTACGCTTATTCAACCAAGTATTGGGGAAATTCTTCGTACCCAATGGCTTGCGATTTTAGCTTCACTGTTTTTACATGTTTTATTATGGCTTGCTTACCGTGCCATCGCTCGTCCAACCCGTAGCGAATACTTAGCCCGTATTAACGAAGAAAATCGTTTAAAACATGAAATTCAAGAGTTAACTCAAGCTCTCGCGCTTGAAAAACAAAATACAGTAACCTTGGTGGCACAAGCTCAGCAGCAAGCTAAAGCGAAACCACTGGTTCGCCCACAACCAGAAAAAAGCACAGAAGCTACAGACCAAGATACCTTGGCACTTAATATTCAGTTTTATGACCCTAAACAGTTATTAAGTAGCGTTAACCAGTCTGTTTCTGTTCCTTATTTTAAACTTTGTCAGCTCTTCTTAAATAAAAGTATCGAGCTATGCACAAAGCATTATCATTTAAAGGCGACTGATATTGAGGTGGTAGATGAGTTTCATGCAGAAGGCGCAACACTCGCAATCTCAACTTCACATCCGCACGCTGTAGAATGCTTACTTATGGTAGGTACAGTTTTCCAATTACTGTCAGACGTTTTATATAAACGTTACCGTGAAGATAAACGTTTTGCGCTGCAAACCCGAAGTGCCGTATGTCATGCCGTAGAAGCAATGCAAATTGATGCGAAAGAAGCTGCCCAGCGTTTAGCACAACATCTACATGCAAAAGAGTCTGCGCTTTATCTTGAAAATGATCAGCTTAAAGCTATTCAAGACAGCTATCAGCTTGTTGCAATGCCAAACCCAAGTAATATCATGACTCGTCATGCATTTATGATTAATGGCATGAACGCTGAATGTGCAGAGCTTGCACAAAATATTAGAACTGAAATTTTGATGGGTAAAAAATCAATCCCACAAAATGATAGTCCAAGTAGTGCAGCTTCTTAAAAAGTCATTGTGCGCATTTAAACCTAGCCTTTTGGCTAGGTTTTTTTTATTTAAATTCATGGTATTTAGTTTAAATAATTTTATTTTCTTATGATTTATTCAGATAAATAAATCCAGATCTATTATGTTGGGTGGTAAATTTGGATAAATCAGAATCATAGGCAAAATTCTATAAACAGCGTAAACTATGCGAAATTTATTCAATAGAAATTGTCTTACGACAAAAAAAGGTGAAAGCGAATGCCGCTGAGTCGTGTTGAAGATCTTGTCGCCGATATTCGTGCAGGCAAAATGGTTATCTTGATGGATGACGAAGATCGCGAAAATGAAGGTGATCTTGTCATCGCAGCAACGCATGTTCGTCCTGAAGATATTAACTTCATGATTACCCATGCACGTGGTCTAGTGTGCCTGACGTTAAGCCGTGAACGCTGTAAGCAGTTAAATCTTCCACTCATGGTTGACCAGAACGGCGCTCAGCATAGCACTAACTTTACGTTATCTATTGAAGCAGCCGAAGGTATTACCACGGGTATTTCGGCAGCAGAGCGTGCACATACCATTCAAGCTGCTGTTGCAGCGCATGCTAAACCAAGCGATATCGTACAACCGGGTCATATTTTCCCACTCATGGCACAACCAGGTGGTGTATTACACCGCGCAGGTCATACCGAAGCGGGTTGTGATTTGGCACGTTTAGCAGGTCTTGAACCAGCTTCTGTCATTTGTGAAATCATCAATGAAGATGGCACAATGGCACGTCGTGCAGATTTAGAAATTTTTGCTGAGAAGCATGGCCTAAAAATTGGTACAATTGCCGACTTAATTCACTACCGCATGACGAATGAGCAGACTGTAGAACGTTTGGATCAAAAAACGATTCAAACAGAATACGGTTCATTTGAGCTCTATCGCTATCGTGAGATTGGTAACCCGGACATTCATTTGGCTTTGGTTAAAGGCGAGCCTAAAGAAGGTGTTACAACGGTACGTGTACATGGTTTCAGCCCAATTCGTGATTTGCTTAAGCTGAATAAGGCTGACGGCGAACCTGCTTGGAATCTTGACCGCGCACTACAGACGATTGCAGCGAGTGATCGCGGTGTTTTAGTCTGGATCGGACAAGATCATTTGCAAGACTTGGGACCAGCGTTGGATGATTTAAACAAGCCAAAACCGGTGAAATCCAATGCAGCACTTTCACATCAATATCAAACGATTGGTGTAGGTGCTCAAATTTTGCGTGATTTAGGTGTTGAAAAAATGAAGCTTCTTAGCTCACCATTACGTTTCAATGCTTTATCTGGCTTTAATTTAGAAGTAGTGGAATATGTCACTGCTGATCAAATCACAACGAAATAATCGAGGTTGCTATGGCAATTCGCCGTATTGAAGGTTTATTACATCTCGCAAGCGAAGGTCGTTATGCGATTTTAGTGGGTCGTTTCAACAGCTTTGTTGTTGAACACTTATTGGAAGGCGCGATCGACACATTAAAACGTCACGGCGTAAATGAAGATAACATTACTGTTATTCACGCTCCTGGCGCATGGGAACTCCCGATCGTTGCTAAAAAATTAGCTACATCAAACCAGTTTGATGCCATCATTGCCCTTGGTGCAGTGATTCGTGGCAGCACGCCTCACTTTGACTTTGTTGCTGGTGAATGTGCAAAAGGTTTAGGTGTAGTTGCGTTAGAAAGCAGCTTGCCTGTTATCAATGGTGTATTAACTACTGACAGCATCGAGCAAGCAATCGAACGCTCAGGTACAAAAGCAGGAAACAAAGGTAGCGAAGCTGCTTTAACTGCAATTGAAATGGTTAATTTATTAAAGGCAATTTAAAGCATGTCTCAAACACTGCAAGCCGCTTACGCAGCAAAACGCAAAGCACGTCGTTTTGCTGTACAAGGTATTTACGAGTGGCAAATGAGTCACAACCCTGTACATGAAATTGAAGCACGTACCCGTGCTGAAAATGCAATGCACAAGGTAGACTTAAGCTATTATCACGAACTACTTACTCAAGTTATCGCTCAGCACGAAGAGCTTGATGCGTTACTTATTCCGGTACTTGACCGTGAAATTGACGCGCTTGATGGTGTAGAGCTCGCGACTTTACGTTTAGGTGCTTACGAGTTACGTGATCATTTAGAAATTCCATACCGTGTGGTACTTGATGAAGCTATCGAACTCGCTAAGCATTTTGGCGGAGCAGACAGTCATAAATACATCAATGGTGTATTAGACCGCCTAAGTTCGACACTGCGTAGCGCAGAAAAACAACAAGCAAACTAATAGGCTTGGTGTTCTATGGCTGAGTTTTCAATTATTGACCAGTACTTTAATCGGCAGTCAAACTCCGATGTCGCGCTTGGTATTGGTGATGACTCAGCCTTAATTACTCCCCCTCCAAATCAACAACTGGTGATCTGTGCAGATACACTTGTTGCTGGACGTCATTTCCCTCTTGAAACCTCACCTCATGCAATTGGCTGGAAAAGTGTTGCTGTAAATCTTTCAGATATTGCTGCAATGGGTGCCAAACCGCACAGTATTTTACTAGCAATCAGCTTGCCTGAAGTTGACCATAAGTGGCTTGAAGGGTTTAGTCAGGGAATCTATGACTGTTGTAATCAATTTGGTGTTGCCTTAATTGGTGGAGATACCACCCAAGGCCCACATCTCACGATTACCGTTACCGCAATGGGCTGGATAGAAACCGGAAAAGCCGTGTTACGTTCAGGCGCAAAAGTCGGTGATTATGTGTGTGTGAGCGGTCAGGTAGGCGATGCAGCCTACGGTTTACAGCACTTAGGCCATCCGCTGCAACAACGACTCGACTATCCGACACCACGCTGTCAGCTTGGACAAGAGCTAAAAGGCCTTGCCTCTAGCATGATTGATGTGTCAGATGGCTTAGCTCAAGATTTAGGACATATTTTAAAAGCATCCAAGGTTGGAGCTCGACTCATCTTGGAAAAATTACCTGTTGACCCTGTATTGCAACAACTAGAAGAACAACAACGTTGGCAGTATGCGCTTGCAGGTGGTGATGACTACGAATTATGTTTTACAATAACACCGCAAAATTATGAAAAACTTTTGCAAAAACAACTGGACGTTAAGATTACAATGATTGGACAGATCGTTGAACAAACAAAACTAACTTTTGAGCATTTGGGTTCAGATTACCCATTGCAAATTCATGGATACCAACACTTTGCATAAACCGCCGATTCATTTTAAGAACATGTCTTGGTTCAACCGCTGCATCGTTTTCTGTGGGGTTGGTTTTGGATCTGGTCTCGCTCCTAAAGCACCCGGTACTTTTGGCTCTGCTTTTGCCTTACTTTTCATTCCTATCTGGTTATCTCTCGGATTTCACTTAAGTTTAATCGCTATTCTTATCATGTCCTTGGTGGGAATTTATATTTGTGGTCAAACGGCAAAAGTCCTTGATGTTCATGATGATGGACGAATTGTTTGGGATGAATTTGCAGGACAATCAATTACTCTTCTGCCTTTAATATTTTTTAATATAATGTCGTTACAATGGGCACTAATTGGTTTTTGCTTATTCCGCCTGTTTGATGTTTGGAAACCTTGGCCAATCCGTGTTGCCGACCAGAAAGTTGCTGGCGGTTTCGGAATTATGCTGGATGACATCATTGCAGGGCTTTGGGCGGCACTTTGTATCATCATATTTATTACTTTCTGGGGCGTAACGCCATTTAAGTAGGTTTACTCATGTCAACTACCGTCATTATCCTTGCTGCAGGCAAAGGAACGCGAATGCGTTCACAACTACCTAAAGTACTACAGCCTTTAGCTGGTCGCCCGCTACTAGGACATGTTATTAAGACAGCAAAACAACTATTAGCAGAAAATATCATTACCATTTATGGACATGGCGGCGATCACGTAAAACAGACGTTTGCACAAGAAAACATTCAATGGGTTGAGCAAGCAGAACAATTAGGTACAGGTCATGCGGTACAAATGACTTTACCGGTACTTCCTAAAGACGGTATTTCATTAATTTTATACGGTGATGTTCCTTTAGTCCGTCAAACAACGCTAGAGCAACTTGTTGAAGTATCAAGTAAAACCGGTATTGGCATGATTACTTTACATGTCGATAACCCAACAGGTTATGGCCGTATTGTTCGCCAAGACGGAAAAATTCAAGCGATTGTTGAACATAAAGATGCAACTGATGCGCAGCGCCAAATTCAAGAAATCAACACAGGTATTTACTGTGTAAGCAATGCAAAACTTCATGAATGGTTGCCTAAGCTTTCTAATGAAAACGCGCAAGGCGAATACTATTTAACTGACATCGTTGCGATGGCGGTTGCAGATGGCTTAGAAATTGCCTCTATTCAGCCAGAACTAGCTTTTGAAGTTGAAGGGGTGAATGACCGCTTACAACTTGCAGCACTTGAGCGTGATTTTCAGAAACAGCAAGCAAAAGAACTTATGCAACAAGGCGTAACTTTTGCAGACCCTGCCCGTTTCGATTTACGCGGTTCTGTAAAAGTTGGACACGATGTTCGTATTGACGTAAATGTCATTATTGAAGGTGACTGTGAACTCGGTGACTTTGTAGAAATCGGTGCGGGTTGTATTTTGAAAAATACAAAAATTGCCGCAGGAACCAAAGTTCAAGCTTATAGCGTTTTTGATGGTGCGATTGTTGGTGAGAACACCCAAATTGGTCCATTTGCACGCTTACGCCCAGGCGCTAAATTGGCGAACGAAGTCCACATTGGTAACTTTGTTGAAGTCAAAAATACAACCATTGGTCTTGGCAGTAAAGCCAATCATTTCACCTACTTAGGTGATGCCGAGATCGGTGCTGACTCAAATATTGGGGCAGGTACAATTACCTGCAATTATGATGGTGCAAATAAACACAAAACCACTATTGGCGATGCAGTCTTTATCGGTTCTAATAGCTCGCTGGTTGCGCCTGTGACTATTGGAAATGGAGCAACAGTCGGTGCGGGTTCTGTGATTACGAAAGATGTAGCTGAACAAAGTCTCTCCTTTGAACGTGCTCAACAAATTTCTAAGGCAAATTATCAACGTCCCCAAAAGGTTAAAAAATAAGAGGATTGAATTATGTGTGGTATCGTCGGAGGCGTTGCAGAGCGTTGTGTAACCGAGATTTTAATCGAAGGTTTAAAACGTCTTGAATATCGCGGTTATGATTCAGCGGGCGTTGCTGTACTGAATAATGAAGAAGTTTTACGTGAGCGTCGTGTAGGTAAGGTGATTAATCTTGCCGATGCTGTTGCTGAACACCAGCTCACTGGGGTAGTTGGTATTGCTCATACACGTTGGGCAACACATGGTAAACCAACTGAAAATAATGCTCACCCACATATGTCGGGTAAAGTGGCCGTCGTTCACAACGGTATTATCGAAAACTATCAAGAGCTTAAAGATGACCTTCAAGCTTTAGGATATGTATTTACTTCTCAAACAGATACAGAAGTTGTCGCTCACTTAGTTGCAGAAGCACTAAAAAGCACTGACAGCTTACTTGAAGCAGTAGAATCAGTTGTTCCTCAGCTTAAAGGTGCATACGCACTGGGTATTATCCATAGCGATTACCCAGATGAGTTAATCACTGTACGTGAAGGTTCACCACTGGTAATTGGTGTAGGTATTGGTGAAAACTTTATTAGTTCAGACCAACTTGCATTGTTACCTGTAACTAACCGTTTTATGTATTTAGAAGAAGGTGATATTGCTCGCCTGACTCGTACTTCAATTGAAGTATTTGCAAACGGTCAACCTGTTGAACGTCCAGTGAAAGAGCTTGACGCAACAGTAAGCAATGCTTCAAAAGGTGAATACAAACACTACATGCTCAAAGAAATTTATGAGCAACCAGAAGCAATCAAACAAACGATTTCTCAAGCACTTGATGGTAACAGCTTACGCGAAGATTTCTTGCAAGATGCTGAGGCAGATTTCAGCAAAATTCAAAGCGTACAGATTATTGCGTGTGGTACAAGCTACCACTCAGGCATGATCGCGAAGTATTGGTTTGAACAACTGATTGGTGTGCCTTGCCAAGTTGAAATCGCAAGTGAATTCCGTTATCGCACACCCGTGATTGTTGAAAATACGCTTTATATCTGTATTTCTCAATCAGGTGAAACAGCCGATACTTTAGCTGCATTACGTGAAACTCAAAAACGTGCGAAAGCAAACAATATCGATATTCAAACTTTGACTATCTGTAACGTTGCTACGTCTTCAATGGTTCGTGAAACTGATCACCACTTATTGACCCTTGCTGGGCCTGAAATTGGTGTTGCATCAACGAAAGCATTCACGACTCAGCTTGCTGCGCTTATGCTACTCGTTCTAAAAATTGGACAAGTAAAACAGCGTATTAGCAACGTCATGATTGAAGAGATTGCTCGTGAATTGTGGCACAGCCCGAAAGTCATTCTTGATACGCTTAAGCAAGATTCTGAAATTTTACGTTTATCAGAATTGTTCGTTGAAAAACAACACTGCTTATTCTTAGGTCGTGGCACACACTATCCAATCGCTTTGGAAGGTGCATTAAAGCTTAAAGAAATTTCATATATTCACGCAGAAGGTTACGCGGCTGGTGAGTTAAAGCACGGCCCATTGGCACTTGTTGATACTGAAATGCCAATCGTGATTCTTGCGCCAAACGACGAAATGCTTGATAAGCTTAAGTCGAATATGGAAGAAGTTCAGGCGCGTGGCGGTGAATTATTCGTTTTTGCTGATGAAAATAGCGGCGTAGTCGAAAAAGATCGTCAACACGTTGTACAAATTCCAGCAGTAAACGAATGGCTTGCTCCAATCATTTACAGCGTACCAGTTCAGTTGTTGTCTTATCACGTTGCTGTATTACGTGGTACAGACGTTGACCAGCCACGTAACTTGGCTAAGTCAGTAACTGTAGAGTAATAATCAGACACGCTATCTATATGCGTGTTTGAACAATAAAGTTGTAAACCGGATAAACCCAGCCATGCTGATTAAAAAGCAGGCTGGGTTTTTCTATGAGTGAGGAATCAATTTTTATTTCACGCAGTAGACATTTTAAATAATCTTTCTGCTCCTCGGTTTGAGCTTGCTATAGCTTCCATAGCCCAAGCTCGCATTTGTTTCTCGTAATCATTGAGAGCATTTGTAATTTCACCATTTTCTGAAGCTATTTTGGCAAACATACTGCCTAAAAGACTCGCATCTTTAAGTGCTGTATTGGCTCCTACTCCTCCTGCGGGGCTCATTGCATGTATAGCGTCTCCTAGCAATGTTACAGGACCTGTTTTCCATACAACTTCTGGACGGCCATTTCGTATCGGTAGCATAGCGATGGCCGACAAGTCTGTTTGACGTATGATCTGCTGAAGGGTGAGATGCCAGTCTTCTGTGACATCAAACATGACTTTGTGAAGAACTGCCTGTAGTTCTTGCTGTGAAACCATTGAGTGACCAATGCCAAAGCGTGATTTTGGGCCAATAAGCGCCCAGTATAAATAGTCATCTATGGGAGTAAGTGAACATTGAGGCTCAATACGTGCGGCAATATCTGGCAACGGAGCTTTAAAGCATATGTCATCAAAAATGGCGGTAAATCCATTTGCAAAAATAACCCTCATACCGTTGTCCAGTGTATGGTCATCGAGTTTTTTTAGTTGTGTTTTCCCGTAAATACAAATTGAGCCTGTATCTAAAGGTAGTGCATCAGGAGCTAATTGTGATCGAACAGCCGAATTTACTCCATCGGCACCCACTAGCGCATCTGAAGAAATTGGACTTCTATTATCAAAATAAACCTCGACACGACCATCCTGTTTCAAAACATAGTGATCGAATGCGTGATTGAAGTGGATGCGGTCTTCAATGCCCGTCATAAGGATCTCTCTTAAAGTTTGGCGATTAACTCTAAGATCTTCATCTTTAATGGGGTTTTCTTCGTCTGTATTTGATCGCCAGCTCTCCGGTATACGTTCCTCTAGAGTTCGTTCAAGTTGCGGCGTTAAAAATTGCCCAGCCGATGCAGCAATAGATGCTGTCTCGCGGAACAAGGTATAGAGTGATTCGGGAAGACTAGCAGCTAGAGCACGTTGACCATCAGCATCAATACGTATCCGATACCCTTGGGTTCTGCTATTTGGCGCAGGATCCCGTTCAAAAACATCGAATGCAATATGAGCCCGTTTAAGCATTTGAGCTAAGCATAATCCACCAATCCCAGCGCCAATAATCGATATATGTAATTGTTTCATATATGTTATTCCTGTTGTTTCTATCAGGATAAATAAATCTTGGTGCTAAAAAGTATTGCATAGAGGAATTTGGCAGTGATAACGTAATTTGGCCAATAAATACAGAAATCTGGCCAATATGAATGATAGTACGGAAGTAGATATTGATTACAGTGAATGGTCCGAGGGGCCTTCATTGATAGCAATTCGCGGTGAAGATGAACCGAATAATCAATATCGATTAGGCACGCGGGAATATGATTGGCACCACCATGTCCGTGGTCAATTATTGTGTGTTGATACGGGATTTATAGAAGTAAAAACATCTCATGGGTCATGGCTTTTGCCGCCATCAAGAGCAAGTTGGATACCTCCAGGCATATCGCATAAAGTTAAAGTGAGCGGCGCTCTGAGTGGTTGGACTCTGTTCATGACCCCGATATTGTGTTCAGATTTGCCACAGAATCCTTGTGTGATTGGAATCAGTGAGTTATTACGGGCTTTGGCAAAGAGAGCTTCTGAGTGGAATAAGTTGGGTGATTTGGCACTCGATCAAAAAAATATAATTGCAGTCATTCAAGATGAAATTCGTCTTTCTCCCCATGAAGCACTACATCTACCCATGCCTCAAGATCCTCGTTTAGAGCGAGTGCTCAGAACGATGCTTGCAGAACCTGATTGTCAACGTAGCCTTGATGAGTGGGCCTCGTACGGCGCAATGTCTTCTCGAACATTGCGACGACTCATTCTTGCAGAAACTGGTCTCAGTTTTGCGCAGTGGCGTCAACAGGCTCAATTAATGCATAGTCTGGAATTACTAGCGCGAGGTACTTCAGTTGCAGAAGTTTCCGAAGTGTTGGGCTATACATCACCAAGTAGTTTTATTGCTATGTTTCGAAAAGCACTAGGTGACCCTCCAGCACGTTACTTTTCAAAACGCAGACTCCCCTAGGCCCCCATGTCACAACGGACTTTTACTTTTGCGCTGATTTAAAGTTTGAGAGATCATTGCGACACAGAGATAAAGGAGCTAAGCGAACTTAGCCCATTTCAGTTTTATCGCAGCGTTGAATACTGCTAAACAAGTTAGGGGCAAAGTCCTGTGGGAGAACAGGACTTTGCAAACTGGTGCGTTTTAAACGTTGTACGGTTTGAGGTGAACAAATTCTTTTAAATTCCTGCTAAGCATTGGCATCATCATTTGTAATACTATAAGCACCGACCACAAGGTTTAAAACTAATATAAATTTAAATAAAAAAAATATTATTCGATTAAATATTAAAATAATTTTTAAATAATAACTAACCCTCCCACAAATATAGGAAAAATAAAATAATTAAAATTTTAGAATAGAAACAATTTATAAATTTTAAAAAAACAGGTCGCAAAAAAACCCATATTTTAAATAAATAAAATAATTAAATAAGAGAGAAAATAAGTTTGAATAATGGCATGGCCAACTCCTTAAAAATGGAGTTCTACCACCAAATCACCGCGAACTAATTTAGGGTGGTAGAACGAAAGAGGGTTGACAGACTGGTCTAGCGATCAGCACGCGCGTACGCGTCCCCCTTCCGCCCTACCATAGAGAAAAAGGGGGCACAAAGGTTCCACAAGGGAAATACTGAGGAAGTATAACCCATACGCTAGACTCGGTCTGTCAAAACCGGCTGGCAATGTAGGCCAGCAACGAGATAATAATCGGTGATTTTAATTACGTCAATTTATTTTAATGGAAAAGTTTAAATATAATAATTTAATTAATGTTTAAATAATATTATCCTTATTTTATATTTATAGCTTTTAATTAAATTTAAAATATAAACATGAGTTATATATATTTAGTTAATAAAATAGATTAATCGTTAATTTTAATTTAATAGTTTATATAAATACGTCTAAGATAAAGACGATTTAGCTATAAAAATAACTTATAGAACGCCCTACTCCATAAGTTGATAAGCGAACACTTCTAGCATCTTTTCTAGAACTTATTTCTCTATAGCTTTATTGAATTTATAAAGTTCTAAAGTATAGTCTCTAGTCTTTATTAAGATACTCTAATAAATACAAATAAATCAACGTGTTATATACAAAAACCAACAAAAACACTTGGCTTTTTACATGAAAAATCATGATATAAATCACGCTTCGAAATTTGCCTAATAACTATAAATTTCGACTATTACAAAACTTTCTAATTATAAGGAGCTACTTATCATGGCTAATGGATTTCCAGGTGGAAACTTTAGAATCGTTAACAAAGAAACAGGTGCATGTATCGCAAGCGCATACGGTGGGCAAACCCATGGCTTACAAGATGCTGTAACTGCACGTGGTGAGACAGGTGTTTTACCTTATTCTCATACAAATGACCGTGAATTTACGGTACATGACAAGGTTAAAAACATAGACGAAGAGCTTTGGTATTTTAATAGTTATTCAGGCTATCGCGGCACAGAGAATAAGCTATACAACAAAGTTAAAGATATCCGTTCTAATTGGGTGCTCGGTGCTCGTGTTAATACAGAAGTAATTGGCTTTAAACTGAATGACAAAAACCTAGAAAACTTTCTTAGTCTTTTACCAAAGCAAGATGAAGAAACACTTGCCCACTTAAAAACCAATAATAATCTTGATATTGTTCGTTTATTACAGACATTTATTGATATTAACGGTGAGGAAACGATTAAATCGGAGCTTGTAGGTAAACTCGATGAGACTAAGCTAAATGATTTTTTAAAGCCAGTCCTCGCTCATACGTCAATTCGTAGCATTGAGAAACAGTTCTATGAATATGCTCGCTCTCCGTTTCTAGGTTTAGATATTCCTGAACTTAAAGATTTGCCAGTGAATCCTTTCACTCAGCAGAATGAACAACTCTATAAAATCATTTTTGCTTCTGTGCAATTAGATATCTTGGATCAAAAAGATTGGCAATCAGATTCAGTGTTCCGATTGTATTTGCATCATTACGATATCGATGAACTTCTAAAAAAACTTAAAAAAGAGCAGCTTGAGCAACTACGAATGAAGGCATGGACAGAGCTTCAACATGTTGAAGATCCTCAAAAAGAAGCAGTAAAAATTATTCTAGAGCTTAGAAAAACTCTAGATTTACATAATGATGAAAAAAATATGAATACTGCCAAGAAGATTTTACAGACAGCTTTAAAGTCAAATGAGTCTTTTGAACAACTGCAAACCGCATTAAAAAGTATAAATTATAGAGAGACTGAAGCAGTTCATTGGCATAGTGGCGATATTTTCTTGCAAGGCGCGGGTCGCGATTACCAAACTAGTTGGGCATTTGAAGATGGTTATATCTTTGTAGAAGGCCAACCAGATGCAGTACTGACACATCTCTGGGGTTCATATGCAACTATCAGTCAGCGATCTGATAGCCCAAACCAACGCTGGGAACTTAAAAGAGCTTAATTTAAGCGCTTAGACAGCGACTCTAAAAGCTGAATAAGTTTATTTTTAATCATCCAAAGAATTTCAAATTATTCTTTGGATGATTTTTAGTTTCATAGAAATAAATCTGATTATAAAATTGAAATACTTATCAATTTCTTATACTTTAAATTGTTTAAAATTCATTCAAAAATAGTAACAATAAGATAGGTAAAAACATGATTTCTTTAGAGCTTTTCATTACATTTTTAATTACTACAATTATTTTTGCTTATATTCCGGGTCCGGCAATGCTGTATACCGCTGCACAGACGCTTTCTCGCGGTAGAAAATCTGGTCTAATGGCAGCATTTGGAATTTTTTTAGGAGGCTGTTTTCATATCATAGCGGCGTCTTTAGGTCTAACAACCATCTTTCAAATTATTCCAAAACTCTATGATCTTATTAAAATTTTAGGGGCGCTGTATTTAGTTTGGTTAGGCATTAAATTAATTAGATCGACCTCATCCCCGACTCTTCATCAAAATATTGAAAATGGTCAGTTATCTTTAAAGCAGAGCATTTTGGTCGAAGTTTTAAACCCTAAAACCGCTATTTTTTATATCGCCTTTTTACCTCAATTTATTAATACCTCATTCGATTTCCCAGTTTGGTCTCAGTTCATTATTTTAGGACTGATTGTGAATCTGATCTTTGTGTCTGCTGATGTGGTTTGTGTGTTTTTAGCCAATTATATTAGCCAAAAATTAACTAAAACGAAGAAGCCCCAAAAATCTATGTCAGTGATGGGTGGACTCATTTTTATGGGGCTAGGCGTTTTTCTTGGCTTTAAAAATCAGTAGTTTCTACAGGTAAATGCTTACCTAACAAAGAAAAACTAACATTCGCAACTTCCAACGGGTCTGAACTGGTCCAAATAATATGATTTCCCTCATTTGGACTTTCAGAATTTAAATGATATTGGTTGAGCTGCCGTATTAATTGTGCTGTTACAGCTTCCGAAGGCTCAATAATTTGAATATCACGGCCTACAATTTCCTGAATCGTATCTAAAACAAATGGATAGTGTGTGCATCCTAAAATAATCGTATCGACTTTTTGTTCGACCAACGGCGCCAAAATATTTTTTAAATAATCTTTAACTTCCGCGGTATGTGCTTTGCCCGTTTCAATTTTTTCAGCCAAGCCAATACACGGCACTAAAGACACTTTAATATCTTGCGCATACGTTTCAATTAAACTTTTTAAGTTTTTGCCCCTTACCGTGGTGGCAGTTGCCAAAACAGCAATATGCTTGCTTTGTGTGATTGCCACAGCGGGTTTTACCGCGGGTTCTATCGCAATAAGCGGCACATTAATTTGCGCTCTAATCGTTTCAACTGCTACAGCCGTCATGGTGTTACAAGCAATCACGATCGCTTTGCATTTGCCATGAGTCACTAGGTTTGAAATTAAATGCGTGGTTCGTGAAACAATCCAGTCACTTTCCCTATCTCCATAAGGGACATATTTCGAGTCTGCAAAATAGATAATGTCTTCATTCGGAAGAGCCTGCCGAATATGCTTAAAGAGAGACAACCCGCCTAAACCAGAGTCAATCATTCCAATCGGGTTGTTATTGTTATTCATGGTTGGTCCTGTATTTCATGTATTTAGAAAAATTCTTTCATGGTTGCCAAGTCTGTGAGCACGACTTTGGGCTGAATGGTTTTTAATTTTTCAGCCGATGTATAACCCCAACCTACCGCAGCAAAATCAATACCTGCTTCATGTGCAGCTTCGCCATCCGTGGTTTGGTCGCCGACATAAATTGCTTGGTTTTTACTTACATCCAGAATGTTGAGAACACGCTTAATTCGCTTCGCTTTGCCAAATATAGACGAGCCACCATCAATATGGCTAAAAAGCTCACAGAGTTCTTTACCCAGTACATTTTGACAGTTTTCTTTAGAGTTTGAAGTAATAATTGCGAGTGTATACCCCTGCTTATGCAGTTCAATTAAGTGGTCCCGCATACCTTCAAACAGATGAATTTCTTCATCTCTTTCTTTCATTAGCCGAATAAAATCTTTCGCAATCCAAGGCAGTTTCCACCTAGAAACATTCATTTCTTTCATAATTTCTCTAGGCGTAAGTTGTTTGTAGTACTCGACTTCGTGAAGGCTTACCGATTTAAACTTATACTTTGCGGAAAGTTGATTTAAAACGCTTAGAAAAAAATGAAAGGAGTCGACTAAGGTGCCATCTAAATCAAAAATAATAGCCTGATATTCTTTTAGGTTTTTTTCCATTTCTAGTTTCGAAAATATATTTTTTATTATTATATTCTGTTTTCTATTGGTTTTTAAATCAGGCCCAACGAGGACCTGACCTAAGTTTCGAATTTTGTTTTAAGCTGCCGCTTTTTGTTCCTTAATCCAATTTTTAATACGTGCATCGAGTATATTTAAAGGCAATGTTCCTGCATTTAAGATCATGTCATGGAACGCTTTGATATCAAAACGGTCCCCAAGCTCATGTTTCGCGAGCTCCCGTAGCTCTAAAATTTTCAGTTGGCCCATCTTGTAAGCTAATGCTTGAGCAGGAATAGCAATATAGCGGTCTGCCTCTGCCTGAATATCAGGTTCATCTAAAGCTGAGTGTTCTCGCATGAAATCAATCATTTGCTGACGGGTCCACTTTTTATAATGTACGCCAGTGTCCACCACTAGACGACAAGCGCGGAACAACTCGCTCGATAGTCTTCCATAGTCTGAAAGCGGGTCTTTATAGAAACCAACATCTTTACCCAATTGCTCGGCATAAAGTGCCCATCCTTCTATATAGGCAGTATGGTTGGGTTGCTTACGGAACATCGGCAAATTTGGCAGGTTTTGGGCAATATCAATCTGCATATGATGGCCGGGAATTGCCTCATGGTAAGCAGTCGCTTCCATTGATATTTTGGAACGTTCAGAGAAGTCGCCAGTATTTACATATACTTGTCCGGGGCGTGAACCATCAGGCGTGCCTTGGTGATACTCCGCACCTGCCGCTTCTTTTTCTCGATATTGCTCTACAGGTAAAACTTCGACTTTATTTTTTGGCAATAAACCAAATAGCTTCGGCAACTCCGGTTGCATTTGGGCAATATATCCACGATAAATCTCTAAAATTTCTTCACGAGATTTTGGGAAAACCGCAGGATTTGTTTTTAAAGATTGTTGGAAACTTTTTAAGTCATTGAAACCTTGTGCTTTGGCAATTTTCAGCATTTCCGCCTCTATACGAGCAACTTCTCTTAACCCGAGCTGATGAATAGTTTCAGGACTTTCCGAGGTGGTTGTATTGTTTTCTACATAAAAACGATAGAGCTCGTCACCGTTTGGCAAGCTCCAGATACCCTCGTGTTGTCGTCCATAAGGTAAGTAATCTTTCTGAATAAACGTGCCGAGTTTTTGATAAGCAGGCCGTACATTCTGATCTATGGCCTGTAGTATTTCACGGCTTAAACGCTCTTGTTCAGCTTTCGAAATGTTTTTTGGAAATTGCTTTAATGGAGAAGCAAACACACTGTCTTTCCCTGCTGGCGTTGCAATGCTATCAATCTGCTTTGCCACTTTTTCAAGTAAATATTTCGGTGGCATTAAACCATCTTTTTGTCCTTGTTTCGCTAACTGAATCCCTTGATCAAGAATAAGAGGAATTTGTTTTAAACGAGCAATATAGTCTTGATATTGCTTAGTATTATCAAAAGGAATCGAACTAATAAATCCCGGAAATTGTAAATGTAGTCCCCACATTTGATTGAAAGGCATCTCATAGAGTTTCAAATCATAACTTTTAAGTGTCTCTTTCAACTGATAAATCATTAAATCTTTATTTAATTGATCGGTTGCTGAAAATCCTGTGCTATCAATCGCTTCAAAACGTTTTAAAAAATTTTGAGTAGTTTTTTTATCTTTCTCAATCTGATTTTTTGAAAATTCGGTCCATCGATTGTTATAGCGTAAATCGCCTAAAGTCGTTGCAGTTTCAGGATTATTTTTTAAAGTATATTCCCACTGTTCTTGTAAAAGCTGGTTTAAAGCTTTCACCCGAACAGAGACATCACTGTTTTGTTTAGCTTGTGATTTTTCGGTGGTATTTGTATTTATTTCGGGGCTTGCAGCATCAGAAGAATGAGACATCCAAAATAAAACACTGATACAAGCATAATGTAAGGTTCTGTTTTTCATTTAATTATCCAAACATATTTAACGAAGTTTAAAATATAGACAAAACAAATTACGTGCCAAGCAGCCTATAAAATGGTGTAAAAATCGAGTATTTTTTTAACTCAATGATTTTATAAATTAATTTTCTTTTTAATTAAATTATTTATAGTTGCTATCTATATTCCGAATCTGACTTTAATTTACCAGAAAGTCAAAAAAAGCGCACATGAGCGATCTCAGTGCACTTTTTCATTTCTACATTAAAAATTGTTTCTCAAGAAAACAAATATTGATAAACAATATACGCAGCCAGTTTTGCTGTTCTGTTGTCTAAATCAAATTTTGGATTGCACTCAGCAATATCTAAAAGTTTGATTTTCCCAGTCTCTTGAATATGCTTAAAAATTGCTTCAAAAGTGGCTAAATCAATTCCTTTGACAGCTGGCGCACTGACTCCCGGTGCAACCGCAGCCGCAAAGACATCTAAATCAATCGTAACGTACAAACAGTCTACTTTTTCAATAAAAGCATCAACCGCCGCGAGCACGTTTGGTAGGTTAAAAATATTAACCTCATGATCGCGTAAATATGAACAATTTAAAGCATCGGCTGTATCAAACAAAACTTTAGTATTGGCATGGTTGGCGACCCCAATACATAAGTAATTAAATTGTTTTTGATGCTGTTCTGAAAGTCGAGCCGCTTGTAAAAAAGGTGTTCCAGACGTGGCATGCTCTGCTTCACGCAAATCAAAATGGGCATCGAAATTAATAATGCCTATTTTTTTATCTGGCGCGTGGGCTTGTACATATTGGAATAGACCGCTAAAGCTACCAAATGCAACTTCATGTCCACCGCCCAATACAATCGGCTTTAAACCATTTTGCAAACTATTTGCGACTTGTTCAGCTAACTCGGCTTGTGCTTGCTCTAAATTCTCATATTCGCAGGTCACTGTACCCAAATCGACAATACTGACTGGGCGATGAACCGGTAAGTTAGCCAGTTGTGTGCGAATCGCATCTGGCGCATCGGCAGCACCAACTCGGCCTTTATTACGTTTAACGCCTTCATCAGAGCTAAAGCCAATCAGGGCAAATTCAGCATGTTGGGTCTTGTTCACAATATGGTGAATACGTTGGTGTGCTTCACCCTCGCCATCATGTCGGCCTTGCCATTTAAATGTGTGATTCATGTGACACCGTTTAAAAAATAACTTCTTGTCCATGCTGAACGACTCGCTTAGGCAAATCTCCGCCCAGCCAGTAAACAATTTCAGATGGATGCTCAATATCCCAAGCGACAAAGTCAGCGACTTTACCCTGCTCCAAACTACCGTGCGTTTGCTCTAAACCGAGTGCTTGTGCCGCATGAATGGTGACACCCGCCAATGCTTGCTCAGGCGTTAAACGGAATAACGTACTGCCCATATTCAGCATTAAACGTACAGAAAGTGCTGGAGATGTACCCGGATTTAAATCACTCGATAGCGCAATACGTACGCCATGTTTAATCAGACTTTCAATCGGTGGATATTGTGTTTCACGCAATAAATAAAAGGCGCCCGGTAGTAACACAGCAACCGTACCCGACTCTGCCATCGCTTTGACATCATCTTCGGTCATGTACTCTAAATGGTCAGCCGACAAAGCATGATAACGTGCTGCCAAGCTTGAACCGCCTAGCGATGAAAGCTGCTCTGCATGAAGCTTAACGGGTAGACCCAATGATTGTGCCGTTTTAAAAACACGCTCAACCTGAGCTGGTGAAAAGGCTAAATGCTCACAGAATGCATCTACTGCATCGACCAAACCTTCAGCATGTAGTTTAGGCAGCATTTCTGTACAGATATGCTCAATATAAGCATCGCTTTGATCTTTGTATTCTGGCGGTAAAGCATGAGCAGCCAAACAGGTGCTTTTCACCGTCATTGGTAAAGCTTCACCAATTTGACGGATCACGCGCAGCATTTTGCGCTCGTTTTCGTAGTTGAGTCCGTAACCAGACTTAATTTCAATGGTGGTTACACCGTCTTGCTGCATGCAACGAATACGCTTAAGGGCTGATTTCAGTAATTGTTCTTCGCTGGCTTCACGCGTTGCGCGTACTGTACTTGCAATACCGCCACCGCTTGCTGCAATTTCAGCATAACTTACGCCTTGTAAGCGCTTTTCAAACTCAACGCTACGGTTGCCACCAAAAACACTATGCGTATGACAGTCGATGAAACCTGGGGTCACCCAAGCGCCATTTAAGTCAACTGTTTCGGAATAAGTGTCGGCAGGAAGTTGTTGTTGTTTTCCAATCCAATGGATGAGATGCTCTTCGGTAACAATTGCAGCATCTTCGATATAAGAATATTGCCCATTTTGCATGGTCGCAATATGGCAGTTTTGCCAAAGTTTTTTCATTAGCCTATCCTCGAAACTGCCCAACAGTTAAACCATTGGGCAGTTGATTTGTTAGCTTTCCATTTCTATGTTTTGCTGGACAGGCTCACTTTCCTTTCCCAAGCTTTGCTCCGGCTTTACCCAAATGCGATACGCAATGGTTAATAGAGCAAGCCATGCCGCACCTACATAAATTGCAGGACGCGAGTCTGGGAAGTAGCCCATCATCACTAAAATGAACACCATAAACCCGATTGCAAAAGCAGGTGCATATGGCCAGCCGAATACAGGGAAATCCAGTGCCTTAATTTCAGCAGTAGATAATTTACGGCGCATCGCTACTTGCGAAAGCAAGATCATGAGCCATACCCAAACGGTTGCAAACGTTGCAATTGATGCAATGATGACAAATACATTTTCAGGAATTAGGTAGTTCAGTACGACGCCAATTAACAGCACGCCAGCCATAACCACAACAGTCATCCAAGGCACACCATTACGTGATAGCTTTTGGAAAATGCGAGGTGCTTGACCACGATTTGCCATACCGTACAACATACGGCCTGCACCAAATACATCACTGTTAATTGCTGAAATTGCAGCGGTTACCACCACAACGTTTAGAATATTTGCAGCAGATTTAATGCCTAAGTTTTCAAAAATTTGTACAAACGGACTGCCTTGGCTACCAATCTGGTTCCATGGGAAAATCGACATAAGTACAAAAATAGTCAGTACATAGAACAGTAAAATACGGACTGGAACGGCATTAATTGCTTTTGGTAAGGTGGTTTTCGGGTCTTGTGACTCACCTGCGGTTAAACCAATAATCTCGATACCACCAAAGGCAAACACGACTACAGACAAACAACCAATCAAACCTGCAATACCATGCGGCATGAAACCATCATAAATCCATAGGTTTTGAAGCCCCGGTACAACATTGCTGTGATCAACATGGAAGCCATAAAACATAAGGCCTAAACCACCGACAATCATGGCAACAATGGCACTGACTTTAACAATTGAAAGCCAAAATTCGAGTTCACCAAAGACTTTTACATGAATAAGGTTAATTGCGCCTAGGAACATAATGAGAGACAAAATCCAGATCCACCGTGGTACATCGGGATACCAGAACCCCATATAAATACCAAACGCAGTGACATCGGCAATTGCAACAATCACCATCTCAAACACGTAAGTCCACCCAGTCGTAAAACCTGCCAACGGACCAATGTACTGAGATGCATAGTGGCTGAATGAGCCAGAGACAGGGTTATGGACAGCCATTTCACCCAGTGCGCGCATAACGATATAAATTGCAATCCCTGCAACGATATACGCAAGTAATACTGAAGGCCCTGCCATTTTGATGGCAGTCGCCGAACCATAGAAAAGCCCAGTTCCAATTGCTGAGCCCAATGCCAAGAAACGAATATGGCGGGTGTTCAAACCCCGCTGTAGTGTGGAGTTTTGTGACATTTTAATCTCCAATCCTTGAGGAAATTTAGTTGGATTCGGCCACTCCATGTGACCGTTTTATCAATCACACTTCAGATAAACTAGGGAGCAGTTTTGGAATGAGTAACTTATTTAGGCAACCACTCGCAAGCAATTCGCTAGCTTGTTCGATATCCGGAGCAAAGAAACGATCTTCGCTGTAGTAAGGAACTTGATCGCGCAAGATTTTACGAGCTTGTTCAAGTTTAGGCGAGCTTTTTAAACCTTCACGGAAGTCTAAACCCTGACAAGCGCCTAACCATTCAACAGCTAAAATGCCACGAACGTTGTCAGCCATGTACCAAAGACGCTTACCGGCATTCGGAGCCATCGATACGTGGTCTTCCTGATTGGCAGAAGTTGGTAAGCTATCAACGCTTGCAGGATGTGCAAGTGCTTTATTATCACTCGCAAGTGCAGCAGCTGTCACTTGTGCAATCATAAAGCCTGAGTTAACACCGCCATTTGCAACCAAGAATGGTGGAAGTTGTGACATGTGGCGGTCCATCATCATCGAAATACGACGTTCTGACAGTGAGCCAATTTCAGCGATCGCCAATGCTAAATTATCTGCCGCCATTGCAACAGGTTCTGCATGGAAGTTACCACCAGAAATTACGTCACCTTGTTCAGCAAATACGAGTGGGTTATCCGATACAGCATTTGCTTCAATTTCTAATACTTCAGCAGCCTGACGGATTTGTGTTAAACATGCACCCATCACCTGTGGTTGGCAACGTAAAGAGTACGGGTCTTGAACTTTGCTACAGTCTTCATGTGAATGTGCAATTTCACTTGAGTCTGTTAATAGGTCACGATAAGCCGCAGCTACATCAATTTGACCACGTTGGCCACGTACTTCGTGAATACGCGCATCGAATGGTGCACGTGAACCCAACATTGCTTCAACGCTTAAGCCACCACAAACCGTTGCAGCAGCAAATAAATCTTCAGCTTCAAACAAGCCACGTAACGCATAAGCCGTTGAAACTTGTGTACCGTTTAAAAGTGCTAAACCTTCTTTAGCCGCTAAAGAAATTGGTTCTAAACCTGCAACTTTTAAAGCTTCAACTGCTGGTAACCATTCACCTTTATAACGTGCCTTACCTTCACCCAGTAACACTAAAGACATATGTGCAAGTGGTGCCAAGTCACCTGAAGCACCTACTGAACCTTTCAGTGGAATGTGTGGGTAAACTTCGGCATTAATTAAAGCCAACAAAGCATCAATTACTTTACGACGAATACCAGAGAAACCACGCGCCAAGCTATTTGCTTTTAACAGAATAATTAAACGAACCATTGCATCATCAAGTGCTTCACCTACACCTGCTGCATGCGAAAGAACCAATGAACGTTGTAACTTTTCTAAATCTTCAGGAGCGATTTTGGTTGACGCGAGTAAGCCAAAGCCCGTGTTAATACCGTAAGCTGTACGCCCTTCATTTACAATTTTCTCAACGCAAGCCACACTTGCATCAATTGCAGATGAAGCACTTTCATCCAATTTAACTTTGATCGGGTTGAGGTACGCTTGACGTAAATCGGCTAAGGTCAGTTTTCCCGGTTGGATAAGTAATTCCATGTTGGCTTCCTAATTTTTTGCACTATATTCTGCTGAGACGGTGCTTTTCACAATTGCAAAAAGCACCGCTAGTTCTTCCATGTATTTTTATTGCGTGATCATTGGCAAGTGTAAGCCTTGCTCTTTCGCACAGTTAATCGCAATTTCATAACCGGCATCGGCATGACGCATAACACCTGTTGCAGGGTCATTGGTCAGTACGCGAGCAATACGTGCAGCCGCTTCATCTGTACCATCACACACAATCACAACGCCTGAGTGTTGAGAGAAGCCCATACCTACACCACCACCGTGATGTAAAGACACCCAAGTTGCGCCGCCCGCTGTATTTAACAACGCGTTTAATAAAGGCCAGTCTGATACTGCGTCTGAGCCGTCTTGCATTGCTTCAGTTTCACGGTTTGGACTTGCAACCGATCCTGAGTCTAAATGGTCACGACCAATCACAACTGGTGCAGACAATTCACCGCTACGAACCATTTCGTTAAATGCCAAACCAAGTTTTGCACGTAAGCCTAAACCTACCCAGCAAATACGCGCTGGTAAACCTTGGAAGCTAATGCGTTCACGAGCCATGTCTAACCAGTGATGTAAATGTTCATCATCAGGAATTAACTCTTTAACTTTGGCATCTGTTTTATAAATGTCTTCTGGGTCACCAGAAAGTGCAGCCCAACGGAATGGACCAATACCACGACAGAACAATGGACGGATATAAGCAGGTACGAAGCCTGGGAAATCAAAAGCGTTTGCTACACCTTCATCTTTCGCCATTTGACGGATGTTGTTGCCATAGTCAAATGTTGGAACACCCATTTTTTGGAAATCAAGCATTGCTTGTACGTGTTTTGCCATCGACTGTTTTGCAGCTTTTACCACAGCTTCCGGTTCAGTTTTCGCACGTTCACGGTATTCATCCCAAGTCCAACCTACTGGTAAGTAGCCATTAAGTGGATCGTGTGCACTTGTTTGGTCAGTCACCATGTCTGGACGTACACCACGACGAACAAGCTCAGGTAAAATTTCAGCAGCGTTACCATGAAGCGCAATTGAAATTGCTTTACCTTCTTTTGTATAGCGGTCAATACGCGCTAAAGCGTCGTCTAAATCAGTTGCTTGTTCGTCTACATAACGGGTACGTAAACGGAAATCGATACTTGCTTGTTGGCATTCGATGTTTAAAGAACATGCACCTGCAAGGGTTGCAGCTAGAGGCTGAGCACCACCCATACCACCTAAACCAGCAGTAAGCACCCAACGACCTTTTAAATCACCGTTGTAGTGTTGGCGGCCTGCTTCAACGAAAGTTTCATATGTACCTTGTACAATGCCTTGGCTACCAATGTAGATCCATGAACCTGCTGTCATTTGACCGTACATTGCGAGTGCTTTTGCATCTAACTCGTTGAAGTGTTCCCAGTTTGCCCAGTGTGGTACAAGGTTTGAGTTTGCAATTAAAACGCGTGGTGCATCTTTATGAGTTTTAAACACACCAACTGGTTTGCCTGATTGAACCAATAAAGTTTCGTCAGTTTCAAGATTTTTTAGCGTATCTACAATTTTGTCGAAACATTCCCAGTTTCGTGCTGCACGACCAATACCGCCGTATACAACTAACTCTTTCGGGTTTTCTGCAACGTCCGGATCAAGGTTATTCATCAACATACGTAATGGGGCTTCAGTTAACCAACTCTTAGCCGTTAATTCAGTGCCGCGTGGTGCACGAATTTCTACATCACGAAATTTTGTTGTCGTTGTTGTCACAGTCGGACTCCTTCCTTTGAGCTTACATCAGCAGAACATCACTTGTCTCTGCATTTGTATAGTAATGTATTAACTTGTATATACATCCATATACTACACAAATATTTTTCGGCGTGAAGAGGGTGACTCATATTTTTTTAAAAAAAATGAATAAGCTTATGAATTAAATTAATTTATTTTTATATTAGGCATAAAAAAAGCACATATCCTCTAACAAGACATGTGCTTTTTAAGTCGTAAATGATGTCTTTTTATCGTTGAATTAACTCAATGACATAGCAGCTTTTGAGTTGTTTTTTGGGAAAATTGACTAATGTCACGCCAGTATTTTTCTCAATTTTTAGCGTCTCGTGAACAGCAAGCTGAACGGAATGATCATCAACATTTACTTGTGTTTCATCCCCCTGATTAAAAATGAAAATCAGGTCAGCCGAGCTAATAAATGCCTGCTCCGCTGCATCATTCAACCACTGAAAACGGGCATGAAACTTTGCAGGATCATAAATTAAATTTAAATCTCGAATTGCACCGTCGACCAGTTCACTTTGAACCTGACTCTCACCATGAAAAGCAAAAATATCACCTTGGTTCAGCGTTTTGGCAGGAAGGTTATCGACATGCAGTACCATGCCCTGTCCATCAAGTACGCTAATAATGCGCTGCTTATTGGGAAATAGCGAAAATGGCCCGGAAGTAGTCACATCAGCCATGGAAATGCGCCATTCAAAGTCGGCTTCACCTTGGCTTCGAGCAATTTCTAAAGTGAAACCCGCACCGTTTTTCCAAAGCATTTTTGTATATTGATCGGCCCTGATCAATTCAAT
Source organism: Acinetobacter sp. ABJ_C1_1 (assembly GCF_044684115.1). NCBI lineage: Bacteria > Pseudomonadati > Pseudomonadota > Gammaproteobacteria > Moraxellales > Moraxellaceae > Acinetobacter > Acinetobacter sp. ABJ_C1_1. The sequence continues at coordinate 57,919 of NZ_JBITPU010000015.1, read as the reverse complement.
CATGGGTTAAATTTCCCTTCGAGATAATAGCGGCTGCCCGGGTAAATCAAACGTGCACTTGAAATCAACTGTTTGTTTGACCATGTGCGGCGACGGATCAATAAACACGGCTCAGCTTTGGTGATCTTTAACCATTTACACTCTTGAGGAGATGCTAAAACTGCCTCGACAATGTGCTCACCTTCTGAGACAGGTGCTTTCGCCATGAGGTAAGCATTTGGGGTAATGGTTTTAAAATCTTGTTGTAGATAATCTGGAATAAGCGCTGCATCGACTAAACGATCTTCGACCTGAACAGGCACATCATTTTCATAATGCACAATAATCGAGTGAAATAATCTTTGCCCTTCACGAGTCTGCATTAAAACGCTTTGCTCTGCATTTGCATAAATTTGTTCTAAGACTAAAACTTCAGCGTGGTGCTTATGGTTTCGTGCAATAATCTCATCGGCAATATTATTAATTTGAAAAAGTGCAGTTCGACCTTGCCCTTCAGCAACGAAAGAACCAACGCCTTGAATTCGAACGAGTAAGCCTTCTGTTGTTAACTCACGTAGCGCACGGTTTACCGTCATACGGCTACAACCGAGTTGATTCACCAGTTCACTTTCAGAAGGAATTTTTTTATTTACAGCCCAAGTACCTTCATAAATTTTTTGTGAAATCAGTTGTTTTACGCGTTGATATAAAGGAACTGGACTATCAGCTTCAATCGAAAGCTCAGTATGTTCTTGTTTTGATGTTCTGGGCATAACTAATTACTCAAAAAAGGCAGCAGGCAAAACAGTATTTTAGTTGACATGCTATGTATATACAACCACATACAACATGTTAATTTATGAATAAAATAGATTTTAAAAAGTTTAAAAAACAAACATCGCTCAATAAGAGCTAATTTAAAGTTTTATGTAGAAAAATTCAAATATATAAATGCTTTATAAATATTTATTTAATAATTATTTCTGCTATACCTTAGCCCAATTTAAGGATGTAAAAACTATAGGCTTTTCTGGTTTACGAAATGCTGCTTAAAATTTTTATTTAAAATAACTGATCGATAGTATTCTTCTGCCACACAGTATATTAATAAAACTGGAAGCACATCGTATGCGTAATTATAAAATAGATATTCTTCGAGGAATGTCTATCCTATTGGTTCTTTTACATCATTTTAATATTCCTTATAAACTTAAAGATACATGGTTAGGTTTTGATTTTTTAGGTGAAGCATTTAGTACAGTCATCGCAAGAAACGGAAATTATGGCGTCACCATGTTTTTTGTGATTTCAGGTTTTTTAATTACCCATCACACTTTAAAACGAGACAAACAATTTTCTGCAATTAACCTCAAACATTTTTATATCCGACGAGCAGCGCGTATTTTGCCGTGTCTGATACTACTCATTTTAGGTGTAAGCATACTTGGTTCATTTGACTTAAAACCCTTTATGAACCAAGCACCGAATGGCATTGAGGTCTCTTATCCTTTAACCATATTTGCAGCTTTAACCTTCTGGATGAATATCCTGATTATTAAATTCGGTTGGGTAAACTATGCTTTGGGCGTGTTGTGGTCGCTCTCTGTAGAAGAAGTTTTTTACTTTGTTTTTCCATTATTGTGCCTGCTCACCCGTAGTAATAAAGTCTTTATTGCTGTGCTCATTGGAGTAATTTTATACGGGCCTTATTTTAGATCTCTGCATTTTGGAGAAGAAAGCGGCGCTTATTTATATCATTATTTTTCGAGTTTTGATGGTATAGCAATTGGCTGCTTAACGGCGATATTTTCTCATGCCTACCGACCAGATTGGACTTATAAAAAACCTCTTTCGTGGTTGCTTATTTTGAGCATGACAGCTCTATATTTATATGCGCCAATAAAAGAAGTCAGCACATGGAGTATTAGCTTATTTGCTCTTGCCACAGGCTTACTGATTTTGTGTTTTCAGCATCCTTCCGAAACACAGGCGCATAACCTATTTACCAAAGTGATGGTCTGGTTGGGGCAACGAAGTTATGAGACTTATCTGTTCCATCTGGTAGTACTAGGCCTTATAAAGGTTGCGTTTATTCCAGCTCAAACCGACGCTAGCATCAAAATTATGCTTTTAATTGGCTATTTAGTTCTGACTTTCATCATTAGCGCAGTGATTGAAAAATATTATTCGACACCACTTAACAGCTATATTCGAAAGATTTTCATTAAAGATAAATCATAAAAAAAGCCCCTTTTAAATAGGGGCTTTTTTTATTAAGCAATCAACATCGTTTCATCATCTTGCTTAAAAGGGTTCGACCAGTTCTGCCAAGCTTGTGGTCCTAAAGCCATTTCTTCATCACTTAATAAGCAACGGTCTAAGCGTTGTATTAAAGCTTGCTCGTCCATTTGCATACCAATTAAAACCAGCTCCTGACGGGCATCACCTGTGCGTGCATCCCAGTTTTTCTTAATTTGTTCGATGCTGTCCAAGTCACTCGGCCAGTCTTCTTCTGCAACAGCCGCCCACCAATAACCTGCTAAGCCATGTCGAGCCATTGCACCTGCTTGTGACCATGAATAAGCCAAGGTAGGTTCGGCAGCCAACCAGAAAAAGCCTTTAGAACGCACGACTCCCGGCCATTCAGCCTGTACCAAATCATAAAAACGCTCTGGATGGAAAGGTCGGCGCGCGCGGTAAACAAAGCTACTGATTCCATACTCTTCAGTCTCAGGGGTATGCTCGCCGCGTAACTCTTTTAACCAACCCGGCGCTTGTGCAGCTTCATCAAAGTCAAATAACTGTGTATTTAAGATTTTATCTAAAGCGATCTTTCCAAATTGAGCAATTTCAATTCGAGCACGCGGGTTTAGCATTTTTAAAATCGCGATGAGCTGGTCTTGCTGAGCCTGATCAATCAAATCAATTTTATTCAGCACAATCACATCACAAAACTCGATTTGGTCAATAAGCAAGTCGACTACGGTTCTCTCATCTTGCTCGCCCAAGGACTCACCACGTTGTTGCAGTGAGTCAACTGAACTGTAATCTTTCAGAAAGTTAAACGCATCGACTACCGTGACCATGGTGTCGAGTCGAGCAAACTCATTGAGAGAATTTCCATTTTCATCTTCAAAGATAAAGGTTTCTGCAACAGGCAGTGGTTCTGAAATACCCGTCGACTCAATCACCAATTGGTCAAAGCGCCCTTCATCGGCTAAGCGTCTTACCTCAACCAATAAATCTTCTCGTAGCGTACAGCAAATACAGCCATTGCTCATTTCAACAAGTTTTTCATCTGTTCTTGAAAGTTCAGCCCCACCTTCACGTACTAATGCCGCATCAATATTCACCTCAGACATATCATTAACAATCACGGCAATACGGCGACCTTCACGATTATTTAAAATATGGTTGAGTAATGTGGTCTTTCCTGCACCCAAAAAGCCCGATAAAACAGTGACGGGAAGCTTGGCAAATGAGTTGGCGATTGCAGTGTGCATGGCTTGATCTCTTTGAATAATATTTAAACTGATCATGGCTGGCCATTGAAATATGGCCAGATCACAGGCGTAATCTATTTCTAAACCACAATAATGTTATGTTATAACATAACTATTAATCAAGTTTTTATTCTGCTTTTATTCAAACCAACTCATTTAGTCATTGAAAAAATTGCTTTTACAGTCACTGACAAATCGAGGTTCTATAGTGATGGTCAGGTCCCCATGATCGGAATCCTTGGCTATCAATATGAATTTGTCCCGAAGCATAAACACCCAGACCCATATTAAGTGCTTGCCCTTTGGTTTCCCAGAACTGACAAAGCTTGGTCTTGGTTTGTTGAATATTAAACTGGTCTAAATCGGTAGGCTGTTCTGGCCCAATTCGAAAATCAAGTGCTGCATTAAAGACATGTCGGGAAGCATCAGCCCCACCCGCACAGCGGTTTAAAGATAAAGCTCGATAGGCCGATGTCACTTCAAAATCGTTAATCACACCATCGTCAACTAATGCTTTTAAAATGCTAAGCGTCGGAACAATATTGGACCAAACCTCTCTCGGCGGTACCGCATAAGGCTCCACTCCACATTTTTGCCAGTCTCGAGCTGAACGTAATAACTCATAATCTGGCACTACATTGGCAAGTCCTTTCTGCTTAAGAAATTGCTTATAAGCCTGCACAGAATGTGCGTGATCTGCGGTTGCGATCCAAGCAGTATAATCTTCGGGTTGTTGTTTTATTCTTACCACTGTTTTAGATGGCTGAGGCAAAGAATGTGGATGCTTAGAAACCGTTGGCTTAGGTGTTTGAGTCGTACACGCAGTAAGAGAAAGCAAGATTAAACCTAAATAGGAATATTTCATAAATATGTTGTTCCTCCCTCAACATCGGGAAGCCTTAGTTATTCATTCAACAGATGTTATAATATAACAATTATAAAGTCCTTTAATTTCTGTTGTAAATTTTAAAAATAAAAAAGGACGTATTAATACGTCCTTTTTAGTTTCTAACTAAGACCTAATTACACATCTGCTTCTAAAGCATGTACAGGCTGCTCAGCTTTTAACTTACGGCGTTTAAATTGATAAGCCACCATTAAGCACAAAATCCAACCCGGAATCATCATCACCGCCACACGCATATCTGGTGTTAGCGACATGACAACTAAAATTCCGAGCATGAACACGATGCAAAGATAGTTGCTAAATGGATACATGAAACTTGGGAATTTAGTGGTTTGACCTTGACGGATCATGAATTTACGGAATTTTAAATGTGTCCATGAAATGACTACCCAGTTAATCACAATCGCTGCAACCACAAGCATCATGAGCAAGCCAAATGCTTTTTCAGGGAAAATGTAATTTAACAACACACATAAAATAGTGACTGCTGCAGAAAGAATCACTGCATTCGTTGGAATACCGCGTTTATTAATACGTGCAAATAATTTTGGTGCATTTCCTTGCTGAGCAAGACCGAGCAACATACGGCTACTGCAATAGCTTGTACCGTTATAAACTGATACCGCAGCAGTCAAAATAACGAAGTTAAGTAAAGTCGCAACACCTTGGCTGTCTAAAGAAGCAAATACCATTACAAAAGGACTGCCGCCTTGTGCCATTTGATTCCAAGGAAATAATGAGAATAAAACAAGAAGCGTCGCAATATAGAAAATTAAAATACGATAGATAATCTGGTTGACCGCTTTAGGTAAGGTTTTGTCTGGGTCACGTGCTTCAGCCGCAGTAATACCGAAAAGTTCGATACCACCAAAAGCAAAAATAATGACTGCCATAGCCATCACTAAACCTTTAATACCATATGGGAAGAAACCACCTAATGCCCAAAGGTTAGAAATGCTGGCTTGCGGCCCTGCCGTACCGGTTGCAAGTAAATACGAACCGAAACCGATCATGGCTAAAATGGCTAAGATTTTGACAATGGAAAACCAAAATTCCATTTCGCCAAAAAACTTAACATGCAATAAATTAATACCATTAATGAGAATAAAGAACGTTAGAGCGGATGCCCACGTTGGGATTTGCGGCCACCAATATTGAATATACAGACCAATTGCACTTAACTCCGCCATACATACCAGTACGTTGAGTACCCAGTAGTTCCATCCTGACATGAAGCCTGCAAAAGGTCCCCAATATTTGTAAGCAAAATGACTAAAAGAACCACTTACTGGTTCTTCTACCACCATTTCACCGAGCTGGCGCATCATTAAAAAAGCAATAAATCCTGCAATCGCATAACCCAAGATTACCGACGGACCTGCCAATTTAATCGATTGTGATATACCAAGAAACAGCCCTGTACCAATCGCTCCACCCAATGCAATCAGCTGGATGTGACGATTACTCAAACCGTGTTTCAGGTTTCCTTGCTCTTGTGTTGACATATGATTATTCTCATCCTTGTCACGTAATTTTTTTCCAATAAATTACGTATATCATAAATTGATCAGATTTTCATAGAGATTGATGAAAAAAATAATTGCGTTACTTTTCTCACAACCGCGCATGTAAGCAGAAAATGCAAGAAATAACAATTATTATGCAATGTGTAATTAAATTATGTATTGCGTAATTTGATGAATTCAGTATTATAAGAACCATGAAGCAATTGGTTGTTCTCGGTCTATATCAAACTCATAAGTAAAAAGATGATCTCACTAAAGGTTAAAACTTATTGAGTAGCTCAGTCCCTAGACCGAACTTTTATTTGTATAAGACGCGAGATGAAGACAAGGAAGCGAAAATGGAACAAAAACTAAACTCTTTTATTGAAGTTTCACCTCAATCTGATTTCACTATTCATAATTTGCCCTATGGTATTTTTAGTAGAACAGCCGAAGGCGAGCGTCAGGTCGGTGTAGCTATCGGTGATTGGGTCATTGATCTCGCTGCTCTTGAAAAGCATGGTCTTTTAAAACTTTCAGATCAAGACACATACTTTAACCAGCCTACACTGAATAAATTTATTGAATCAGGCAAAGCCAACTGGTCTAAAGTTCGTAAAACATTACAGTCTCTTCTTTCAGTTGAAAATTTAACACTTCAAGAAAACGAAGCATTACGTCAGGAAGTTCTAGTTAAGCAAGACAGTGTGACTTTACATTTACCTGTTCGCGTACCTGGCTATACCGATTTTTATTCTTCTAAAGAACACGCGACCAATGTCGGCTGTATGTTCCGCGACCCTAAAAATGCCTTGCTGCCAAACTGGACCGAATTACCTGTAGGTTATAACGGTCGTGCTAGCTCTGTTGTAGTCAGCGGAACTCAAGTGGTACGCCCATCAGGTCAAATCAAACTTCCAAATGAAGAACGTCCAGTTTTCTCAGCAACGCGTAAACTCGATTTCGAACTTGAAACAGCATTTATTGTAGGTAAACCAACTCAGTTGGGGCAGCCTATCTCGATTGAAAATGCTTGGGACCATATTTTTGGAATGGTTCTGCTAAACGACTGGTCAGCACGTGATATCCAGCAATGGGAATATGTTCCTCTAGGCCCATTCAACTCAAAATCGTTTGCTAGCGCTATTTCACCTTGGGTGGTAACTCTGGAAGCACTTGAACCATTTAAAGTTGAAGGCCCGAAACAAGAACCGAAACCACTCGCTTATTTACAAGAAAATATCGCTAACAGTTACGACATTAATTTGAGTGTTGAAATTCAAACACCAAAATCAGCACAAACTGATGTGATCTGTAAAACCAACTTCAAATATATGTACTGGTCTATGGCTCAGCAGCTGACTCACCATACCATTGGAGGCTGTAACGTTCAGGTCGGTGACTTAATGGGTTCAGGTACTATTTCAGGTTCTACACCGGACTCTTATGGCAGCTTGCTTGAACTGACTTGGAACACCACTAAACCTTTGACCCTTGCTAACGGCGAAACTCGTGGTTTCTTACAAGACGGCGATACGCTCATTATGAAAGGTCACTGTGAGAAAAATGGTATTCGTATTGGCTTTGGTGAAGTTCGAAATACTGTACTTCCTGCATTAGCTTTTGATTTTGCAGAGACTTCGGAGCCTGACTATGAAGCTGTATAGTTACTTTCGTAGCTCTGCAGCTTACAGAGTACGGATTGGTCTCAACCTTAAAAGTCTCGCTTATGAAACTGCACCAGTTCATTTAGTTAAAAATGAGCAGCAAAGTGAAGACTATTTAAAGTTAAATCGCAGTGCCTTAGTACCAACTTTAGTGGACGGCGATTTAACCTTGTCACAGTCATTAAGTATTTTGGAATATCTGGATGAACAATATCCGGAAACTAAACTACTTCCAAATGATGTGAAAGAGAGAGCCAAAATCCGTGCTTTTGCACAGGCGATTGCCTGTGATATTCACCCGTTAAACAACTTACGCGTTCTGAAATATTTGAAAAATGATTTAAACGTTTCGGACGAACAAAAAAACTATTGGTATCAGCACTGGATTATTGAAGGCTTTCAAAGTCTCGAACAGCTACTTCAAGATTCAAACGGACAGTTTTGCTTTGGACAACAAGCAACGATTGCCGATTGCTGCCTCATTCCACAGGTCTACAACGCGAAACGCTTCAAAATCGATTTATCTGCGTTTCCAAAAATTGAATCAATTTATCAACATTGTTTGTCTATCCCAGCCTTCTATAACGCGGCGCCAGAACAACAACCAGATTGGGAATAGTAAAAGGAGTTTCAACATGACATTTGCCATTAAAAAAATACATCACGTTGCATATCGCTGTAAGGATGCGAAAGAGACTGTTGAGTGGTATAAAAAAATGCTTAACATGGACTTTATCTTAGCTTTTGCTGAAGACCATGTGCCTTCAACCAAAGCTTTTGACCCTTATATGCATTTATTCCTAGATGCAGGCCAAGGCAACGTTTTGGCATTTTTTGAATTGCCAACCCAACCAGAAATGGGCCGAGATGAAAACACGCCTCAATGGGTACAACATATTGCCTTTGAAGTTGAAGATTTAAATGCCCTTTTAGCTGCCAAAAAACACTTGGAAGAAAACGGCGTTAAAGTGTTAGGTATTACTAACCACGGTATCTTCCACTCAATTTATTTCTTTGATCCAAATGGACACCGTTTAGAACTGACTTATAACGATATCCATGCAGAAGAAAAAATTGCAAAAATTACTGAAGAAATGAAAACTGAAATGTTAGATGAATGGAGCAAAACTAAACGTGCTCCACACCATACTCATTTCTTGCATGAAGAAGAATTAGGCGCATAATTCTTTCAAAGCAATCGTTTCAAAAGTCGGCATTGGTGAGAATAGTTTGAATGAACTGTTCTATATCAATGCCGATTTATATTGTTTAAATCTACTAAACTTCTCTCAATTTACGCTATAAATAAAAGATGAAGGTCATTGTAAGAATTGTTGATTATTAAACATGTGAATTTTGCTAATAGAAAAAGGTGATTTCTATTTTTCTATAGGCTCAGGCATGATGTAAAACGCATCAATTCCAATTTATGTTTATACATAACTGTTTAACTGCTGAAGTAAATCGATTAAGGGTATTTAAATGATTGAAGAAAAAGTATCTGGGGGGGTTCAATCACTTGAAGTTGGTTTATCCGTACTAAATGCCCTGTTAGAGCACAATCAACCGATTATTCTCAAAGACTTATCGAGTAAGCTCGAGATGCATCCTGCCAAAGTACACCGTTATTTGGTGAGCTTAATTCGCATGGATTACGCCAAACAACTTGAAGATGGGCAATATGCCTTAGGCGATCAGGCATGGCGTTTAGGCTTAAACTGCATTCAGCACAGTGATACTTTACAGTTGGTACAGCACCTAATTTATGACTTACAAAGCAAAATTGGCTGTGGTATTCAAATTAGTAAGTGGTCACCGAAAGGCCCTGTTGTGGTTCAGTCTATTGAATCTAACCACCCTATTTCGATTGTGACAAAAGTTGGCTCAATTATGCCTTTAGTCAATTCTGCTGCGGGACGTTTATTTGCTTCTTACCTTCCGGAGCATTTTATTCGTCCTTTATTAGAAGCTGAATGGCAAAAGCATCAGGAACTGGGACTAAACATTGCACCACACAACTGGCAAGAATTTTTAGAACTTAAAGATACGATCCGCCAGCAACAAATGTCGGCAGCTAAAGGTGACTTACTCACAGGCATTAATGCAGTCGGTCTGCCAGTATTTAACTCAAACCAAGGGATTGAGTTTTGTATTGTGGCGCTTGATAGCGAAATGTTTTTACCCGTCGACCCACAAAGTAAAATTATCGAAACGCTTAAAAATGAGATTAATTTAATTAATCAATATATTAAAAGCCGCTAATCAATAGCCATAAAAAAACCAAGAGCAATGCTCTTGGTTTTTTTAGATTAGAGACAAAGCAAAACTTATTTTGCTTCTAGAACACCACGGCGAATTTGGTCACGTTCAATCGATTCAAACAATGCTTTGAAGTTACCTTCACCAAAACCGTCATCATCTTTACGTTGAATGAATTCAAAGAAAACTGGCCCAATCATGTTTTGAGAGAAGATTTGCAATAAAAGCTTCTTCTGACCATCTTTAGTATTACCGTCAAGCAAAATACCGCGCTGCTGTAATTCATCAGTCGGTTCGCCATGCTCAGGTAAACGATCTTCCAACATTTCATAATAAGTGTTTGGTGGTGGAGTCATAAATTGTAGACCCAAGCCTTTTAACTTATCCCAAGTCGAAATTAAGTCATCACAAATAAATGCGATATGCTGAATACCTTCGCCATTAAAATCAGCTAAGAATTCTGCAATTTGACCGTTACCTTTGTCTGAATCTTCATTTAAAGGGATACGAATCATGCCATCTGGAGCAGTTAACGCTTTAGATGTTAAACCTGTATATTCGCCTTTAATGTCGAAGTAACGAATTTCTTGGAAGTTAAAAATTTTCTCATAGAAGTTTGCCCAGTACTCCATACGGCCTTTGTAGACGTTATGAGTTAAGTGGTCAATTTCTTTTAAACCAGCGCCTTCAGGGTTACGCTGCGCATCATCAAAGAAAATAAAGTCATTTTCATAAATATCACGGTCAACCAAGAAGATTGGCATGCCACCAATACCTTTAATTGCCGGAATGTTAAGCTCCATCGGCCCAACACTAGACTGCATTGGTTCTGCACCAAGCTCAACAGCCTTTTTAAAAGCTTTTGCCGCATCGCGTGTTTTGAATCCCATTGCGCAAGCAGATGGACCATGCTCATTGAAAAAGAATGAAGCATAAGATTCTGGCTGATAATTCAGGATAATATTGATATTTCCTTGACGCCATAAGTACACTTTTTTCGATTTATGCTTGGCTACTTTTGAAAAGCCGATTGTTTCAAAAATTGTATCTAATTCATTTTCTTTTGAAACAAACTCAATAAATGCAAAACCGCATAGTTCTAATGGGTTCTCTAAAATATCCATCTAGTTTCCCTCTGGTGATTACCTGATCCGTTTATTTCTCATGCTGATCTGGTCAGCTCCTTTCTCTATAGAATACGCATTTGCTGGGAGAGTGTTTGAACCGTCAAAATGCCTTAGCCCAACGCATCCTATGAGAAAAAAACCAATAACTAAAACGAAGATTGAGTGAGCACAAAACCGATGATTAATTTCCCTTCTATATGGTGTTTATTTTCCATACACACAGTCCTTTCTTATCTAAAAGTACGATTGAGATTTTTCAATAAACCTTTAAAAATCGCCTTTTCCTAAAGTCTTTCCTAGATTTATGGAGGCCAACATCCTTGTTGGACCTCCAATGGCCATTTACCTTAAAACAGATGCTACTAAAAACAATTAAATTATGCAATACATAATTTAATTATGAATTGTGTAATTTATTAATCAAATTACGCTGTTTGTTCGTGCCTGTTTTAGATTTCATATTTTATAAATCATTGGGTACACTCACATGGCTTTTAAAGTTCTAACGGCGGAAAACGCATGCTTTTAATCAGTGCTTGTTTAATTGGTGAACCTGTCCGTTATGACGGCCGATCATGCTTGCACACTACGCTTCAGCAGTTATTTTTAAATAAAAAAGCCCATGCACTTTGCCCAGAGTTATTAGGCGGTTTTAGCACGCCTCGTTTACCCGCAGAAATTGTGGGAGGAACAGGTCAAGATGTGCTTGATGGCAAGGCAAAAATTACTGATTCATCTGGTTTAGATGTGACAGCGCTCTATTTAAAAGGTGCTCACCGCACTTTGGAAATTGCACAGCAAATAAAAGCAAGTTGTGTGGTTTTAAAAGAAAATAGCCCATCTTGCGGCAGTCAAAAAATTTATAACGGTACTTTTCAAGGCGAGAAGATTACGGGTGTTGGGATTACCACAGCACTATTACAGCGCCATGGTTTTAATGTCATTTCTGAAAACGAAATTGAAGATTGGTTAGCAGCACATCCTCTTTAACCATTGTCTGCTCAATCAAAACCCTTTTAATTGCTTTCTAAAACGGAAACAGAAAGCACTCAATATACAAGCTACTAAATAGCTTATGACTGCCATACTCCAAAAACCATAAATTCCCATTGCAGAAATCGAGTGACTCCCCCAATACAGGCCTTTATAGGCCATCCACCAGCCACCACCCAATCCGAAACATAGCACCACGACTAAAAAAATCAGCATGGGTAAAATTGAGACATCCCAACAGCGTAGCAAAGAGGTGAGTAAGGTCATTAAGCCATCGAAAAAATGAGACATACAGACAATCAACAACAAGGATGCTGCCAAAATCTGCACGGCCAAATCATCTGAATAGAAGGTGACAATTAAGTCCCGTTCCAACCATAAACCTAGGGACAGACTGCCACTTACTGCCATAATTACCCATATACTTTGTCTGGCAATTTTGTTGGCTTCTTCCATGTTGCCACTGCCCATAGATCGTGACACCAAAATGCTATAAGCCGAGGCAATTGAGGAAGGAAAAATAAACATGAAGCCGCCAGTACTCGCGACAATTTGATGGGCTGCTGACACTACACTCCCAAAAGGCAAAATCAGAATAGCAACTGAACAAAATGCAACGACGTCCATCAACGCCATGAACGCCGTGGGTATGCCTATTTTTAAAATCATACGCAGACTTTGCCGGCTATCTTCAACCGACCGTTCTGGTTGCTCAATAAAAATGTAGCTTTTCTCTAGAAAAAACAGGTAATAAACAGCCAACATAAACCACCGAACAATAATAGTAGCTAATAAAGCTCCTATCGCACCGAGTGGCGGAATTGAAAATAAAGCGACACCATAAATCAAAAGATAGGACAAAATAATTTTAAGAATGAAGAAAATGCTATCTGATAGTAAAACCTTATGCGCATTTTCAGTGACCTGAGACAAAGCTGTAAATAAGCGCATCAGTAAATGCGCAGGTAAAATAAATACCAAAGCCCACATACAGTTTTTAGTAATTGAAACGACATGTTCAGATGCACCAAATAATTTTGGTAGATCACGGAACAAGTAAAGCAAGCCAATACTGATCAATGCCGAACATAACATCAGCCAAATGCCTTGAATAAAAATCTGACGTATACGCGGTAAATCATGGCAACCATAGGCTTCTGAAAGCTTGAGTATCACACCTTGCAGAATCCCCATCCCAATGACATAAATCACTGTATATAAAGATAAGGTTACCGATAATGCGGCGACATGGTCATTGCTAAAATGCCCTACATACGCAATATCAACCAATCCACTTAAAACTAGAATTAAATTGCTTGAGAGCATGGGAATAAATAATTTAAAAATCTGGTTCATCAAAAAAGCCTTATTTTTTTCTTTGCGATTTATGTTGATATTCACGTTATTTTTAGTGCATCAATCCAAAGCAAAAGACATACCAGTTCTAAATTCAGCTTCCCCTAAAATATTCTTTAAATAAAAAAGCCAAACTATTCGTTTGGCCTTCTTTTGTAATAGATGTTGTTTATACCGTTATTCTTGTTTGTGTTTACTTGCCCAATAAGTCGCAAGTGCAGGACCAGAAATATTGTGCCAAAGGCTGAAAATTGCGCTTGGTACGGCAGTAATCGGGGAAGCCGCAAAATGCACTGCTGCAAGCGCCACGCCTAAACCTGAATTTTGCATACCGACTTCTACAGCAATTGCTTTACTGTCCGCATACGGTAGTTTAAAGAACCGAGCTGCTGCAAAACCTAATAAATATCCAAATCCATTATGCAATATCACTACCGCCAAAATAAGCAAACCTGACTGTAAAATAGCCGCTTTGCTTCCACCAATAATGGCTGCCACAATCGCGACAATTGCAATGACCGAAACTAACGGCATGACTTGAATATAGGATTCGACTTGACGTTTAAGCCATGTTCTTAAAATCAGACCAACCACAATAGGCAGTAGCACCACCTGTAAAATTGAAATAAACATCGAAGTTGCATCAATCTTTAACCATTGGCTAGCAAGCAGATAAAAAATAGCAGGCGTTAACACAGGTGCTAAAAGTGTTGATACCGATGTACAAGCGACCGATAAGGCCACATTACCTTTGGCCATGTAGGTAATCACGTTGGAAGCAGTTCCACCGGGGCAACACCCCACTAAAATAACCCCAACAGCGATTTCTGGCGGTAAATTAAATAATTTACATAGAACAAATGCCAACCCCGGCATCACCACAAACTGTGCTACCACCCCAATCAACACCGCTTTAGGGCTTTGTAATACCCCTTTAAAATCATCGACGGTCATGGTCATTCCCATGCCGAGCATAATAATGCCCAAGATCCATGGAATATAAGCTTTAAGCCAGACAAAAAATTCAGGTTGCCATAGTGCCAATGCCGCAAAAACGATGACCCATAAAGCAAACGTTTTCTGAACAAATTGAGTAAAACGTAATAATCCAGACATGTTGTTCATCCATATCAAATCGCAATTAAAGCCCAAACAACATGAGCACTCTCTCTAACATTCACTCAACAATTCAGTCGATTGAATACGGACAACACCCTGTTGCTGCATCGCTTGCCATGCCTGTTCTAAAGAGCCGTTGAGATTAATACCCTTACAGGCATCTTCAATCACTAAAGTTTTAAAGCCAAGTTGAACTGCATCTAAAGCAGTCCATGCGACACAAAAGTCTGTAGCAATTCCAACCACATAGACCGTATCAATACCACGTTCTTTTAAATATCCCGTTAAACCTGTCATGGTTGTGTGGTCAGCTTCCATAAAAGCCGAGTAACTATCAATATGAGCATGAAAGCCTTTTCGGATAATCAGTTGAGCTGTCGGAATATTTAAATCTGGATGAAATTCGGCATCTTGGCTACCTTGTACGCAATGCTTAGGCCAAAGCACTTGCGGTCCATAGTCGAGCTCAATGGTTTCAAATGGCTGCTTGCCCACATGGTTGACTGCAAAAGATATATGATTATCTGGATGCCAATCTTGTGTGAGGACGACATTTTCAAAACAACCTGCCAATTGGTTAATGGTTGGAATAATTGTATCGGCATCGGCAACTGCTAAATTTCCACCCGGTGTAAAACCATTTTGTACATCAACTACGACTAAAGCCGAATTTTGTGGTTGTTTCTTCATTTTCATGCCATCTTAAGTCCCATTCGGGAAAAATATGCATTTTATCTTGCCATAAAAAAGACTGTAGCAAGTAAGGATTCGCAGAATTGAACCATATTGTCATATTTACTGTCTTTTACTTGAAATGATCAAATTGGCATTCTATGTTTTGCTCAAGTTTACATAGGGTTTATCAGTTAAGCATATTGTTCTTATGCGTCTGATCAGTCATAATTTGCATAATTGTCATTCAACAATCTGTTATTGTTAGAACTGGACAATCAAAATACTGCAACCATCCCACATTTTGTTTTTCTTACCTCAGATTCGGATGGATAAATAGGATATTTTTTAAAATGACTCAGCAAGCACAGACCATTCAAGGCTCAATCGTCGCAATTGTCACTCCCATGTTGAAAGATGGCGGTGTAGATTGGAAGGGTCTTGAGAAGCTGGTTGAGTGGCACATAGAACAAGGTACAAACAGTATTGTAGCCGTCGGTACAACCGGCGAAGCCTCAACATTGAGCATGGAAGAGCACACACAGGTTATTAAAGAAATTATTCGTGTAGCCAATAAACGTATTCCAATTATTGCCGGTACTGGTGCAAACTCAACCCGTGAAGCAATCGAATTAACTAAAGCAGCTAAAGACCTCGGTGCTGATGCAGCTTTACTTGTAACACCATACTATAACAAACCAACCCAAGAAGGCCTTTACCAGCACTACAAGGCAGTTGCTGAAGCTGTTGAATTACCTCTTATTCTCTATAACGTACCTGGTCGTACAGGCGTAGACTTGTCAAACGATACAGCAGTACGTTTAGCAGAGATTCCTAACATTGTGGGTATTAAAGACGCTACAGGTGACGTACCTCGTGGTAAAGCCTTAATTGAAGCTTTAAACGGCAAAATGGCTGTTTACTCAGGTGACGATGAAACTGCATGGGAACTTATGCTTCTTGGCGCAGACGGTAATATCTCGGTTACTGCAAACATTGCACCTAAGGCAATGAGTGAAGTATGCGCGGTTGCAATTGCTAAAGATGAGCCACAAGCGAAGACGCTTAACAATAAGATTGCAAATTTACACAATATTCTATTTTGCGAATCTAACCCAATTCCTGTGAAATGGGCACTACATGAGATGGGACTGATTGATACTGGTATTCGTTTACCACTCACTCCTCTCGCTGAGCAATATCGCGAACCTCTCCGCAATGCCCTAAAAGATGCGGGAATTATTTAATAAGAGCAATTTATGATGCAATTACGTCTTGGTTTAGTCCTTGCAGTTTCAGCCTTAAGTTTAGCTGGCTGTGGTCGCTTCGCACTCAATAATCACTCTTTAGATTATAAAAAAGCAAAGCAACTCGCCCCGCTTGAGTATCCTGCCGATGCAACTGTACGACCAGCGACGCCTTTGTATCCTGCACCAACAGTAGACCAGCTCGCTATCGATCACGCACCGAAGTTTGAAAACAAGCGTGGCAATCGTTTTGCATTGCCTCGCCCTGAACAAACTCAAGGTGATACAGCAGATACATCTGCTCAATCAGGTAGCGCGCTTAGTCGCCCTCAACTTGTGACAGATGGTAATAAAAACCCCCTGTTAAAAATTGATGGAAGTACTGCTGAAATTTGGCAATACACCAAAGCAACCCTAAGCACGTTAAATTACAACATCATCGCTCAAGGCAGTAATCAAGCGACGATTAAAGTAAATGACAAAACTTATGTGCTTAAACTGACTGGTGTTGGCTCTAGTCATAGCCTTGCTCTCTTTAATCCAGACAACACTTTTGCAAGCCCTGATGTTGCTGCGGAAGTGTTAAACCAGATTTACCAAAATTGGCCAGCCTAGTCGTTTACTAGGCATTTTTTTTTAAAAGGTTCCCTCATGTTAAAACAAACCTTGCTCTATACTGGTAAAGCAAAATCTGTATATGAAACAGACAATGCCGACCATCTGATTTTAGTCTTTCGTGATGATGCCTCTGCGTTCAATGGCGAAAAAATCGAACAACTAGATCGTAAAGGCAAGGTGAACAACCGTTTTAACGCCTTCATCATGGAAAAACTTGCTGAAGCAGGTATCGAAACGCATTTTGAAAAATTGCTTTCTCCAACTGAAGTTCTTGTTAAGAAACTTCAAATGATTCCTGTTGAATGCGTAATTCGTAACTACGCAGCGGGTTCTTTATGCCGTCGTTTAGGTGTTGAAGAAGGTAAAGAACTTACTCCTCCTACATTTGAATTGTTCTACAAAGATGATGGCCTAGGCGATCCAATGGTTAACGAATCTCAAGCGATTGCTTTAGGTTGGGCGACTGCTGAACAGTTAGAACAAATGAAAGTGTTAACTTATAAAGTAAATGATGTATTGAAAGCATTATTTGCTGAAGGCAACATGATCTTGGTGGACTTCAAACTTGAATTTGGTGTTTTCCATGACCGTATCGTACTTGGTGATGAATTCTCTCCAGACGGTTGCCGTTTATGGGATAAAGACACTAAGAAGAAACTCGACAAAGACCGTTTCCGTCAAGGTTTAGGCGGTGTTGTTGAAGCTTATGAAGAAGTTGCTTCTCGTTTAGGCGTAGATTTATCTGACATCTAATTCGCCAGCTTCATCAAAAAACCGAGCATTTTCGCTCGGTTTTTTATTTTCAGGACCCTAAAATTTAGGAAAAGTAGACAGATTTGTATATTTAATTAAATTATGACTTGCACAATCTAAAAACAAAGCACTAAAATCTAAAAAAATACTAATTGCATCACAATAATTAAATTTAAAGTATGGTGAATTTTATGGAACTGTTTAAGCCTGAAAAGAGATTAATGAATCACTCGATACATTTTGGTGAAAATCCATTAGTGATTTTATCTAATTTTAGCGACTCTGCTTTGAAACAAGGCTGGAGCGAAGCTGAAGTAGAAACCGTCATTTCTGAAGCTTCTAAAGGTGACTATATGAAACTCATACGCACATTGAGAACATATACCTTGCTTTAATCATCGACCTTACTGTAAGTGCACAGACCCAACCTCTCTTTGGTTTCGGACTCGTTCATAGAATTTATTCGCCTTTAACTCAGGCAACAAATAGTCTTGTTATACAAAGTACTCTCTATCTCTGCTTAGATTTAACCGTCCTATCTGGTTAATTGCTTTTATTCGCATATTATTTTGTTTACCACCGTATCATTCAATTTATAAAAAGACACATAAAGCTGTTAGGAATAAACTGGATTTATGCCGAATGCTGCCTTAACAATAAATAAAAATAATAAGTAGAAAATATTTATTCAGTGAGGAGCAAAGCTGATGGATCATGAAATAGAGGAAAAAAAGGTCGAGCAAACCTTAAGCTGGCGTGAAAAAATGGCAGTAGAAGAACATGAGAAACTGTCACCCCGTTTGGTCTATGAAATTATCCGCCGTGATGGTGCAGAAGAACTGGATCGTCCAACAGCTGCACTGATCTTTTCAGGCATTGCAGCAGGTCTGGTTATCAGTTTTTCATTTTTATTTAAAGCAATTATTGCCTCTTATATCCCAACTGATGCGATCTGGACAGATTTAATCACCAATTTCGGTTATACCATTGGCTTTCTAATTGCCATTTTGGGCCACATGCAGCTCTTTACCGAAAATACCATTACTACAGTTGTGCCCTTATTTAAGCCCTTTACCTTGGACAAATTAAGAGCCGTAGGCCGTTTATGGGGGATTGTGATTCTATGCAATATCATTGGAACAGCTTTGGCGAGTTTATTCTTCCTGACCACTGACCTGTTTACTCCAGACATTGACAAAGCACTAGATGAACTCGCACATCATGTAGCATCTTTTTCTGCAATCCAGAACCTGCTTAAAGGGGTTATGTCGGGACTTTTAATTGCCGCATTGGTCTGGATGTTACCCTCTGTTAGCAATAAATTCCTAGTCATCTTTTTCATGACTTATCTGATAGGGCTAGGCGACTTTACCCATGTAGTGGTTGGCTCTACCGAAATGTCCTATCTGGTCTGGCAAGGAGAGGCTTCTATTGGCGAATATCTATTTAATTTCCTGATCCCAACCACCATTGGTAATATTATTGGTGGTACAGGCGTGTTCACGCTACTGATTTACGGTCAGGTCACTGAAGAGTTGGAATAGCAAGAAGCAATAAAAACTATTGCTCCTGCTGCCATCTGCGTTGCTGTAAGCGCTCGCCTTCAACCTCACGCTTGTTTCTTGCCGACTCATAGAGTTTGGTACCCTTCAACTCAGGCGGCAAATAGTCTTGCAGCACAAAATGCTCTGGATAGTCATGAGGATATAAATAATTAATTCCATAACCTTGCTGTTTCATCAGCTTGGTCGGTGCATTTCTCAAGTGTAAAGGCACTGGTAAATTTGCCGTTTTCTCAGCAAGTTCTAAAGCTCGATTAATCGCTAAATAGGTACTATTACTTTTTGCACTTGTTGCTAAATAAACCGCGGTTTGGCCCAGAATAATTCGCCCCTCAGGCATACCCACCGCTTGTACAGAGCGGAAACATTCACCTGCAAGCAATAGCGCATTAGGATTCGAGTTCCCAATGTCTTCCGAAGCTGCAATCAGCATACGTCTTGCAATAAAAACCGGATCTTCCCCACCTTTAAGCATCCGCGCCATCCAATACAAGGCTGCGTCTGGATCACTACCACGAATTGATTTAATGAATGCAGAAACGAGATCGTAATGCTGCTCACCCGATTTGTCATAACGCGCAATATTTTGCTGAGCGACTTTTACCACTACAGCATTGGTAATGGTATTTTCAATTTCAGGCTCAAAAGTACTCGCAATTAAGTCCAGTAAATTAAGCGCTTTACGAGCATCACCTGCCGCAAACTGTAAAAGAGCATCGTACTCTTCAATATGAATGTAGCGTTCTTTTAAGAATTTATCGGCTTGAAGTGCATTATTAAGGAGTGTTTGAATTGCCTCACTGTCTAAACTATTTAAGGTATAGACCTGACAGCGAGATAAAAGCGCACTATTCACTTCAAAAGACGGGTTCTCAGTCGTCGCGCCTATTAAGGTAATTTTTCCTTTTTCTACCGCACCTAATAATGCATCTTGCTGAGATTTATTAAAGCGATGAATTTCATCAATAAAAACTACAGGTGTCAGTAAATCACCACTTTCTGCAATCACTTCACGTAATTCTTTTACACCCGTATTCAGCGCAGATAAGCTTACAAATGGGCGATCTATCGCTTGAGCCAAAAGTAAAGCAATCGTCGTTTTACCAACGCCTGGCGGCCCCCAAAAAATAATAGAAGGCAAATGCCCCTGATCAATCATTTGACGTAGAGGTGCATGTTCACCTAACAAATGATCTTGCCCAATAATTTCAGACAAGTCTCTCGGGCGCAGGCGTTCAGGAAGTGGAATATGGGTGTCTGACATCTCAAATAGCTTTATCGTCTTTTCACTATAGTCTATTGCGTCTCACAGAAATCTACAATTTGAATCTATGAGACACATCCTTTATTTACAGGCTAACTCGAGGCCTTAAGAGAGTTTCTTACTCAGCTTCAATAGACGGGCTTTCGGACCGTCTTCAATTACCCAAATTGAACCGTCTTGTGCTTCATGTAAACCACGAATACGTTGCTTCATTTCTAATCTCTGCACTTCTTTTACGGGCTTATGTTCTAAATCTACAACGACAATGGCTTCGGAAGATAATCCGCAAATTAAGGCTTTATTTTGCCATGCAGGAAATTGTTGTCCGCGATAAATAATTAAGCTCGACGGCGAGATTACCGGAGTCCAGTCTATCTCAGGTGCTTTAAATTGAGGATGAGTGTGATGGTCTGGAATAGGTTGACCTGAATAATGGTCGCCATTTGAGACAATTGGATAACCATAATTTTCACCTTTTACGATGATATTAAGCTCATCACCACCTTTAGGTCCCATCTCAACCACCCAGAGCTGTCCTTGGCGATCAAAAGCCATACCTAAGGGATTACGGTGTCCCAGTGACCATATTTCCGCAGTGACGCCGCCTTGCTGATAAAAAGGGTTACCTACGGCTGCTGAACCGTCATCATTTAAACGCAGAATTTTTCCCAAGTTACTTTTCATGTCTTGGGCAGGATCAAACTTTTGGCGCTCACCTGAACTCACCCAAAGCTTACCATCTGCGTCAAAAAGCATACGATGCCCATAATGGCCTTGCCCTGAGACTTTAGGTACTTGCTGCCAAATTTGCTTTATATCGGTAAGTTTTGGTTGATTAGGGTTAGATAAATCTAATTTCGCACGTGAAATCACTGCACCAGATCCGCCTTGCCCTTTGGCTGCATAACTGAGATATATCCAGTGATTTTTGGCAAAGTCTGGATGTAGAGCAACATCCCCTAAACCGCCCTGTCCGCCATAGTTCACCGCTGGAACACCCTGAACATCTAACACTTGTTTATTTTGGGGATTAAAAATTTTTAATTTGCCTTGTCGTTCAGTGACGAGTAAACGTTGGTCTGGCAAAGTAGTAATTGCCCAAGGTTCATTAAAATGTGCAACTGCCTCTATCTGATAAGTTTGTTTTGCAGCATTGGTTTGCTCTGTTTTTGCAGTTGTATTTTGTTCAGGATTTTTTGAATTAGTATTATTGGAGCCACAGGCCATTAATAATAAGAAGCTACTGCATAACAAGGGGGCTGCTAGTTGTCTCATCATTTTTATCTCCTTTTGCTTTTATTTTTATATAACGGAGATCATTAAAAAATTTACGATAAAAGTGTTACTTTATTATACGCTGTAATTTAAATGCCCATCGGGAGCGTATTAACGCACCCAACGCACGATATAATCTTCAAGATCATCTTCATGTACATCAGTTTCAGGAATACAACGTCCTGCAACCGACTTTTTCGCCTTAACGACGCTTTGTCTCGTACCTGTATTTAAATAATGCCAAGAAGGTAAATTCTTGCCTTCATTCAAACGTTTATAGGCACAGCTCGATGGTAACCAATGAATGGTTTTCAGACTTTCTGGCGTCAGTTGCAAACAGTCAGGTACTTGCTGCTGACGGTTTGAATAATCCGAGCAACGCCCTGTGCTGCAATCGAGTAACTTACACGCTACCTTGGTATAAGCCACCTCATGGGTATCTTCATCTTCTAGCTTAACCAAACAGCATAAACCACACCCATCACACAAAGCTTCCCACTCAGCCTGTGTCAGCTGCTCTAGCGTGTAATTTTTCCAAAACATTGGACGAAGTGAGGTCTCGGTAGACATAAGTTTTTAACAGCTATATAGATAAAGCAAAGTGAGATTATAGCATTGAACTACACTGGGCTTAAGAAAATAAGCCGTATTTTTGGCATCACAAAATGATTGTTTAATATACATTTCAACCACATAAACGACACATTTCGTGCAAAAAACACGCTATATAGTAAAAAGACAATGAAAAATAAGGAGGACAGCATATGTTCCGTTGGGCAATAATTTTTGCAGTGATTGCACTCATTGCCAGTCTATTAGGGTTTGGTGGTGTTGCAGGGTTATCTAAAGACTTTGCCGTGATTTTATTAGTGATCGCTGTAATTCTCGCTGTTATTGGTTTTATTTCGCGAGGCCGAACCTAATTTAATTATGACCATATCAAAAAGAAGGAACTCGTTCCTTCTTTTTTATTGGCTGATTATTTCTATGTTTTTCTTTTGATGTAGATTTTTACATAGTTATTCATATGACTTTTATTTTTTATGCTTTAATCAAGCGTATTTAAATCAAGTTAAATTTCAGGATTAATGTCATGAGTACAGCAATTAAAACCCGTGAAATTCAATATACTGCACCAGATGGCAGCCATTTAATTGGTTACTTTGCAGCTCCAGAGAGTGAAAGCCCTGTAGCTGGTGTCATTATTGGTCCTGAGTGGTGGGGTCGTAACGAATACACAGAACAACGTGCGCGTGAACTTGCTGAACACGGTTATGCTGCGCTTGCAATCGATATGTATGGCGATAAAAAAGTGACTACGACTGCAGCTCAAGCTTACGAATGGATGATGCAGACATTTGAAGAGTTAGACACGGTGACTGACCGCGCTAATGCAGGGCTTCAAACTTTAGCTGCTCAACCAGAAGTGAATAGTGAAAAACTTGCAGCGGTAGGGTTTTGCTATGGTGGCAAAGTAGTACTCGATCTAGCTCGCTCAGGTGCTCCTCTCAAAGCAATTGCGACATTCCATGGCACATTAACACCTAAGGCTCCTGCTCAAAAAGGCAACATTCAAGGTGAAGTTTTAGTTCTACATGGTGAACTAGACAGCATGGTCACCTTAGAAGATGTTGCTAATTTTGAAAAAGAGATGCAAGCTGCTGAGGTTAAACATGAAGTAGTGGTTTTAAAGGATGCTAAACATGGCTTTAGTAACCCGCTTGCAGATGAAAGAGCTAAAGCGAATGGTGTCGACCTTGGCTACAACAGCGAAGCGGAAAAACAAGGCCTTGCTAAAATGTACGCTTTATTAGAACGTACTTTAAAATAAAAGAAGCAAATTTGGAGCAAATGGTTCTTTTTTCGCATTTGCTCCCTTAAATCTTTATGACTTTGCAATATTTTTCCTGTATTTTTTAAACCATACTTCAATAAATATACTCCCGTTGAGCTAGAGCAAAGCCTAGTCTTATTTCCCGCACTCGGGGTTTAATGGAATAACATGAGAGGATACAACAATGACTGACAATAAATGTCCGTATTGCAATTTTGATGAATATGACATCATTGATAAGAATGAATTTGCTGTAATTTTACCTGACCCAAATCCGTTGTCTAAAGGCCACTGTGTTGTAACGCCACTACGCCATGTAAGCTCGTTTTTTGATATTACCTCGAAAGAGCATGAAAGCTTATTGACACTTCTTGAAATTGCCCGTCATGAAACACAGCTTCGTCATCAACCAGCTGGTTTCCATATTGGCTTTAATGATGGTGAAGTATTTGGCCAGACTTCCGACCACTTCCACATTCATGTCATTCCTTACTATAAAAACCAACCGTTGAAACTTGATCAACGTTGGGGCGTAAAAGCGGATTAATCCTTTTTATGCTGGACAGAGACTACTCGTTTTAAAGTAGTCTCTGTTTGAACAGGCTCGTTCTGATTGCTTGCTTTAAACAAAACTTCTCCCCAATTTCAGCTATAATTTAGCCCTTACTTTTCTTCTATAGCTGTTCATGCCTGAATTTTCTTTTTCTGATGCCCTCTTAAACTGGTTCGATCAACATGGTCGTCATGATTTGCCTTGGCAAGTCGCAGATGATCCATACAAAGTTTGGGTTTCTGAAATTATGCTACAGCAGACTCAGGTAAAAACAGTTCTGCAATATTTTGACCGCTTTATGGAGCGCTTTCCAACGGTAGACGCTTTAGGTCATGCAACTTGGGATGAAGTCGCCCCTTATTGGGCAGGTCTTGGCTATTACGCTCGTGCCCGCAATTTGCATAAAGCCGCTGGCGTTGTAGCACAGCAAGGTAAATTTCCTGAAACCCTAGAAGAATGGATTGCACTACCCGGCATTGGTCGCTCGACCGCAGGCGCGCTTATGTCTTTAGGTTTACGTCAGTACGGCGTCATTATGGATGGCAACGTGAAACGTGTTTTAGCTCGCTTCTTTGCGATTGAAGATGACTTAAGCAAACCACAACACGAACGTGAAATGTGGAAACTCGCTGAAGAGCTTTGTCCGACACATCGCAACCATGACTACACGCAAGCGATTATGGACTTGGGTGCAACCATTTGTACGCCTAAAAAGCCTCTTTGTTTATACTGCCCAATGCAAGCTCATTGTCAGGCTTACCAGCAAGGTTTAGAACAAGAATTACCTTTTAAAAGACCGAAAAAAACACCGCCTGTTAAAACAGCAGATGTTCTTATTATTCAGTGTGAAGATGAGTGGTTCTGGCAACAACGCCCAGCTCATGGCCTGTGGGGTGGTTTATTCTGTTTACCTATTTTAGAAAATGAACGTGAACGACTGAGCATAAGCCAGCAATTTAAACTACAACCTCAAGCACAAACTTTTCAGATCAGTCATAGTTTCACTCACTTCACATGGTTACTTAATGCTCACTTGTTCCACGTGGAACCTGATCAAAAAGAACATTTGGCGATTGAACTTGAAGGCCAATGGCTGAGTCCGGAACAGGCCATTGCCAAAGGTGTACCAACTGCTATGAAAAAATTGATCTCAACAAGCCGTTCATGACATAGTGGTCAAAATAATTTTGATATAACTATGACAGGGAGTATTTTGTGCAACGTTTTGTTTCTCATTTCTCACTTGGCTTTCTTATTATTCTATTGGCTGCCTGTGCCAGCGCACCTAAAAAACCTACACCACTGTCACCCGCTCAAATTAGTAAGCTCGAGAGTATGCAGCTTCCAAATCGACTTCCAGTTCCGGTAAAAGGTGTCGATCGAGACGAACTAAAAGACACGTGGGGAGCTGCTCGGAGTCAGGGCCGTAGCCACGAAGGCATTGATATTTTGGCTCCACGTGGAACCAAAGTGTATAGCACAACCGAAGGACTAGTTGCCGATCTTCGTAATAACAACTTGGGTGGCAAAGTCATCTGGATTTTAGGCCCAGCGGGAACATGGCATTATTATGCTCATCTTGATGGTCACAAACGTGGCTTAAGTGTTGGTGACTATGTCAAAAAAGGCGATTTAATTGGCTATGTCGGCAATACGGGCAATGCACGTTATACTTCACCTCATCTCCACTATGGTCTTTATCTAAATGGTAAAGGACGTGGTGCTGTTAACCCTTATTCATATTTACGCTAGGAACATTTTATGTCGGAAGCGCTGATCAATCGCTTAGTAGAGTTTGCCGAATCTGGCAACCAGCAAAAGATCATTTTAAATGGCAATAGCTATCAAGGCTGGATCATGGAAATCAGCGATGATGCCCTACTGATCAGTACCGGTTTTTCAGATAAAGTTGGCAAAGATTTTTGGCTAAAGTTTGAAGACTTAACTCAAGCCGAACTGTATTATTGGGATACTCGCCCAAATGAATGGGTGCTATTTAAACTTTAAAATTCCAAGATAAATATAAGGAGCATCATCATGAAAACTCAACGCTGCGGATGGTGTTCCGATGATCCACTCTATATTGCTTACCATGATGAAGAATGGGGTAAACCCGAACACGACGAAGCACGTTTATTTGAAATGCTTTGCCTCGAAGGTCAGCAAGCTGGTTTATCTTGGATTACCGTACTGAAAAAAAGAGAAAGCTACCGTCAGCACTTTTTTAATCATCCTATTGCAGAAATCGCTTCATTCACTGATGATTTTTTAGAACTAAAGTTATCCGATGCTGGTTTAATTCGTCACTTAGGTAAACTCAAAGCCATTCGTGACAATGCGATTGCTTGGCAAGCACTCAAAGCACAAGTCGGTGATGTTCCTAAATGGCTTTGGCAGTTTGTAGATGCAGCTCCTCAACATAATGATGTTGTAGATTATCGTAAGGCCCCTGCTCAAACTGAACTGAGCGTAAAACTTTCTAAAACGCTTAAAAAGAATGGTTTCAAATTTGTCGGCCCAACCACCTGCTATGCTTTTATGCAGGCAGTAGGCATGGTCGATGATCATGAAAATGATTGTCAATTTAAAGCTTCATAACCCACCAGAACGGTTCAAAGCCGCTTAAGGAGTTTCCGATGAGCAATAATACGATTCAGGCTTATGCTGCAATGCAGGCAGGCGAAAAACTGGTTCCTTACCAATTTGATGCTGGTGAATTACAGCCGCATCAGGTTGAGGTAAAAGTTGAATACTGCGGTTTATGTCATTCTGATATTTCTGTTTTAAACAATGAATGGCGATCGACTGTCTACCCTGTGGTAGCAGGCCATGAAATTATTGGACGAATTGTTGCTTTGGGTTCAGAAGCCAAAGGTCTACAAATTGGACAACGTGTCGGTATTGGCTGGACAGCTGAAAGTTGCCAAGCCTGTGATGAATGTATTGGCGGTCAGCAAGTACTTTGTACAGGCGGGAGTGTTGCAACAATCGTCGGACATGCCGGTGGTTTTGCCGATAAGGTTCGTGCAGGTTGGCAGTGGGCGATTCCCCTTCCTGAAGATTTAGACCCAGAAAGTGCTGGTCCTTTACTTTGCGGCGGAATTACCGTTTTTGATCCATTACTTAAACACAAAATTCAGGCAACACATCACGTGGGAGTAATTGGTATTGGCGGTTTAGGTCATATCGCCATTAAGCTACTCAAAGCTTGGGGCTGTGAGATCACTGCATTTAGTTCCAACCCTGATAAAACAGAGGAACTTAAAGCAATGGGAGCCGACCATGTGGTAAATAGTCGCGATACAGAGGCAGTAAAAGCTCAAAAAGGTAAATTCGATTTATTGCTAAGTACCGTGAATGTGACTCTAAATTGGTCTGCTTTTATTGCAACACTGGCACCAAACGGAACCTTACATTTCTTAGGTCTTACGCTTGAGCCTGTCCCTGTTTCTGTAGGTTCGCTTATTAGTGGTGCTAAGTCAGTAACAGGCTCCCCTACAGGTTCACCTGCTGCACTGCGTCAACTTTTAAAGTTTGCTGCACGCAAAAAAATTGCGCCTCAAATTGAGCTGTTTCCAATGTCACAGCTCAATGAAGCAATTGAACGTCTACACTCAGGTCAAGCACGTTACCGAATTGTGCTTAAAGCAGACTTCGCAGAATAAACCTAACTCAACCCTTTCATCTGCTGTCGTGACCACTCCGCCAAGTCTTTAATTGCTTGGCGGACATCTGCTGTTAACTCATGACCTGCATTTAAACGAATGAAGTGCCGATAGCGTTCATCCTCCCCAAAAACATGACCCGGTACTACAGTAATTCCGTGAGATTTTGCAGTGTAATAGAGCGCCAAACTATCTACAGTTTTAGGTAACTGCATCCATAAGGCATACCCCCCTTCTGGTTGGCTCAGTGCAATTGGAACACCTTCAAAGGCATTTAAAATACAACTACGATACTCCTCGACTTGTCGCATTAAATTTGGTCTTAACTGTTCTAAATGTTCTCTGTAAGCACGACTATAAATAAAATCAGCTAGACCTAACTGTAAAGGCGTATTCACCCCTATATTACTTACTAGCAGCTCAAGCTTTAAATTTTCTAACTTTGTAGTTAAACAAAACCACCCTACCCGATACGCACTCGACAAAGACTTAGAAACTGAACCACACCAAACCACATACCCTTCGCGATCCCAATATCGAATAGGCAATGGTCGCTCACCGCTGTAGCCACATTCGCCAAAAATATCGTCTTCAATAATAAAACACTGATACTTTGCAGCTAATTCAGCAATCTTCTTTTTCTCTGCATTGCTAAAACAATATCCTAAAGGGTTCTGGTAGTTCGCTGTCATTAAACAAACCTTAGCCAAACCTTGCTGCATTAATGACTCTAAACGCTCAAGATCAATGCCACGATGATCGGCAGGAATCTCAACAATCTGTCGTTTTAAACTTGCTAATAACTGTAAATGACCGTTATAGGTGGGTGTAGGAATAAGAATACTATCGCCCACTTCAGTGAGCTTCTGAATCACCAAAGACAAAGCAGGCATACAGCCATTGGTAACAAAAATATCTTCCGGCGCGATATAAATACCATCTTCACGCCAATGATCAGAAAGTGCTTTTCTTAATTGCTCGTGCCCTTGTTTATTACAATAAAGAAAATCTTGTGGCTGACAATTTTTTAAAGCACGTTGAATAGAACGACGTAAACCCTCTACCGGAATAAAGTGCGGCGTTAATTGAATCGAACCCAACGGTACAAGATGGCTTTGTAAGGCAGCTTCCTGAATTTGGTTATGCAACTCCAGATTGGAGACATGTCGAGGTAAAGACAAAAAATCCGGGCTATCAGGAATAGGGCTAGATTGGGTACGAGCAACCACAAAGTAACCCGACTTCTGCTTTACATAAATAAGTCCCCTCGCCTCAAGCAATTCATAGCAACTTTTTGCCGTACTTAAGCTAATGCTGTGCTGACGAGCGAAATCTCGTAAAGAAATAAGCTTCTGATGAGGTTTAAGCTCATCTTGATAAATACGATGTGCTAATTGATTGGCAAGAACCTGATATTGAAAAGTCATTCTGTGCTGCTTTTTTAAAAATTTCTGTATCTGTACTGGTTTATAGAACACCTTTAGGCTATGGAAATCAACTCAAAGAGTAGTAAAACCATGAAATTAAAAGCCATATTACTATTTACTATTGTTTTAGCAGGTTGCCAACCACAGCCCCAAAATGAGCAGCACAGACATACGGTTTGCCAGAGCTTGATTGAAGGTTATTTAAAAATGACCAACCAACAGGACTATAAATTAGAACAGCGCACTGATGATGAGACCTATACGATTTCTCATTATGAATATAAACGTAATAGCTCAAACGAAGTTGTCATGGTGAATTCGGTCTATTCCAAACTATATTTTAGTTGCCGAGAACAACAACAAAGCTATTTCTTATCTCAACATTCATCACAAGGACAAACGACTCCAATTTTAGAAGTTCATTTTCCAAGTGATGCTTATGGTAAGTTTAGAGACAGGTTTTAAAACCATCTTTTAATTGATCTGCCAAAAACTCAATAAATAAACGGATTCGTTTTGGTAGATGCTCTTGTTGATAATACACAGCATGGATGCTTTGATATTGATGTTCTATTTGATCTTCAAATAACGCAACCAATCGCCCTTCTTGAATATCTTTCCAAATTTCAAATTCAGATAGTCGTGCAATACCATGTCCTCTAATTGTGAGCTGGCGTACAGTCTCACCACTAGAAGCTTTAATATTTGCTTGTGCGAAAAAATATTCATCACCAACTTTAATTGGCCAGCTATTAATATAATCAGGTCGTGTAAAACCAATCAGATCATGCTGTTCGAGTTGTTCAGGCTGTGTTGGTGTGCCCTTAATCGCTAAATACTCTGGACTTGCCACAATATATAAACGACTCTTGCACACTAACTTGGCATGAAGACTCGAATCATTGAGTTCCCCAAATCGAAATGCCACATCGGTCTTATGTTGTAATAGATCAATCACCTGATCATTACTATTTATTTCGATTTCAATGTCGGGATAACACTCACGAAACTTATGCATTAATGGTGCAATGACATGTAAGACAAATGGCGTTGCCGAATCAATACGAATCAGTCCCGCAGTACCCTGATCAGACTTTTGAAGTTCTTCTTCGGCCGCATTCAGCTCATTTAAAATTTTACGAGCCTTTATCAGAAACTGCTGCCCTTCTTGGGTGAGTTTTAACTTACGTGTTGTTCGCTCTAACAAGGTCACACCTAACTTTGCTTCCAAACGTGTCAAAGAGCGGCTTATTCCTGAAGGTGTCTGTTTTAAATGTTCTGCTGCGGCTACAAAGGAGCCTGTATCAACAATTGTGATAAAGGCAACCAGTTCTTCAATAGTTGATTTCATGGCTTATTCTATTATTGACTAATCATCAAAGATATTTTGCTTATTCATCTATTTTTTCGCAACAATAAAAAAAGCAAAATGCACCTCAAGTTAAATGATTATTCAAATTTAGGTGAACACATGAATATCCCACGTTTTGGTCTAGGTACTTTCCGTCTTAAAGAACAAGCAGTCATTGATTCTGTTAAAACTGCTTTAGACGTAGGTTACCGTGTAATTGATACTGCTCAAATTTATGGAAATGAAGCAGCGATTGGTCAAGCGATTGCCGAAAGCGGTGTATCACGTCAGGACTTATTTCTAACCACAAAAATCTGGGTAGATAATTTTGCGCAAGATAAGTTTATTCCAAGCTTAAAAGAGAGTTTAGAAAAGCTTCGTACTGACCATGTTGATTTAACTTTGATTCACTGGCCAGCACCGGATTTAGGCGTTTCGATTCCTGAAATCATGCAGCTTTTACTTGAAGCAAAACAACAGGGCTTAACTAAACAAATTGGTATTTCAAACTTCAATATTGCACTTACTCAACAAGCAATTGACACAATTGGTGTAGAGCATATTGCAACAAACCAGATTGAACTAAGTCCTTATCTTCAAAACCATAAACTTGTAAATTTCTTACAAGAGAAGAAGATTGATGTTACTTCATATATGACGCTTGCGTACGGCAAAGTGCTTCAAGACCCTGTTTTAGCTGAAATTGCAGCAGCACATAAAGCAACAACAGCGCAAATTGCACTTGCATGGGCATTGCAACGTGGTTTTGCAGTCATTCCATCTTCGACTAAACGTGAAAACCTGATTAGCAATTTAAAAGCACAGGATATCGAGTTAACTTCAGCTGAAATGCAAATGATTGCTGAACTCGACCGTAACAGTCGTGAAGTTAGCCCAGAGCCATGGGCACCAGTTTGGGACTAAACTCATGAACACTCAATCAAATACGGCGTTCTCGTTACTGGCATTGGCAATTGGTGCCTTTGCCATTGGCACTACGGAATTCTCTCCAATGGGATTACTTCCGAATATCGCTAATGATTTAGGTATTTCAATTCCAACAGCCGGAATGTTAATTACGGGCTATGCACTTGGCGTAATGCTAGGTGCTCCATTCATGACCCTGTGGTTTGGTGGTTTTGCACGACGTAATGCGCTTATTTTGCTGATGGCGATCTTTACGGTCGGTAACCTGATCGCAGCGTTTTCACCAAGCTATATGAGCTTATTAGGTGCACGTCTCATTACTAGCCTTAACCATGGTGCCTTCTTCGGGATTGGCTCTGTTGTAGCAGCGAGTATTGTACCCGCGCACAAACAAGCCAGTGCTGTAGCCACCATGTTTATGGGCTTAACCATTGCTAATATTGGTGGTGTACCGTTGGCAACTTGGGTTGGGCAAAACATTGGCTGGCGTATGTCGTTCCTTGCGATTTCCTTGCTTGGCGTGATTACCATGCTCGCTTTATGGAAAGCACTCCCTCAAGGTATGGTTGCCCAAAAACCAAATGTGAAAGCTGAGTTGAAAGTGTTAACGCGTGGCCCTGTGGTACTTGCATTACTTACCACTGTACTCGGTGCAGGTGCAATGTTTACGCTTTATACCTATATCGCACCAAGTTTGACTGAGTTTACCCATGCTTCACCGACTTTCATTACCTTCATGTTGGTGTTGATTGGTGTCGGTTTCTCAATTGGTAACCATTTAGGCGGACGTTTTGCAGATTTGTCTATCAACAAAACTCTGATTGGTTTCTTAGTTCTGTTGATTGTGATGATGGTGATTTTCCCAATCCTTGCACAAAGCCAGATTGGAGCAGCGATTGCCTTAGTGATCTGGGGTGCCGCAACCTTTGCTTTAGTACCGCCATTACAAATGCGTGTAATGTCAGTTGCTCATGAAGCACCAGGGCTTGCCTCTTCAGTAAATATCGGTGCGTTTAACCTAGGTAACGCAGTCGGTGCAGCAGCAGGTGCGTTAGTGCTCGATTTAGGTTGGGGTTATAGCGCAGTATCATTTGCTGGTGCATTACTGGCGGGGTTAGGTTTGTTACTGGTTTTATTCCAAATCAAACATGAAAGTAGCCCAGCTCGAACTTTACAGCAATGTTCAGATTAATAAAAAAAGCGCCTGAAATCAGGCGCTTTTTTTATTGCTTATTATTTTAAAATATCGGGCAATTTAGGTTGCTCATAAATCGGGTTCATTACTTCCCGCTTCATTTTAAGCAGCATTTGATACGGTTGCTGCTGAACAAACATATTTACAAAGCTTAAAGGAATTGAACCGGCTGGGTCAGCGTAGCCACTGGTGGTTACTTTAACTTTGTTATTCGCTAGTTTCTGGAATGTCCATTCACCTTCATAACGAGTTAAACGAACCACATCAGGTTGAATCGGATAATTACTATTAATTGCTGTGTTCTTAATCGTAATAACGCCATTAGCGGCTTTACTCATTTTTCCTTTCACCACAACATCGCGGTCTTTCAGGGGAAAAGGAAAATCTAAAACCATATATAACGTAAATTCACCCTTTTTCTCATCCTGAGACAGCATTTCAACTTTACCCATATAAGGCACCCATTGCGCTGCGCGATTTACATCTAAAATCACCGCAACAGCACGTTCAATAGGTACATCAAAGGTTGTTTCAGCTTTGTATTGAAAGACTGGGTTATCAGCCTTTTGATAGGTCCACACTTTAATATGATTACGGTCAAGGCTAAGTTTCGCCTTGTCTGTAGAGGCAGCCCCTGCATAGAGGCTGCTTAAGCAAAGAAGAGTGGTCAAAGCAATTTGTTTTTTATTCATGTTCTGCTCTATCTTGTTTTTCTCGCCACATGTAGGACGTGTACAGATGGGTTACACCTGTACGTCGTTCAACCCTAAAACATCTTTCATGTCGTATTTGTGCGCTTCACGACCTACAACCCATGCAGCAGCTCGTACTGCACCAGCAGCAAAGTTCATACGGTTCGTGGCTTTGTGAGTGACTTCAACACGCTCACCCTCACCAATAAACATGACAGTATGTTCACCTACAATATCGCCACCACGGATGGTTTCAAAACCAATCGTTTGACGATCACGTGGACCGGTATGCCCTTCACGACCATAAACAGCAACTTCTTTTAGGTTACGGCCTAAAGTATCAGCAATCGCTTCACCCATCATTAACGCTGTACCAGATGGTGCATCTACTTTATGACGATGGTGAGCCTCAATCACTTCAATATCTACTGTATCGCCAAATACTTTTGCTGCAAGCTCAAGTAACTTGATTGATACATTTACGCCAACAGAATAGTTTGCAGCATATACAACAGGTATATGTTTTGCCGTTTCATCAAGCTCAGCTTTTTGTTCATCGGACATTCCCGTTGTCCCGATCACGATAGCTACCCCAGCTTCACGACATAGCTTTAGATGCTCAGATGTTGCAGCAGGAGTCGAAAAGTCAATTACAACGTCACAGTCTTTAAGAACCTCAGCCAAGCTTCCCGTAAGCTTCACTCCAATTGAACCAATTCCTGCAAGTTCACCAGCATCAGCACCGATTAAAGTACTTTCTGGGCGTACAACAGCGGCTCCCAATTGATAACCTGCTTGTTGAACTGCTTGAATAAGTATACGACCCATACGGCCGCCTGCACCCAAAATACCAATGCGTGGAGCTGCTGACATAATCCTTCCCAATCTTGTGTTTTACGTAATTGGCTTACTATATCAAAACTCTTTGCTCACAATAAAAAGTAAAAAATATTTTTTAAGATGAACCGAAATTTAATCAGTTTTCACAAAAGTTAAAGAATTGATCTGCACACTACGGACCCACGAATGAAAAAAAGATGACTATAAGGAGTTCAGCATGCATTCGAAAATTATGGGCTTAATAGCCGTTATGGGGATGATGAGTTCAGTAGCATTTGCAGAGCCTGCAATCCAACCTGGGGACACATTAGAAAGCTTATCTAAAGCACGCATTACCACGAACGTAAATACTCAAGCAGCAACACCTACACCTCAAACAAGCGTAGCAAGCAATACCACTGCTGAAGTTAAAGTTGAAGATATCGACCCGATCATTGAAGAAAAAACCGCAGAAGTAGAAACAGTAAAAGTAGCTGTAAAACCAGTTACTCAAGCTACTGTCGAGGCTGTAGTAGCTCCAGTTGCATCAAGCGAACTTATTGTAAGTGTTGACGATATTGATGTCGCTCATCCGACAGAGTAATCGGTAGTCATTTTCTTTTAAGCAGAATAAAAATAATAAGATGAATCAGCGCAATAAAAAGGCGGATATTTAATCAATATCCGCCTTCTTTTTAATTTCCGATCTAATCAACCATTAATCGAATAAACGATCAAAGAATGATTTTTTCTTTGGTGAAGAAGCACTGTCTTCACCATCGAAAGATGCTTGTAATTCTTTGAGTAACTCGCGTTGACGAGACGTTAAATTAACTGGTGTCTCTACCACGATACGGCAAAGTAAATCACCCACCATGCTGCTACGTACAGGACGAACACCCTTACCACGTAAACGGAATAATTTACCTGTTTGAGTTCCCTCAGGGATCTTCAAGCTAACGCGGCCTTCCAAAGTCGGAATTTCAATTTCTTTACCAAGTGCAGCATCAGCAATGCTTACTGGTACGTCCATATATAAATCGGCGCCATCACGTTGGAAAATTTCGTGTTCACGAACAACCACTTCAACGTACAAGTCACCAGCTTGACCATCACGGATAGCCTCGCCTTTACCACTTAAACGAACGCGGTCGCCATTATCTACACCCGCTGGAATAGTAACTTCCAATGTTTGCTGGCGATCAGCTACACCTGAACCATGACATGCATGGCATGGGTTTTTAATAATTTTGCCTTGGCCACGACATGTGCCACAAGTTTGTTGTACAGAGAAGAAACCTTGCTGCATACGTACTTGTCCTGAACCATGACAAGTTTTACAGGTTTCTACATCTTTTGGATTTTGAGAGCCTTTACCATCGCACACATCACATGGTGCTGGAGCAGTAAAGGTAATTGTTTTCTTAACCCCTTTTACAGCTTCCTCAAGGGTAAGTTCCATGACATAGCGTAAGTCTGAACCGCGACGTTGGCGTTGCTGACGTCCGCCGCCACCAAACGCTCCACCAAAAATATCACCGAACTGGCTGAAAATATCTTCTGCACTGAAACCGCCAAAGCCACCACCAGCGCCACCAAAGCCGCCTTCAAATGCATTATGTCCCATACGGTCATACATGCTGCGCTTTTCGCTGTCCGATAAAATCTCATAAGCTTCAGAAGCTTCTTTAAACTTTTCTTCTGCTTCGGCATTGTCAGGGTTTCTGTCAGGATGATATTTCATCGCCAATTTACGATAGGCTTTTTTGATCTCATCATCACTTGCGGTTTTTGAAACGCCTAAAACCTCATAATAATCACGTTTAGCCATGTTTGGCGGTGCTCCTCACGGAAATTTTATCAATACTCTATTGCCGACTAAATGGGGGGCTTTAGCCGAATTTACAAGGGGAAAACTTTCAAAAAACAGATATATTAAAAAACTGCCTTATTTTTTAAATATTTAGACAAGCCTTTTAACCATGCATTTAATAAAAATAACCAAGCAATAGCGCTAAAAACAACACCAGCAACTGTTGATGCCGTTACCCAAAGGTTGCTGTTCCATGCAAAAAAGAAGAGAGGAATAAACCAAACAACAGCAAAAACTGACATGAAGAGGAATAGAATACCATTGCGCATAATCCAGAGCGCATGAGCATGAATCCAAACTTCCGCATCATCCACAACAGCTACTTTACGAGCGACCAGATAAGCAAAGGCCGCAAAAATAACCGTAAACAATGCAAGAAACATGAACGCATAAGAAATTACAATATAACGGCGATGCTGTTCGATATGGTCTTGCCCCATCTGTATTTCACCTCAATTCACTGCACTATGCCTATTTTTTATGCAGCGAAATAATCCTGTATTTTTTGTGTAAAGACAGGTGCTACTATATTGGACTTTTCAATATTTCGCACCTTTATTCACAAAAAATTTATGTATTTTATGCTGTTTTTTTCACCTTAAACCACGCAGCATACAATGCAGGTAGGAAAAACAATGTCAGCATGGTCGCTACAATCAGCCCGCCCATAATTGCAACGGCCATTGGACCGAAGAAAATACTTCGCGAAAGTGGAATCATCGCTAGCACTGCTGCCAAGGCCGTCAGAATAATTGGACGGAAACGGCGTACCGTTGCATCAATAATTGCTTCCCACGTTGGATGCCCTGCTTGCCGATCTTGTTCGATCTGATCAATCAGAATGAGCGAGTTACGCATAATCATGCCAGATAAGGCAATAGTTCCTAGCATGGCCACAAAGCCAAATGGCTTATTGAATAAAAGTAAAAACAGAACCACCCCAATTAAGCCTAATGGTGCGGTCAAGAATACAATGGTTGCTCGAGACAGACTCTTCAGCTGAATCATGAGTAATGTCATGACAACTGCTAAAAACAGTGGCATACCGGCATTGACCGAACTTTGCCCACGTGCTGACTCTTCTACAGTTCCCCCTACTTCAACGAGGTAACCACTTGGTAGCTCAGCGCGTAACTTGTCCATTGATTCAGCTAACTCGCCCACAACAGTCGCTGGCTGCAATTTGGTACGAATATCTGCACGCACAGTAATCGTTGGTAAACGGTTACGATGCCAGATTAGGCCATCTTCAAATTTATATTCAATTTTAGCAATCTGGGCTAAAGGCACTGTGGTTCCATTGGCTGTTGGCACCGCTAAACTTGCCAGTGAAGCGACTTCAACACGCTCAGCTTGATCTCCACGTAAGCGGATTTCAATGAGCTCACGCTTTTCACGATACTGTTCAATTGCGCTACCTGTAATTGAAGCATTCAGGAAATTCGCCAAATCCACACTAGACACACCCATTTGTCGAGCACGGTCTTGATCAATTTGAATTGCAATGATCTTGCTCGGCTCGCCCCAGTCTAAATGCACATTGGTGGTATTCGGGTTTTCACTAATGACCTTAGCAACCTGCTGCGCCTCTTTACGTACCAGATTGAGATCTTCACCTGACACGCGATATTGCAACGGATAACCCACAGGTGGACCATTTTCCAGTAATGACACACGAGTACGAACTTGTGGAAGCAGCTGTTTAATTTGAGTTTCTAGCGAGCGACGAATTTCATCACGATCATCAAGTGAAGTGGCTAAAACCACAAATTGTGCAAAGCTGGCTTGTGGTAATTGCTGGTCTAACGGTAAATAAAAACGCGGTGAACCTGTACCCACATAGGCCACATAGTTATCAATACCTTTTTGTTTAGACAGGAACTGTTCAACCTTTTTCACCGCTTGTTCTGTGGCGGTTAACGAAGCGCCTTCTTCAAGTTTTAAATCGACTAAAATCTCGGTACGGTTTGAAGGCGGGAAAAACTGCTGAGGAACCATTTTAAACATCAGCACAGAGAGTACGAATATCCCAACCGTTGTCGCAATTACAGTTTTACGATAGGTCACGCAAAACTCGACCATTTTCCTAAAACGTAAATAGAAACTAGATTGATAAGGATCGTAATGATGGTCCTGTGAAATCTCGATCGTTTGTGGTTGCGGTTTTTTCGTTAATCTTGCCCATAAACGAACATACCAAGGTGCTTGATGCCCAGTCTTGGTAAAATCAGGCAGTAGTTTTTCACCCAAATAAGGCACAAATAAAACTGCAGCAACCCAAGACACCAATAAGGCAATGGTCACCACCTGAAAGATCGAACGCGTGTATTCGCCCGTACTAGACTGTGCCGTAGCAATAGGTAAAAAGCCCGCTGCCGTAATGAGTGTCCCTGTCAGCATTGGAAAGGCCGTTGTTTTCCACGCAAATCCGGCGGCCTTAATTCGGCTATAGCCCTGCTCCATCTTAATGGCCATCATCTCGACTGCAATAATGGCGTCATCGACCAGTAAGCCTAAAGCTAAAATCAGAGCGCCCAGAGAAATCTTATGTAGTCCGACATCGAATATATTCATGCCGGCAAAAGTCATTGCTAAAACCAAAGGAATGGAAAAAGCGACCACTAAACCTGTACGGAAACCTAAAGAGAAAAAGCTTACTAACAAAACAATAATGACAGCTTCAGCAAGTACTTTAACAAACTCATGAATACTGCGTTGCACAGCTACAGGTTGGTCCGACACCTTCTGTAGTTTCATGCCTAAAGGCAAAGTCTTTTGCAGTTGGGCAAATTCGGTTTCTAGGTTTTTCCCCAAGGCAATAATGTCACCACCCTTACGCATTGATACAGCAAGGCCAATACCATTTTCACCCATGAAACGCATACGTGGCTGAGCTGGTTGACTAAAACCGCGGTAGACATCAGCGACATCACCAAGTTGAATGGTTTTGTTGCCTACCAGTAACGGCGTTTTCTTAATTTCATCAACGTTTTGTAAATGCCCACTTACACGAATTTGAATACGGTCCGTACCGGTTTCAAAGAAACCAGCGCTTGCCATACTATTTTGCTTTTGTAAGGCTTCTTGAATTGCAGAAAGAGGAATACCGAGCTGAACTGCTTTAGTATTTGAAATCTCAATCCAGATTTTTTGGTCTTGTAAGCCAACCAATTCGACTTTGCTAACATCCTTGACACGTTGCAGCTGTAATTGCAAACGATCGGCATATTCTTTGAGTAGTGCATAGTCAAAGTCCTTGCCTGTCAGTACATAAATATTACCGAAAGTATCACCGAACTCATCATTGAAAAAAGGGCCTTGCACACCGCTTGGGAGTTCAGTGCGAATGTCATTGACCTTTTTACGAACGTTGTACCAAACATCAGGAATCTGTGCCGACTTCAATGAATCCTTGGCAAAGAAAGTAACCATTGACTCACCTGGGCGGGAGTAGGCCATAATCTTTTCATACTGCCCTGTCGTCATCAGCTCCTTTTCAATCCGGTCAGTCACCAGCGTTGAAACCTCTTTGGCAGTCGCTCCAGGCCAGTAGGTTTTGACGACCATCACTTTAAAGGTAAAAGGCGGATCTTCACTCTGTGACAGTTTTGAATAAGAGATTGCACCGATAATGCCAAGCAACAGCATGAAATAAAGGACAATGCCTTTATTATTCAGTGCCCATTCCGAGAGATTGAATTTCATGACTTCGTTGCCCCCTGAATTTTCACCGCACGGTTTTCACGGTCAATCGGGTGAATCTTCTGCTTATCGCGTAGCAAATGAACCCCACCAATCACAACCCAATCATTTGGTGTTAAACCAGTTAACACGGGTACACTATCTCTGCCATATGCCCCAACTGTTACAGGTACTTTACGTAAAGTTTGGTTGGCATTGACTACCCATACATAAGCTTGATTATCTGTAGCTGAAACACTCGAAAGTGGAACACTCATGACATTGGTTTGAGTCGAGCTAAAAAATACGCGTGCACTTTGTCCAAGCTGAATAGCAGATTGGCCTTCTTTGAGTGCAACTTTCACTGTAAAAGTACGAGATTGATCAGCCGCAGGGGAAACTTCGCGTACATATCCGGCAAATTTTTCATTCGGTTTAGACCACAAAGTAATCCAAGCCGCTTGACCAACTTTAATCTCGGCAACTGCTTGTTCAGGTACACCAATGACCACTTCACGCTCACCATCAATCGCCAATTGATAAGCCGCTTGACCTGCTGAAACGACTTGTCCAATTTCAATATTACGCGCTGTAATCACCCCGTTTTTATTAGAAATGAGTTGGTTATAACCAGTTTGGTTTGCAGAAACTTCATAGTTAGAACGGGCTTGTTGTAACGCTGCTTGAGCCGCGTCGTACTGATTTTTGACCGTATCAAATTGTGAACGGCTTACTGCATTAACAGGTAATAATTGTTGAAAACGTTTAAGTTCATCTGATGCTGTTTTCGCTGCTGCCTGTGCATTTTGTAATTGAGCTTTGGCAGCATTTAATTGTAGCTGAGCATCTGCTACATCGAGCTTTGCTAATACTTGTCCAACTTTAACTCGGTCGCCGACATCGACATAGCGAGCCGTAACTTGTCCACCCACCCGAAATGCCAAGGCTGTTTGTTGTCGAGCCTGTACATCTCCTGCATAGCTTTTTAATTCGTTTAGTGTGGTCGAAGGCTGTGTCACCATCACATAGGGTATTTCTTCTGTTTTGGGAGCCTCTTTACTACACCCCATTAATGTGACCGTGCAAACAATCACCATACTCATGATGAGAGGTTTTAACAGATTCATATCTTATCGCTCTTATTCAAACTGGTTTTTTAAGGCACAATATGTTTACATCATAGTTTGTTTGTTTTTTAATTAATATACCCATGGGTACATTAATTAAAGAAAAACTTATAAATATTTATTTTTTTAAACTTTTATTAGAGGGTTTTGTGCAAACAGTTAATCAAAGTGGTCGCCCTAAAGATCTGGAAAAGCGTGCTCGTATCCTACAAGCCGCTAAAGCTATTTTTTTAAAATCTGGCTATCACGGTACCAGCATGAACCAGATTGCACAGGAAGCCGGAGTTACTAAACTCACGGTTTATAACCACTTTCAAGACAAAGCAAACCTGTTTATCTGCGCGATTACAGAAACTTGTGAAGAGACTCTAGGCACTAAACCATTTGAATTAGATGCATCGGCAGATTTTTATCAAACACTCTATACGGTGTGTTCACGTGCCTTACAAATTATTTATTCACCTGAAGCATTAAAGCTTGAACATGTGTTATTTGAGCTCGCAGCAGAACAAAGCCCTTTAGCTGAACAATTTTTCACGGCATCCCATACCCGACTTCAAAATCTGTTAGTTGCGTTCTTCCAAAAAGCAGCTGAGCTAGGTTTTATTCAAGCCGATGATCCCGTTTATCAAACAGAGCTTCTTTTAACGTTGTTGCTTGGTGTACGTCACCATAAAGTTCTACTTAGGATTATTGCTGTACCCAATGCGCAAGAGTTAGACCATATCATTCAAGATGCAATTCATTTATTCCTGCTCAAATATCGGAATTAAACCAAAGTCCGATTGCCAAAAGTTGCACTGAGTGCATGTCATCTTTTAAGTCACCATTAGCGAATTAAATGTTATTTTTTAAGCAAAAATTCACATTTTCTTACGCTCAAAGCTTGGAATGTTTGTTAATCGCGCTATATTCGATAAGAATAAGAACAGGAGAAAATAGCATGGTTCAGCAAATCGATGCGCCACTGCGTGAGGATGTCCGCTTACTTGGTAATTTATTAGGTGAAACCCTAAAACAACATGCAGGACAAGAACTGTTTAATCAGATCGAGCAAATCCGTGCGCTTGCCAAAGGTGCACGTGATGGTCAAGCTGAAGCCGAAAAGCAATTAGAACAATTATTTTTAGAACTGCCCGATGAAGAGCTATTACCTCTCACCCGCGCTTTTTCTCACTTCCTCAATTTTGCGAATATTGCCGAGCAATATCATGTGGTCCGTAGCCGCAGACAGGCAGAGTTTGATTCGGATGCAAACTCTCCGAATCCGCTGGTTCACTTATTTCAAAAATTTAAAGATAAAAGTATTTCAACAGAAAAACTATTCCAGCAAATTTGCGATCTTAAAATTGAGTTAGTACTTACGGCGCATCCAACCGAAGTCAGCCGTCGTACCCTTATTCAAAAATATGATGATATTAACGTATGTCTTTCACAGCTTGATCAGCAAAAACTTACTCCACGTGAACGCCAAAATGCACTTGCCAACTTAAAACAACAAATTAGTTCGGCTTGGCAAACTGATGAAATTCGTCAGCACCGCCCGACTCCTGTCGATGAGGCAAAATGGGGCTTTGCAACCATTGAGCAAACGCTTTGGAATGCCGTACCTAAATTCATCCGTGAGTTAAATGAGTTGGTTCAAGACAATTGCCAACTTAATTTACCACTGAATATTGCACCAGTACGTTTCGCATCTTGGATGGGTGGAGACCGTGATGGCAACCCAAATGTTACCCATCAAATTACCCAAGAAGTGCTGTGGTTATCACGCTGGCAAGCTGCCGACCTCTACCTGAGAGATATTGAAAACTTACGTTGGGAACTTTCAATCCAGACGTGTTCCGAAGAAATGATTCAAGCGATTGGTAGCCAACATGCAGAACCTTATCGCGAGTATTTACGTGCAACACGCGAGCGTTTAAAAGCGACTCGTCACTGGTTAGCGCAGCGTCTACAAGGTTTAGAAGCAGATGACAGCAATGTCATTAAAAGCAAAGATGAGCTGTTACAACCATTATTGTTGTGCTATCGCTCTTTAATTGACAGTAACCTTCCAGAAATTGCGAATGGTCAACTTCTCGACTTTATCTACCGTGTGAACTGTTTTGGTATTGAATTACTTAAACTCGATATTCGCCAAGAATCAGGTCGCCATCGCCAAGCCATTTCAGCCATTACTGAGTATTTAGGTTTAGGTAATTTTGAATCATGGACTGAGCAAGCGCGCCAAAACTTCCTCATTCAGGAACTACAAAGTAAACGCCCACTTTTACCGAAATATATTAATGAACCTGAAGGGAGTTTGATTGGCCACCCAGATGTTCAAGAAGTATTTGCTACTATGCGTACTTTGGCTGACCAACCGCCTGAGTCGTTAGGGGCTTATATTATTTCAATGGCTGAATATCCAAGCGATGTTTTAGCTGTATTGTTACTGCAAAAAGAAGCAGGTATTCAGCACCCTTTACGTGTGGTGCCTCTATTTGAAACTCTAAAAGATTTAGATGGCGCTGCAACTACCATGAATACGCTGTTCAATATGCACTGGTATAAGCAGCACATTCAGGACAAACACGAAGTCATGATCGGTTACTCCGACTCTGCAAAAGATGCTGGCTTCATGTCTGCTAACTGGGCGCAATATCGTGCTCAAGAAGAACTAACTGCTATTGCTCGTACACACGGCGTACAGTTGACCCTATTCCACGGTCGTGGCGGCTCAATTAGCCGTGGTGGTGCTCCAACCCAACAGGCACTATTCTCACAGCCACCAGGTTCAATCTCTGGCGCAATTCGTGTGACAGAACAAGGTGAAATGATCCGCTTCAAATTCGGTCTAGAAGGTATTGCCATGCAAAACCTTGAAATCTATACCGCAGCAACACTTGAAGCGACATTGTTGCCACCACCAGAGCCTAAAGCCGAATGGCGTGAACTCATGAACCGTATGACAGATCATTCTGTGAAAGTTTATCGTCAAACCGTGCGTGAAAACCCACATTTTGTGAAATATTTACGGACTGTCACGCCTGAGCTTGAGTTACAAATGTTGCCTCTAGGCTCGCGTCCAGCAAAACGTAAAGTGAGTGGCGGCATTGAGTCTTTACGTGCCATCCCATGGGTATTTGCTTGGACACAAATTCGTTTGATGTTGCCTGCATGGTTAGGTACAGGTGCTGCCATTAATGAAGTGATTGCCGACCAGCAAAAAGCAACACTTGATGAAATGCTTCAGCAATGGCCTTATTTCCAAACGCTCATTGATATGTTGGAAATGGTATTGTCTAAAGCCGATGCCAACATTGCTCTCTATTACGAGTCTCATTTAACTGAAGATGAAGATTTAAAAGTACTCGGCAACCAATTACGTCAGCGACTAAAAGATGCTGTTGAAACGCTACTTAAATTGAAAGATGAATCAAAGCTTCTGAGCAACAACGAAGTTCTTGACCAATCTATGCAGGTTCGTAAACCATACTTACTTCCTTTGCATCTTTTACAAGCTGAACTCATGAAACGCCGCCGCGATTACCTCGCGGAGCGTCAGGCAGAACATACCCCTGTTGACCATGCACTTATGGTGAGTATTGCGGGTATTGCTGCTGGTCTACGTAATACGGGCTAAGCTGTTTT
Organism: Acinetobacter sp. ABJ_C1_1; assembly: GCF_044684115.1. Taxonomy (NCBI): domain Bacteria; kingdom Pseudomonadati; phylum Pseudomonadota; class Gammaproteobacteria; order Moraxellales; family Moraxellaceae; genus Acinetobacter; species Acinetobacter sp. ABJ_C1_1. The sequence goes on along the minus strand of NZ_JBITPU010000015.1, from coordinate 13,333 downwards.
TACCGATCGTTTGACAAGGCAGTACATCACCGATGTGCTGCTTTTTACTTGCAAAGTTCCCCATTTTTCATAAATTTTCCCCGATTTTATATTTTTTTAAATATTTTTTAAAAATCATAAAATTAAGTTTTATTATAAAAAAATAACTAATTCCTTATATTTAGAATTCTTAAAATTATACCAATCGTTAAAAAATAATTACTTTTCACTCACATACTGCTCACTAGAGATTAAATGCTTTCCAAAGAAAGAGTATCATTGCTCCAATTAAAGAATAATGAGCTCATTTTATGTCCAACTGGTTTCCAAAATGGCAGCCTTACCAAGGTGATGTTGACCATCGACCGGTCTCTACCAATGAATATCTCCCCCCAGTTCAAAGTGCCATTTTAGGCATCCAACATGCATTTGCCATGTTTGGAGCCACCGTTTTAGCGCCATTACTTATGGGCTTTAACCCGAACCTCGCTATTTTAATGTCCGGTATCTGTACCATCCTGTTCTTCTTAATTACAGGTGGTCGCGTTCCAAGTTACTTAGGATCGAGTTTTGCCTTTATTGGTGTGGTTGCAGCAGCGACTGGGCACATTACAGGTTCGGGCGCCAATCCAAATCTGTCCATGGCTTTAGGTGGAATCGTAGCGTGCGGTATTTTTTACGCACTCATCGGTTTTATTGTCATGCTTACGGGTACGCGCTGGATTGAAAAACTCATGCCGCCTGTCGTGACTGGCGCAATTGTGATGATTATTGGTCTAAACCTTGCCCCTGTTACCATTAAAGGCGTTGCTGGCCAACCATTTGAAATGTGGATGGCATTAATTACTGTACTTTGTATGGGCAGTATTGCGGTCTTTACGCGTGGTTTACTACAACGTTTACTTCTATTAGTTGGTTTGATTTTGGCTTACGTAATTTATGCCATCACGACCAATGGTTTAGGTCTAGGTAAACCAATCGATTTTAGTCAGATCTCACAGGCTGCATGGTTCGGTATCCCAAGCTTTTCACATCCTACTTTTGATACCAAAGCTATGCTAATTATTGCGCCAGTTGCATTAATTTTAGTGGCAGAAAACTTAGGCCATATTAAAGCAGTAGGTGCAATGACTGGCGAAAACCTAACGCCACAATTAGGCAAAGCATTTGTTGCAGATGGTTTAGCAACAACGCTTTCTGGTAGTGTTGGCGCGCCGGGGATGACCACTTATGGTGAAAATATTGGTGTGATGGCAGTCACTCGTGTGTACTCAACCATTGTTTTTGTGATTGCGGGTGTCTTCGCCATTTTCTTAGGTCTATCTCCAAAATTTGGCGCGGTGATTAGTACCATTCCAAGCGCAGTTTTAACAGGTGCATCTATTGTCGTATTTGGTTTAATTACCATTGCCGGTGCAAAAATCTGGATTGAAAACAAAGTTGATTTTTCTAACAATAAAAACCTGATTGTTGCTTCTGTGACGATTATTTTAGGTGCCGGTAACTTTGAATTATTGTTCGGTAATTTCAATTTAGGGGGTATTGGTACAGCAACATTTGCGGCCATTATTCTAAATTGGTTGTTCAGTTTAAAAGATAAAACTTAAATTCAAAAAGGCAGCGTAAGCTGCCTTTTTTCATTCCGATTTAGTATGATGATTTTTTGCGCTTCAATACGTTCCTATCATGCGTTTTGATTTTTTTGATTTACAGCTGGTACTTCATATTGTCTCTACAGGTAGCCTGACTAAAGGTGCGGACCGCTCTGCTATTTCTCTTCAAGCAGCGAGTGAACGTATTAAAAAACTCGAACAGTATTTTGAAACACCTTTATTTATTCGCCAAACCACAGGTGTAGAACTCACCACAGCGGGACATGCTTTTGTAGAACATGCTCGTCAGCTTTTAGCACAAAAAGATCAACTCGAACAAGAAATGCAGCGCTTTAAGTCTTCTACAACACAAGCCTTAACGCTTTGGTGTAACTCTTCTGCTCAAAGCGAATATTTGCCTCCGTTATTACCGCAATATTTAGTGCTTCATCCTGAAATGAATATCGATTTGCACGAAGCAGAAAGTTCGGAAATTGTAGATGCATTAACCCAAGGAATTGCGAGCCTTGGCTTGGTCTCAAGCTTTTTTGATACCCGACATTTGCAAACTAAAGAATTTGCGAGTGATCCTCTAGTTTTGATTTGTCCTGCTACACATGAGTTAACTCAATATCAAAAGCTGAATTTAGTAGACGCTTTAAGCTATGGTTTTATTGGCCTTAAAGCCCACCACTCTTTGCAACAGTCTATTGAAACTCAAGCGAAATTATTAGGCTTTAACATACAATACCGTTTGCGCTTACCTAACTTTAGTGCAATTGCTGAAGTAGTCGCCAAAGGTGTAGGAATTGCGATTATGCCAGCTCGTGCGGCACAGCGTTTGCAATCAGATTATGATTTTCATTCGATCCAACTTCTAGGTGCATGGGCAAATCGTAAACTCCTTTTAGCCACACAAAACTTCAACCAGCTGCCTAGCAGTTACCAACAGTTTGCAGATTTTTTATTGCAGCATCGTCCTGAAAAAACGGCTTAATGCAAAATCATATAAAGCCCTAACGACACCAACCCTATAAAAAAGATACGGCGAAATAACTGCTCATTGAGTCGATAACGGATTTTTTTACCGATCCACATTCCAATCAGTGCAGCCAACAACGCAGCAAAAGATAAACGATAGTCCAGTGTTACTCCAGACATCGGGTTATGGTGTAAGAAAACAGCAAGACAAATGGTAGAGACGGTAAACGTTAATCCCAAAGCCTGAACCAACTCGTCACGTTTTAAATGCAAAGACTGCAAATATGGCACGATAGGAATAATAATGACGCCTGTGGCTACGGTGACTGCCCCACCAATATATCCAATAATCGGCGATAACCAGCGCTCATGTTTCCCTAAGTGTGGAAGCTTTTTGACACATAATCCATAAAGGCCATATAAGGCCAACATACTTCCTAATAAAATCTCACTACTATGCCCATGGCTTTGACTTAAAGTCGGTAAAAAGCTCCATATTGAGCCCACCACAATGCCTACGAGCAAAGTCCAGAAACGGCGAATAAAAGTCCAAACATGTCCCTCTGCAAAAAGCTGCCAAACATTGGTGACCATTGAAGGAACAATTAAAAGAGATGCAGCCTGAAAAGGGCTCATTGCGATGGTGAGTAAGCCCATTGATACTGCGGGCAAACCTAGGCCAATCATGCCTTTGATCATGCCAGCAAAGGCAAACACCATCATAATAATTGCTAAAAAAGTCACTGTTTATCTCCGATTCCCTACATGGTTATGCTACGGAAAAAACAGGTTTTGCCCTATTCTTGTTTTTAGGAGTAGGCCTCAATTAGAAGTTGAGGCCGTTTTGTATTTTTCTTCTAAAACATTACTAAAAATACTTTCAATCATCCAAACTCGGTACAAGCTATTAAATACATAACTTTGCCCATCAATACGCAACTCTAAAACCGGCAAATCAGGCTGATGCTTGTCTTTGCAAAGTGCATCATTTTGCTCTAAGACAGATGGGATATCTTGTTCAGTTAACTGCTCAATACCGAGTTGCTGCTGTAACTCTTGGAAGTGTCTTTGGAAAGATAAGTCTTTTCCTTTCGTCCAAACTGCCTGCAAAATAGTAAAAATTGTATCGAGTTGCTGATTTTCTGGCACGCTATAAAAAAGCTTTGCCATCTCAAGCGTACTTTCTTCTGTAGGACGACAAAAAGGTGTAAAAGCCACCTCAGTACGTTTAGAAACACGTGTTGCCAAGCTCCAGTCAAACCAGTCTCGGCCTTGGTAACTGAGCGGATAGACTTTTAACTGAATATCATAATAGTCTGCGAGTTCTTCTTTAATATATGCAAGAAGTAACCAGCTCATTGGATCTTCTAAAGCAATAAATACATCAAGCTCAGGGTGAAGAGCCTGAATTTCATTGAGTGCTTCAGCATCATTAATCAAATGTTCACGCCATTCGATATGATTAATTAAAAAAATCGGAATACCGGTCAGTAACTTTTGTTGTTTTAAACGACGGGTTAAACGTAATAAATCATCCACTGCATGATATTTACGTCCACCAAATTCAAAGTATGCCGCCTGTACAGGCTCATCTGTAAAAATACGTTCTGGGAAATGCTGTGGCATCTGGTGCTTTACCGCCATGGCATGTAAAGTACGTAACTTTCCATATTGCTGTTGCCAAAGCATATGAAAGATATCTTCAAGTAAATGTAAGAAGTTCTGACCTTGTAATGGGGTTCTTTTTAATATGACAGCGGCTTGTTTTAAAGCTTCTTGGCTTGGGATTTCTGGGAACTCATCAAAAGCAAACCGATGCTGATTTGCTAAAATCTTGGCATCATTTAAACAATAATGCTGCCACTCCTCATGCGTCATGCTATTTGGAGGTTCAGAAGCTGTATGAGAAATAATAATTTTTAAAGGTTTAAGCTCATCACTTAAAATTTCATCTAGCTGAGACAATTGCTGAACAGCCAGATAGCTATACACATCATCAAGTCGTAAATAAATACTTAAACCATTTTCCGTGGGTAACACCGCTTGACGAGAAGGCTTTTGGTAAAACCAGCTCGATCGGATAGGGTCAAACCAACGGCGTAGCAGTGACATGAGTAGTGCCTCTAAAAAATAAATCCTAAGCGAGATCAAAAGGTATTTTGATCATAGTGCAAGGTTAAACAGTAGTCGAGATAGAAAAATGACTACCTAAGTTCGCGCAGAAAATATGTCATGTTATTTCGCGAGTTTCTGCGTAGGTGAAGATTTTATCACCATTTTATGGCAAACCCATAGAATGATCTGAAAACACCTTTTCCTACAAGCGGATTTTTTTTACCAGACATAAAAAATGCACCCATAACATGATAGCAATTCATCGTGTTAATGGGTGCATGTTTCCTACTCAATTATTAAAATTGAATATTTTATAGAACGCGTACAGCTCCTTTTGCCGCACTTGTTGTATGCATTGCATAAACTTTTAACGCTTTTGATACTTTACGTTTACGTTCTTCTTTTGGATGCCAGCCTTTCGCTTCTTGAACTGTACGACGGTGCGCCATAGTCGCATCATCAACGTTTAAGTGAATGGTACGGTTCGGAATATCGATTTCAATGGTGTCGCCATCTTCTACCAAACCAATTGCACCGCCTTCAGCAGCCTCTGGTGAAACGTGTCCAATTGAAAGACCTGATGAACCGCCAGAGAAACGACCATCTGTCACCAATGCACAGTCTTTTCCTAAACCTTTCGATTTAAGATAGCTAGTTGGGTAAAGCATTTCTTGCATACCTGGACCACCACGTGGGCCTTCATAGCGAATAACAACCACATCACCAGCTTTAATGTCATGACCCAAAATTGCATCTACAGCTGCATCTTGGCTTTCAAATACGCGTGCTGTACCCGTAAACTTCAAGATCGATTCATCAACGCCTGCAGTTTTTACGATACAACCATCAAGTGCGATGTTGCCGTATAGAACTGCTAAACCACCGTCTTTAGAGAATGCATGCTCTGCATTACGAATCACGCCTTTTTCACGGTCGCCATCTAATGTTGAATAATAGCGATTTTGCGAGAACGCAACTTGAGTTGGTACGCCACCCGGAGATGAACGATAGAACTCATATACATCGGCATCTTCAGTACGAATAATATCCCACTTATCTAATGCATCTTTTAAAGTTTTCTCGTGCACTGTCGGTACAGATACATCAAGTAAATTCGCACGATCAAGCTCACCTAAAATGGCCATGATACCGCCGGCACGGTGAACATCTTCCATATGAACGTCTTGTTTCGCAGGAGCAACTTTTGAAAGTACAGGAACTCGACGTGATAATTCGTCAATATCGTCCATAGTAAAATCAACTTCAGCTTCACTTGCTGCAGCCAATAAATGTAGAACTGTATTGGTTGAACCACCCATTGCAATATCAAGGGTCATGGCATTTTTAAATGCAGCCTTAGTTGCAATTGAACGAGGCAAAATACTTGCATCTTCTTGTTCGTAATAGCGCTTAGCCAATTCAACAATAAGCTGACCTGCTTTTAAGAATAATTTTTTACGGTTTGCATGCGTCGCAACAATCGAACCATTACCCGGTAAAGATAAACCTAAAGCTTCGGTTAAACAGTTCATTGAGTTTGCAGTAAACATACCTGAACATGAACCACATGTTGGACATGCCGAACGTTCAAACTCTTCAACTTCCTCGTCTGTATAACTTTCATCAGCCGCAACAACCATGGCATCAACAAGGTCAATCGCTTTTTCATTACCGCGGAACTTAACCTTACCCGCTTCCATTGGTCCGCCAGACACAAAAACTACTGGAATATTTAGGCGCATCGCAGCCATCAACATTCCCGGTGTAATTTTGTCACAGTTAGAAATACACACCATGGCATCTGCACAGTGTGCATTCACCATATATTCAACTGAGTCAGCAATCAAATCACGTGATGGCAAAGAATAAAGCATGCCGTCATGCCCCATCGCGATACCGTCGTCCACTGCAATTGTATTGAACTCTTTAGCAACACCACCTGCTGCCTGAATTTCTGCTGCGACAAGCTGCCCTAGATCTTTTAGATGTACATGGCCTGGAACAAATTGGGTAAATGAGTTGACCACTGCAATAATTGGTTTGCCGAAATCTTCATCTTTCATTCCTGTTGCACGCCATAAGCCACGTGCGCCAGCCATATTTCTTCCGTGTGTCGATGTTTTTGAACGATAGTCAGGCATTTGTGTTTCCAACAAGTTGTGCTTGAGTGAAATGACTTCCACTCTGGCTGAATGATACTGATATAGCGTTAGATCAGTCGGAATATTGACTCATCATCATAATTTGATCATTCTCCATTCTATAGAAGCAAATAATATAGGGAAAGCCAAGAACGATAATACTCAGTCAATATTTAGCAAAACTTACATGAATAATTTTTTATTTTTTTATAACCTTTTTTTATCAATAAAATTTTTTCAATAATTTTTTGTTCACTATTTAAAAACTAAGATGCTCAATCGCCATGAGTTTAGGGCTTCAAACGTTTTTCACGTATACTACCCATAAACTCTTTTTGGATTGCATTTGTGAAAATTATTTTTGCTGGCACCCCCGAATTTGCTGCAACAGCATTGGCGGCTTTATTAAAAACTTCCCATGAAATTATCGCGGTTTATACTCAGCCAGATCGTAAATCGGGTCGTGGACAAAAACTAACGCCATCGCCTGTAAAACAACTTGCACTTGAACACAATATTCCTGTTTATCAACCACTCCACTTCAAAGCTTCCACCGAAGAAGGCTTGGCTGCTCAACAAGAATTGGCTGCTTTAGGTGCCGATGTGATGGTCGTTGCAGCCTATGGTTTGATTCTTCCACAAGCTGTACTCGATACACCTAAATATGGCTGTTTAAATATTCACGGCTCATTATTACCACGCTGGCGTGGTGCAGCGCCCATTCAACGTGCGATTGCAACAGGTGATGAAGAAACTGGTATCACCATCATGCAAATGGCTGCCGGTTTAGATACAGGCGATATGATGTATAAAACTTATTGTCCAATCACTGCCGAAGATACTTCTGCGACTTTGCATGACAAACTTGCAGATCAAGGTGCAACAGCAATTTGTGCGGTACTCGAGTCAGAAGAAACACTACAAAAATATTTGGCAGAACGCGAAGTTCAAGACGAAAGCTTAACGGTCTATGCTCATAAACTCGTAAAGTCAGAAGCTCGTATTGATTGGTCAATTGATGCTGTTCAAATTGACCGAAATATTCGTGCATTTAACCCTTGGCCAGTCGCTTTTGTTCAGCTTGATGAAAATAATGCACTGCGTGTTTGGAACTCTTTAGTTTCTAGTCAAAGCAAAGCAGATGCCCAAACTGGTGAAATTATTGCAATTGATAAACAAGGCGTGCATGTTGCTTGCGGTGAAAATACATTTATTTGTTTGACGAGTGCGCAATGGCCGGGTGGTAAAGCATTAAATGCTCAGCAAATTGCACAAACTCAAAAACTTCACGTAGGACAGATTCTGCCATGAGTCAGGTTAATTCAAATTCATCACGTTTTAACCTTCGCGCTCAAGTCGTCCAAACGTTACTAAAAGTTCAGCAAGGGCAATCACTTGCTAGTATTTTAAATACACAGCTCAATCAAGTTGCAGAGCGCGACCGTGCTTTGTTTCATGAGCTCGTTTTAGGTACATTGCGCCAATGGTTTGCGCTTAAATCAATTAGCTTACCTCTGCTCAGCAAACCTTTAAACAATGAGACTGTGGAAACCTGCCTATACGTTGGTCTTTATCAAGTTTTATGCACGCGTATTGCAGCACACGCTGCCATCTCGGAAACAGTAGATGCGACTAAACAACTTGGGTTCCCTGCACTCAGTGGCATTGTAAATGCTATTTTGCGCCGAGCTACTCGTGAAACTGAGGAGTTCGAGCAGGGTTTACAACAAGCACATGGCTTACCAAGTTGGCTTTTCAAAAGGTTAAAAAAGGATTGGGGAGAACAAACCGAAGCGCTCTGCCAATCATTAAAACAAGTTGCACCTTTAACCTTACGAGTGAACCAGCGCCACATTGGTCGAGATGCTTATTTAGCAAAACTACAAAGTCTAGATATTCAGGCACATGCGTGTACTCTGTCTGAAGCAGGTATTGTTCTTGAGCAATCTGTACAAATCACTCAGTTACCTGGTTTTGAAGAGGGCTGGTTTTCTGTACAAGATGAACATGCGCAGTTATGTGCAACCCTATTGCCTGATTTAAACAATAAAACAGTGATTGATGCGTGTGCTGCTCCGGGTGGTAAAACAGCTCACTTACTGGAAAAATTTAAACCAGCACAGTTAATTGCCATTGATCAGGACGCGAGTCGTTTAGTCCGTGTGACTGAAAACTTAAACCGACTACAGCTAGACCAAAGCCATACTGAAATTCTGGCTGCCGATGCAACCGAGTGGACTCTGGCTGAACCAGTAGATTGTATCGTGCTTGATGCACCATGCTCTGCGACAGGTGTAATTCGACGTCATCCTGACATACGCCTATTGCGTCAATCTACCGATATAGCGCAAACCATTGAGCTACAAAAACAGATTTTGGAACATATGTGGCAACAACTCAAAGTTGGCGGCACATTGCTCTACATCACCTGTTCAATTTTAAAAGCTGAAAATGAGCAACAGATGATTGATTTCTTTGCAGAACATACCGATGCAAAAGAAGTGAAAATCGAAGCAGCTTGGGGAATTGAACAAATCCATGGCAGACAATTATTGCCACAAGCACAATCTGGTGATGGGTTCTATTATTGTAAAATCCAAAAAATTGCATAAAAAAAGCAGGCGTTATGCCTGCTTTTTTACTAGATCAGTATATTAAAGTGTATGCTGATCTTTTACTTCATCTAAAACTTCATCTAATTCTTCAGGATGCTTTGCTAAATGTAAGATGGACAATGCTAATCCACCCCATACAAACACCATTGAAATTATTAACATCACGATTGCCGAAGTATTCATTATTTTATCCTCCTAGCGATCTTTCATTTTACTTAACACGATAGCTACGACTCCACAGAAAATCACACTGCCCCAGCCGAATACACCTTGTAAGCTCATACTATAAGTATCATAGCCATTTTTGATCAAATTAAAAACAGTCATAGAGAGTGTTGTTAACAAGATTAAAGAAGTGATGACTGTTAAAGTGAAATCCCAGCCTTTACCCAATTGAATGGTTGAAATGCGGTTTACATGGTCACGAAGCTCTTTAAGTGCTGAACGTTTAAACCAAGCTACACTAATAATCGATAATAATGCGCCACCAATAATCCCAATGTTATTAATAAAGTGATCGACAATATCAACAAGCTTAATTGCATTTACACTTGAGAATAAAATAATTGATACAAGCGCACTACCGCCACCAATAATGGTTACAGCTTTCTTGCGTCCCCACTTCAACTTATCTTGCATTGCAGCAATCGGCACTTCCAAAATACTGACCATTGAAGAAATACCAGCTACAAATAATGAAGAGAAGAACAAAAGACCAAATAGGTCAGCACCCGACCCTAAACTTGAAATAATTTTAGGGAAAGCAATAAATGCTAAGCCAATACCACCACTCACGACGTCTTTAACTTCAGTACCTGCAGCATGTGCCATAAAGCCAAGCGCCGCAAAAATACCAATACCCGCTAAAATCTCTGTCGATGCATTTGCAAAACCGACAATAAGGCCTGAGCCAGTTAAATTGGTTTTTGGTTTTAAGTAGGATGCATAGGTCACCATGATCCCGAAACCAACGGAGAGTGAAAAGAAAGTATGACCATAAGCTGCTAACCAAACTTTATAGTCCATCATGGCAGACCAATTTGGCGTAAAGAAAGCATTTAAGCCTTGTACCGCGCCCGGTAAACGCAATGACTGAATCACTAAAATGGTAAATAAAACAAACAATAAAGGCATGAAAATCTTGTTAGATAATTCAACACCCTTTTTCACTCCACCATATAAAATGATTAAAGTCAGTGCCCAAATTCCAACAATCGGCCAAAATAAATGACTTACAAACTGTAAATCAAAACCAGTCGCTTTTGAGGTTTGTAAATAGGTATTGAAGAAGAAGCCTTCCGGGTCACTTCCCCACATCTGACCAATAGAGAAATAAATATAACTACCAGCCCAAGTCAGTACACTTGCGTAGTACAAACCGATGATGATACAGACACAAACCTGCCACCATCCTAATGTTTCTCCTCCTTTAAACAAAGCTCGATACGCTTTAGGAGGTGACCCATTACTACGATGGCCTACCGCATAATCTAAAAATAGTAATGGTAAACCTGCTGTAATGAGTGCAAGTAAATAAGGAATAAGAAACGCACCACCACCATTTTCATAAGCAACGTAGGGGAAACGCCAAATATTACCTAAGCCGACAGCCGAACCAACGGCTGCAATAATAAAACCAGATCGTGACGTCCAGTTTTCACGAGAATCTGTCATAGAACACCTAATTTTAAAAAGATTGCTTATTTTTACTGCTTTTGTTGATTGTTATTCCGCACGCAAAAAAAGAACCAAAGAATACTTTTGCGTTTGATAGAGAATAAAAGGCACCTTTTGAGTATTTTTATTTTCATGTCAAACAAGCAAAAATAGAAAATTCTTCCTTAAAGATTTTTGTCCATTTTTTGCTCCTATATAGCTGAACAATACCTGTTTTTATTTATTTTTACTGTAATTTCCATCTGAAATTTTACGTTTTTTAGAGTTTTTTATTCAGATTGGTTATTTTTTAGCTAATATTCGTGTTCTAAAACATATTATTGGAGATTATAAGCAATGATATTTTCTACCATTTAAATTCTTTTGTATTTTATAAAGTAGATATATCAACTATTTTTTAGATAATTGAAAACATAAAATCTTATTGTCATATTACACAAAATTTATACTAAAACTTTCCCCCATAAGATCTTCCTTAATTCTATATTTTTACATTAAAATCAAAAAGATAGATTAATATTAATAATTAACGCTCTAAAAGTTTTATATTCGCCATTTTTCATCAATGCATAACTACACAGATATCTATATCATGCGCTCAAAGATTTCTTTTCTTAGGATATGATGATGAAGATATTAAAAATGTCTTTTTTGGCACTCGGGATGGGTCTTAGCGGATTCGCACAAGCTGATTTTATAGGAGTTAAAGGAGACGTTGGTTATTGGTTTTACGATGGTAAAGCAAACATGTCTTCACAACTACCAGATGATCAAGATTTAGATCGAAAAGGCAGTGCACAGCTTTCATTAGCTTTTGAGCATCCAATTCCATTTATTCCAAATGCAAAAATTCGCTATGTAAATCTAGATACCGAGACTAAGTCAGAAACCTTAGGCCAAGCTAACTATAAAATTAATTTAGATCATAGTGATTTTATTCTTTACTACGAATTATTAGATAATATTGTGAGTGTAGATGCTGGTCTTGGGGCAACTGTATTAAATGGTGATATCACTGCCTACACTGGTAAACGTGTTGATATTGATAAAACATATCCTATCGCTTATTTGTCAGGCGAAGTGAAACTTCCATTCACAGGGTTAAGTGCTAAAGGCGAAGCAACCTATACAAACTTTAATGATGCAAAAATCACAGATGCATTAGCAGAGGTAAAGTATAAATTCGTCGATAATTTAGCAGTTGATTTAGGCTTGAAAGCTGGCTACCGCGTACTCAATATTGACTTAGATGATTATGATAACAATGACCTTAAATTTGAGTTTAAAGGTCCATATGTAGGCTTGGAAGCACACTTCTAAATCAGACGCTCAGATATAAAAAGAACTCTATATGAGTTCTTTTTTATTTAAATCATATCTACATAACCTAAATATTCTCAAATTCTTTGACACCATGCTCGAATATTTGGATATAACTTTAAATCAAAGCCGCCTTCCTCAGCGGCATGCGTATATGCATATAAAGCGATATCCGCAATGGTCAATTCATTTCCAACGAGATAATCATACTCTATTAAAGCTTTATCCATAATAGATAGCGCTTTATGGCCTTTTGGCTGTAAATTATGATATTCCTGTATTCTTTCTGTTGGTAACCCTAAATATTTATTAATAAAGCGAGCAACTACAATAAATGGTTCATGACTATACTGCTCAAAGAACATCCACTGATACATTTTTGCTTTAATAAAAGGATCTGTAGGAATAAATTTTGTTCCTTCAGCTACATAACCTAAAATAGCATTGGATTCACTCAAAACACGACCATCATCCAGCACTAATATAGGTATTTTTCCATTGGGATTTAACGACAAAAAATCATCTGTTTGAGTTTCTTTGTTTAAAATATCAACATGGACCCATTTATGATTAATTTTTAATAAGGAAAGTAATAATTTAATCTTATAACAATTACCCGAACTTACATCACCATAAATTATCATAGATGCTCTTCTCTTATTATGCATACTTAAAAATTTAATTTTCTTATTATTTATAACAGAACTCTTTCTTAGGCTTAATATATATCTGTCTTTATTATCTACTATATCCAGAGTTTCTAGATTTTTCTTATTTCCGCGCAATAAGCAACACCCCAATCTCTTTCGAGACCGGGGTGTTTAGAATAATGAGCTGGCGATGACTTACTCTCACATGGGTAACCCCACACTACCATCAGCGCTAAGAGGTTTCACTTCTGAGTTCGGGAAGG